>JAKSOU010000017.1 GCA_024405435.1 Akkermansia sp. | reverse complement strand
CCGGGGCCTGCATCAGGTAGGGCTGCAACCCGGTTCCCAGATACACGGAAGGGCTCGCCTGCTCAGCCGCCAGGCCCAGGTACGCCTCCACATTATCGTAGATATAGGATGTGTCGCTCATTGGTCGTTCCTTACAATCTAACACATTTCCCCACCCTTTGCGAGATAAAAATCATAGTCCCCGAAAAGATTTGCGCGCTACAAGGCCCCTGCACCTTCCAGCGCAGGGGCCTTGTTGCCCGTGCGGCGAACGCCGCGCCTAACTTTCCAAATTGTAAATCGTAAATCGTCAATTGTAAATTAGCGCCTCCGGCGGCGGCTTGCCAGCAGTCCCAGCGCCAGCAGGGAAAGAGCGCCGGTGCCGGGTTCCGGCACGGGAGCGGGTTCGGGGCCTGCGGGCAGGACGAAGTAGAGGCGGGGAGCCAATCCGCCCACCAGCTCGTTGGGATTGTAGTAGGCCTCGGTGGTGTAGCTGGCACCGTCCAGCTTGACGGTGACCGAGAGGTTGCCTGTGTTCACCAAGGCCTTTGCGCCCTCCTGGGAGGGGTCCTTGCTATCAAACTTCAGGGTGAAGTAGATGCTGTCCTTGAAGGTGCCCTTCTGGGCGATGTCGGTCATGTCCAGCCAGAGGTTGGTACCGTCGAGGGTGACGTAGTTGAACATATCGCAGGAGAGGTTGACGCCGGTGCTGCCCGCGGAGAGGGTGATGGATTTGGAGTTGTTGCCGCACATCAGGAGCGGGGTATCGGCGCCCAAGGTTTCGGTTCCAATAGCGGAGGTGTTGACATCCTGCTCCAGCCAGGCGCGGGTGTCCTTCATGTTGAGGACGGCGGCATCATCCGTGATGCGGGAGTCCGGCCTGATGTTCACATCCACCAGGTACATGGTGGTGCCCTTGCCGATGTCGATGACGGAGGCACCGACATCCGCGTGGCTCAGGGTGAAATTGGCGTGGGTGGAGAGGAGGACGCCCTGCATCTGCACGCGGTTGGCCTGACCGGCGCCGGCCAGGCCGGAGGAGTCAGCCTTGGCATGGCCGCCGATGGAGCCCTTGACCTCGCCGGTACCCGGCTCTGCGATACCCTGCATGGTGTAGAGCTCGCGCGTGCCCTCCATGCTTGAGCCGGACTTGGACCAGGTGTAGTTGCCGAGCTCCAGGGCACCGTCATCGATGGCGATATCTGCAGTGCCCTGCAGGTTGGCGCTCAGGGTGAGGGTCTTGCCGGAGCCGACGGAGAGGTTGGTGTTGATTGCGCCGCCGCCGATGATGGCGGAGCCTTCCAGGATGGCGGGCCTGTCAAGCGCGTGGCCGGCCAGGTTCAGCTCTGACCTGTCTTTCAAGACGACGCCGCCCTGGATTTTGAGGTCGTTGGCGGACCAGGTGAAGGAGACGCCTTCCGCCAGGATGAGGTTGCCGTTGAGCGTGCCGTTGGCGAGGGAGGCGGCGCTGCCTTCCAGCCTCACGGTGTTCTGCAGGGTTTGGCCGTTCAGGTTCAGCGCGGCACCGCTGTGCAGGGCGACGGTTCCGGTGATGTTCAGGCCATTGAGACTGCCCCAGGTGTAGGAGACGCCGTCCCCCAGGGAGAAGCAGCCGCTGACGGTGCCGTTGCGGACGAGGGAATTGTTGGCGGTGAGGGTGGCATTGCCGATGGTTCTGCCGTTCAGGTCAATGTCGGAGCCGGAGCCCGCGACGACGCCGCCGATGTTCAGGTCTTTGTTGGACCAGGAGAAGAAGATGCCGTCCCCCAGGACCAGATTGCCGCCGATGGTGCCGGCACCGTATATCTTGCCGGGTTCATCGGCGGCGGTGATGACGACATCTCCCTTGAGGGTTTGGCCGCCCATGTCGAACTGGGCCCAACGCATAAGGATGACGTTCCCTCCGAGATGCAGCCCCTTGTCGGCCCAGGTGAAAGTGGTGGACCCCGACAGAATGAGGTTGCCGGCAATGGTACCGCCACCCGATATCTCTGACCTGATGCCGACGGCAACATCCGCGTCGATGGTTCTGCCGCACAGGTCAAACTCGGCGTCCTTCCCCACATCGACGCGCCCGAGGAGCTCCAGGTCCTCGTCGAACCAGGTGAAGGAGGCATCCTCTTTCAGGGTGAGCGAGCCGCTGATGGTGCCGTTGAAAATGTCGGCGTCGTCGTTCAATGTCACATCGCCTACGGTATGGCCACCCAGGTCCAAAATGGAGTCCAGACCCATTGTGATGCCACCCTCGATTTTCAATTTGTCGTCGTTCCATGCGAAGGCGGCATCTTCCTGCAGGGAGAGTGTGCCCCTGACGGTACCGTTGCTGATGGTGGCTCCGATGCCGGAGACCGAGACGTTGTTGATGGCATGGGTGCCCAGGTCAAGCCGGGAGCCGGCTCCCAATGCGGCGCCTCCGGCGAGTTCGAGGTCATCGCCGGACCAAGTGAAGGCCACGCGGTCGTTGAGGCGCAGGGTACCGCCGATGGTACCGTTGGAAAGGGTGGCGGCGCCTTGCAGGACCACGGCCTTGTTGACCCTGTAGCCGCCCATATCCAGCGTGGCGGCATTTCCCAGGGTGATCTCTGCGGTGCCGTTGAAGTTGCCGCAAAGGGTGAGTTTCTTGCCGCCCTCCACGTAGAGGCCGTTATCGAGCGCGCCGTTGCCCATGGTGGCATCCCCGGTCATGCGCGCGGATTTGGCGGCAAGGGTTTTGCCGCCAAAGTCCAGCGTGCCGCCGCGCACCTCGAGATCAACGGATTGGGCGTAGAGGGTCGAGCCGAGCCTGACCGCATCCCCGCTCTCCACCAGCAGCTTGCCGCCGCCGCCCACCACAGAGGATGTTCCCTTGAGAGTGAACCGGTCCAGCCGGACTTCCTTTCCGCCCAGGTCCAGGACGGCATTGTTCCACATGGTGAATGTGGCATGGCTGCCGATGGCGACTCCATCCAGCAGGAGCCTGCAGTTCCTCCGGTCGACATCGGTGCCGAGGATTTCCACGGCGGCATCGAGCGTGCCGTTGCTCATGGTGACCTCCCCGACCGAGCATACCGACTTGGTGAGGACATGGCCGCCCAGCAACATCTTGGAGTATTCTTGCAGGGTGAGGACGTTCGCGCCGTCCAGGTCGCCGCCCAGGGTGAGCGTGCGGGTGCTCCGCACGTTCACCGCGCCGTTGATGGTGCCGCCGCCGATGGTGGCGGAGCCATCCAAGGTGACGTTTTTGTTGAGGATGTTATCGGCCAGGTTCAGGGCGGTCCCGCCCTGCAGGATGACGGTGCCCGTGCCGGAGAGGTCGCCGCCCAGGGTGAGCGTCTTGTCGAATCTCACCTCCACATCGCCGTTGTGGATGCCGCCGCTCATAGAGGCGCTACCATCCAGGCGGATTCCCTTGCCGAGGGTATGGCCGTTCAGGTTCAGCACGGAGCTTTCGCCCAGGGCGACGACATCACCGCCGCGCAGGTCGCCGCTCAGGGAGAACGTCTTGTTCGCGCCCACGTTCAACGCGGCGTTCATCTCGCCGCCGCTGACGGTTGCGGTGGTTCCTGCCAGGGTCACGGCCTTGTTCAGCTTATGGCCCGCCAGGTTCAGCACGGAGGCTTCGCCCAGGACGACATCATGATTTCCGCCCAGCTCGCCGCACAGGGTGAGCGTCTTGCCCGCATCCACGTAGACCGTGCCATCGATGGAGCCGCCGCCTATGTGGACATTCCCGGTTGCCGAGACCTCCTTGGAGAGGGTGTTGCCCGAACCGTCATCGTTCAGTTGCAGCCGGGAACCTTCCTCCATGGTGACTCCGCCGTTTCCGCCCAAGTTGTCGCTCAGGGTGAGCGTTGCGCCGCCGTGCACGGTCAGGGTGCCGTGGTATGTGCCGTCGCCTATAGTGGCGGAGCCTTCCAGGACCACGGCCTTTTCAAGGACGAATCTGTCCAGGTCCAGCTCGGCCGCGTTGTCCAGGGTGATGGCACCCTCGCCGCTCAGGGAACTGCTCAGCGTGAGCGTCTCGCCACCGTCCACGGTGAGGGAGCCGTTGAGCCTGCCGCCGCCGATGGTGGCGGAGCCTTCCAGGCTAACGGCACAGCCCAGGGTTTTGCCGCCCAGGTCCAGCTTGGCATCATTGCCAAGGGTGACGCTGCCCGTGCCTTTCACGTCGGCGTTCAGGGAGAGCGTCTGGTTCGCGGCGACGGAGAGCGCGCCGTGGAACCAGCCGTTGCCGATGGTGGCGGAGCCGTTCACGGCCACGGCGGTGCCGAGTTCGAAGCCGCCCAGGTTGAGCACATCGTTCGCGGCCATGGCGATGGTGCCGGAGCCGGAGAGGTTGCCGCCCAGGTTGAGCGTTTTGCCGCCCCCCATGGAGAGGGTGCCGTTGAGCGTGCCGCTGCCGAGGGTGGCGGCGCCTTTCATGCTCACGGCGTTATCGAGGACATGGCCGCCCAGGTTCAGCGCGGCCTTGTCGCCCAGGGAGACGTCTCCGCAGATGTAGAGGGCATCGCTGCTCCAGGTGTAGGACACACCGTCCCCCAGGGCGAAGGTGCCGACGATGTTGGCGTTCGAGATGACGGAATTGCTGGCGGTGAGTGTTGCGGAGCCGATGGATTGGCCCTTCAGCTCGAACATGGAGCCCGCCCCCAGGACGACGTTGCCGACGATCTGCACAGCCGTGTTGTTCCAAGTGTAGGAGGTGTTGTCCCTCAGGATCAGGTTGCCCCGAATGATGCCCTCGCCCTCTATGCCGGAGTTCACGTTCCAATCGATGGCCTTGGAGATGGAATAGCCGTTCAGGTTCAGCTTGGCGTTGTCGCCCAGGGTGATGTTGCCCGTGCCGCCCAGGTCTGCGCTCAGGATGAGCGTCTTGCCGCCTTTCACCGCCAGGGCGCCGTTGTACGCGCCGTTGCCGATGATGGCGGAGCCGTCCAGGGTCAGGGCCTTGTCAAGCGTGTGGGTGCCCAGGTCCAGCCGGGCGTTGTCGTTCAGGGTGAGGTTGCCCGTGCCGCCCAGGTTGCCGCACAGGGTGAGCGTCTTGTCGCCCTTCACCACCAGGGCGCCGTTGTACGAGCCGTTGCCGATGGTGGCGGAGCTGTCGATGGTCATGGGGTTTGTCAGGGTTTTGCCGCCAAGGTCCAGGCGGCTGTTGTCTTTCAAGACGATGCCGGCGGTGCCGCCCAGGTTCCCGCCCAGCGTGTACGATTGCCCCTCCCACAGGTTGATCACGCCGTTGTTAATCTCCGCGGACGGCCCCGTGACTTTGAACCAGACCAGCGCGGCATCCGTGCCGCCCAGGTTCAGGCGCGAATTGGCCCCCATTTCCCACTTCTCATTCCCCATGTCGGGGCCAATCTTCACTTTTTCCAGCGAGAGCTCGCCGTTGACAATCGCGGTGGGGTTCTGGTAGGTGAAGGTGACGTGCGTCCTGTGCTGGTTATCCATCCTGATCCAGTTGTTCTGGCCTGTCACGTACAATGCGAACTTTTCATCCGCAATCATGTTATAGGTTTGGTTGCCCTTCAGCTCTCTGGGGCTGTTTTCCTCCTGGGCATGCAAGAAGCCTGAGCAGGCGATGAAGGCCGTGAGGATATGGGTCAGGAACAATGTCTTTTTCATAATGTTTGGATTTTTGGTGTGGTTTATGTTATGAATGCCCGTACGTGTGTGTGTACGAGCATACGCGCGTATTATATGAGTTGGGTGCCGAGAAGTCAAGCAAATTTACAATTGACGATTGACAATTTACGATTTGGAATTCAGGCGTGCTTTGCGCGCGGCCTCCACGCGCGCGGGCGATTAAATTGGTTGACGCCGGGGGGCAGGGCGTGGTAGAATTGCTCCACGGTGCGGTGTGCACCGAGCAGAACCAAAGCAAGACGTGAGTACAAGGCAAAAGATAATGGATCTCACCGAATACCTGCCGGGCTGGCTGAAGCTGCCGCGGTGGCTCATCGAGTGGGGGGAACGCCGCCTGGGGTTCAGCAATTTCAACATAGCGCACGACCACATTGAGGAGGACTGGGAGAACGGCAGCACGGAGGACTTCTTCACCCTGGCCTGCAAATACCTCAACCTCAACTACGATTTGGAGGGATTGGAGAACATTCCGGCGGAGGGGCCGTGCGTGGTGGTCTCCAACCACCCGCACGGGATGAGCGACGGCCTGATGTTCGGCGCGCTGGCCATGCGGCGGCGCAAGGATATCCGCATTGTGGTGAACGATTTCCTGTACTGCGTGCGGGGCATGCGCCCATACTCCATCACGGTGAACGTGTACGGCGGCAATGATGCCAAGCGCGCGAACATAGCGGGCATGAAGGAGATGCTGGCGTGGCTGCGGGAGGGGCACTGCCTGCTGGTGTTCCCCAGCGGCTCGGTGTCCTCTCTCTCCCTGCGGCACCGCGAAATCCAGGAGGACCCGTGGCAGGCCAACATCGCCGGCATCATCGCCAAGACGCACGCCGCGGTGGTGCCCATGCACATTTCCGGGCACACGGGCTGGTTCTTCCAGCTGGTGACCGTGCTGGCCAAGGGAATACGCCCGAGCTTCCTGCCCCGCGAAATCAAGCGCGACGGCCGGATGCGCCACAGCATCCGCCTGGGGCGCGCGGTTCCGGCCACGCTGCTGGCGCATTTCAAGGACCCGCAGAGCCTCATCGACCACCTGCGGCTGCGCTCCTCCCTGCTGCGGTACGCGGCCGCACCCGCCCCGCAGGACCTGGCGGAGCCCGCGGCCGCGGCGAAACCGGCCCCCTGCCCCGTGGACGCGCCAGAGTCGCCGGAGCTGCTGCAGGAGGAAATAGACGCGCTGCCGGAATCCTGCCAGTGCGTGGCGGGCGAGAACGGCGGCCTGCAGGTGTACGCGGCGGAGGCGGAGCAGATCCCCCGCCTGCTGCACGAGATTGGCCTGCAGCGCGAGAACACCTTCCGCGCCGTGGGCGAGGGCACCGGCACCGCGTGCGACCTGGACCGGTACGACCCGCACTACATCCACCTCATCCTCTGGGACCCCGCCGCCAGATGCCTGGCCGGTGCCTACCGCATAGGCCGCACGGACTTCATCATCCGCAACAAGGGGCTGGACGGCCTGTACAACGCGCAGTTCTTCCACTTCGGCAAGCCCGCCATGGAGGTGATTTCCAAGGGGCTGGAGATGGGGCGCGCCTTCATCACCCGCCCCTACCAGCGCCAGGCCGGCTCCCTGGACACGCTTTGGCAGGGTATCGCGCGCTACCTGCTCAAGCACCCGGAGTACCGCTACCTCTACGGCACGGTGAGCATCTCCCAGGATTACACGAACTACTCCCGCAGGCTGATCCTGGGCTGGCTGCGCGCGCACTGCATGAACGCCGGGCTGGCGCGCAGCGTGCGCGCCAATTTCCCGCCGGTGAAGCTGGCCATGCGCGCGGAGGATATGCCGCTGCTGCGCACCGGGCTGGAGGATGCACGCCTGCTCAACATGATGGTGGTGGAGGCGGAGCCGGACCGCAAGGGCATTCCCGTGCTGCTGCGCCAGTACCTGCGCCTGAACGGCAAGATGCTCTCCTTCGGTATCGACGAGGGCTTCGGCGGGGTGCTGGACTGCCTGGTGCTGCTGGACCTGGAATCCACCGCCGAGCGATTCTTGAAGCGCTACATGGAAACGCCTTCCTGACGCGCACGGATTTTTCCCACGGAGGTTGTACGGATGAGGCACGGCATGGTCAGCTGGGCGGGTGTGTGCGGATTGGCGGCGGCGATTCTCCTGCCGGGCCAGCTGCACGCGCAGGAGGCGGCGCAGGGGGAAGCCCCCGCGCCCCTGCCGCAGGTGCCGGAGGCCACCTCCCTGCCGGATGAGCTGAAGGTTCCGGAGGCCCCGCCGCTCACGGATTTCCCCAAGCGCGCGGAAGCCCGCGACGAACCTGCCGAGATGCCGCGGCTCAAGGAAAGCGGCGGTACCGCATACACCCCGGCGAAGATGCTCAACGACGACACGCCCCCCGCGCCCTCGCTGGCGGAGCTGGCCGGGCTCAACAGTATCGCGGGGCTTTCCGCCGCGCCCTCCATCCCCACCAACCTGGCCGTGGAGAGCCACGGCGCGGACATCTGCTACGATGCCGCGCGCAACACCGTCTCCTACCGCGGCGGCACTGCGCCCATCCATATCCTCACGGACAGCGGGGCGGACATCTACGCCGGGGGCGTGAGCGCCAACCTGGAGGAACAGGTGGCCGAGCTGGAGGGCCCCCTCACCGTCCACCAGGGGGAAATGATGATGCGCGGCCGGGGCGGCGCCTACCACTGGGATTCCGGGCTTGCGGAGCTCAACGGGGTGCGCGCCAAGGTGAACGGCCTGCTGGTGCGCGGCTCCGCCGTGGAATACACCAAGGATGACCGGGGGCGCAACTGCATCACCATCCACGATGCCTACGTGACCACCGAGGACGTGGAGAAGCCCGGCACGTGGGTGGGCGCGGGCACGCTGCGCATCGTGCCCGGGGACTACGGCTCGTTCTCCCGCCTGAGCATCGCCACGCGCGACCACGATATCGCCGTGCCCGTGCTCGGCTGGTTCACCGTCTCCCACTCCCTCAACCCGAAGGAGGGCTACACGCCCTCGCTGGGCACGCGCTCCTACTGGGGCGTGTACGTGCTCAACTCCTACGGCGTGCTGCTGGGCAACCGGCGCGTGGAGGGCATCATGCCCACGGCGGACTACCTGGCCACCCTGCACGCGGATGTGCGCACGCGCCGCGGGTTCGCCACCGGGCTGGACCTGGTGGACATCGCCATGGAGCGCCGCAACCAGGATTTCTCCGGCATCAAGCTCTACTACGCCCCGGACCGCGGCCACATGATCAACCCCACAGACGTGCCCCGCAGCAAGATCCGCAAGCAGCGATACTCCCTCACCGCACGGGCCGGATGGGAGGGCACCCCGGAGTTCGACCCCGGCTCCCGCTGGTCCGCCGTCTCCAACGTGAACGCCGTGGGCGACCGCTACATGCTGCGCGACTTCTTCACCGCAGAATGCCAGGTGAACGACAAGCCGGACAACACCGTGCGCCTGGCGCGCACCTCGCCGCGCACGCAGACCATGCTCTACACGCGTTTCGCCCCGAACAACTACTACGCCACGGACGAACGCCTGGAGGGCTCCTTCTACCGCGTGCGCACGCCGCTGTTCGGCACGCGCGTCAACTATGAGACGCGCACGGGCGCCGGGCTGATGCACCAGTACATCTCGCCGCTGCAGCGCGCCGCCTACCAGGAAGCCCTGCAGCACTACCGCGAGGGCCCGCAGAAGGAATACTACGCCCGCCTGCTCAACACCGGCCACTACTGCCGCGCCTTCACCACGCACGAGCTCACCACGGATTTCAAGCTGCTGCGCTTCCTCAACGTCACCCCCAAGGCCGGCATGGGATATTCCGGGTACTACGGCGTGGACGGCATAGGCGCGGACAACCGCTTCATGGGCTACCTGGGCTGCGACCTGGATATCCGCCTGCAGCGGCATTTCGCGGGCTTCCACTGGGACAGCATGGGGTACCGCGGGCTCACGCACGTGCTGCGCCCGTACACATCCTTCACGCACATGTCCATCTCCTCGTCCAACGCGCTGGTGCCGCGCATCGACTGCTGGTCCACCACCATGGGCGCCACCACCGCCGCACCCATGCCCATGGACCTGAGCAGCTTCACGGGAATCGACGGCTGGGGCAAGACCTCCGTGTGGCGTTTCGGCATGCAGAACACCTTCTCGTCGCGGCAGGACGGGGAGCGCAAGAACATCCTGGACTGGCACGCCTTCGTGGACTACAACGGGGACAACGTGAACTCGCAGCGGAACTTCTCCAACCTGTACTCGCTGATACGCTTCAACCCCGGGGACACGCTGAACATGCGGCTGGAATCGCTCACGCCCACCATCCGCAACGGCGAGGACTACCACCAGTACAACGCCAGCATCTCCCACATGCCCTGCGCCTGGTTCGAGTACACCTTCGGGTTCCGATACATCGACCACCACCCCATCCAGGAGGACTCCAACCAGCTCTACCTCCAGGGCAACCTCCGCATCAACGAGAACTACACCGTGGCCGGGCGCACCTACGTGGACATCACGGAACGCCGCAGCCCGCTCCAGCAGCTCTCCGTCTTCAAGAACACCGGCGCCTGGTACGTGGGTGTCAACGTCTTCATGCGCGACAACGGCGGCAAGCACGAGCTCGGCGTCGGCATGTCCTTCACCCTGGGAGAAACCGGAACCTCCCTGCCCGTCCACATCTACTAACCCCCGCCCCAATCAACCCATGGAATCCAGCATTCAACGCATCGGCATCATCCAGAACGCCCCCCTCCCCGGCGACTTCCCCAACAACCTCCGCGCCCTCGTGCAGGGCTATCGGGACTGCATCGACCACGGCGCCGGGCTGGTGGTGGCCCCGGCAGACGCCCTCTGCGGGCTGGAGCCGCAGGACCTGGCGGAACGCCCCAGTTTCGAGGAACAGACGCAGCGCGCGCTGGACGCCCTGAGCGCGGAGCTGGGCGCCGCGCCGCTCATCCTGGGCGCGTACATGCGCTTCATAGCGGACGACGAGCTGTGGGACGGCATGCTGGGCGAGGACGACGGGGAGCGCGACAGCCTGGAGCGGCGGCGCACCGCGCTGGTGCCCTACCTGCTGGAGCGGGACACCGTGACCGAGTTGGAGGACAACACGGTGATGGAAATAGACGGGCTGCGGGTGTACGTGCGGCTGGGCGAGGGGGAAATCCTGCCGGAGGAGGATGAATTCGACCTCATGGTGCACCTGGGCTGCACGCCCTGGCACGCCACCGCCGCCGCGGACCTGCACGACACCATGCGCTGGGAGGCCACCACCAACGGCACGCCCGTGGTGTACTGCGCGCCCGTGGGCACCGCCGGGGGGAACATCTACGGCGGCGGCTCCTTCATCGTCTCCGCCCAGGGCAAGCCCCTGCTCCGCCTGCCGTTTTTCGAGCCCGCCTCCAAGGTGGCGGATTTGGAAACGGGGCGCCCCTGCGCCGCCCTGCCGGAACCACAGGAGCTGCTGCGCCGCGCGCTGGAGCGCGGCATTGCAGACACCGTGCGCAACAACGGCTTCACCGGCGCGTGCGTGCCGCTGGACCACCCGAACGGCACCCTGCTCGCCGCACTCGCGGCCTCCGCACTCGGCGCGCAGCACGTCTGCGGCATCTCCTTTGCAAAGGATGCGCCCGCGGCCAAGGCCCTGGGCATCGCCATCCGCCAACCGGAGGCCCCAGCAGACGAAAATCTGCCCGCGGCCACGCAGGCGCGCGTGCGCGCGGCCCACTGCACCGCCGCGGCGGAGGAACTGGGCTACATGCTGCTCTGCCCGCTGGCGCGGCAGGACATCATGCTGGGCAACTTCACCCTGTATGCGGAAACGTGCGGCGGCCTGGCCCCGCTGGGCAACCTGTACGAGATGGACCTGCACCTGCTGCGCGGCCTGTTGCGCGAGGAGCGCGCGGACCTCTTCGGCGCGCTGGCGGAACCGCCGCACCCGGAGACGGACCGCATCATCCACGAGCTGGCGGACCGCAACACCCCGCCCTCGGAGCTCATCCACAACTCTCCCCTCTTCCGGGAGGAGGAGGTGCGCCGCATCCAGCGCCGCATCATCGCCTCCGCGCTCAAGCGCACGCAGCTTCCCACCGTCCTGCGCGTGGATTCACCCGCGGAGCGGCTCCAAATCCCCGCCACCCACCGCCTGAACGACTAGGCGGCGCGGGATTCACGGCCGGCGCTTCTATCAGCGGCTGTGGATGTTGAGCATCTGGGCGTAGGTGGGCACGGGCCACAGGTCCGCGTCCACGATGGTTTCCAGAGTGTCCACGGTGGTGCGTGCGGCCTCCATGGCGGCGCGCATCTTGGCGGGGGTGCAGGCGGCGATGGCCTTCTCCAGAGCGGCGACGCGCTGCGGGATTTCATCGTAGAGCCTGCCGATGCGGGTGGCCTTGTCCTGCGCGGCCTTGAGGCCGGCCTTGATGCCGCTGGCCTTGATGGCGCAGACGGTGTTGGAGATGGCGGTGAGCTGGGCCTCGATGGCGGGGGCGTAGATGGTGCGCAGCATGTTGAGGCAGGTCTTGGCCTCAATGTCGATGAGCTTGATGTAGTTCTCCATCAGCACCTCCTTGCGCGCCACGGATTCCGCCTTGGTCAGCACGTTATACTTGTCCATGAGCGCGATGGTGTCCTTGCGGACCATGACGTCCATGGCCTCCTCTGCGGACTTGATGTTGGGCAGGCCGCGGCGCGCGGCCTCCTTCACCCATTCCTGTGAGTAGCCGTTGCCGTTGAAGATGACGCGGTCGTGCTTGGTGACCATCTCGCGCAGGAGCTTGGCCACGGCATCGTTGAAGCCGGGCTTTCCGGCGTGGGGCTCCAGCTTGGTGGCCACGTGGTCCAGGGATTCCGCCACAATGGTGTTGAGGATGGTCATGGGCCACGCGCAGGTCTGCGAGGCGCCCACGCCGCGGAACTCGAACTTGTTCCCGGTGAACGCGAACGGCGAGGTGCGGTTGCGGTCCGACGTGTCCTGCGGCAGCGTGGGCAGGATGTCCACCCCCAGCTTCACCTGGCTCTTCACGGCGGAGCGCTTGGCGCCGCCCTTCTTGATCTGCTCGATGATATCGGTGAGCTGGTCGCCCAGGAAGATGGAGATGATGGAGGGCGGGGCCTCCTGCGCGCCGAGTCGGTGGTCGTTTCCGGCCTTGGAGATGGACGCGCGCAGCATGTCCGCATGCAGGTCGATGGCGCGGATGACGGAAGCCAGCAGGGTGAGGAAGAGCAGGTTGCTGTGCGGGGTCTTGCCGGGGCTGAACAGGGAGCCCATCTCCGGCGTGGAGAGGGACCAGTTGTTGTGCTTGCCGGAGCCGTTGACGTGGGCGTAGGGCTTCTCGTGCAGCAGGCAGACCAGGTTGTGCTTGAGGGCCTGGCGCTGCAGGATGTCCATGATCATCACGTTGTGGTCCACGGCCACGTTCACAGGCTCGTAGAGCGGGGCCAGCTCGAACTGCGCGGGCGCGGCCTCGTTGTGGCGGGTCTTGGCGGGCACGCCGAGCGCCCACAGCGCGTGGTCCACGGAGCTCATGAACTCCAGCACGCGCTCCTTGATGGAGCCGAAGTAGTGGTCCTCCATCTGCTGGTGCTTGGGCGGCAGGCAGCCGAAGAGCGTGCGGCCCGTCTCGATGAGGTCCGGGCGGCGCAGGTACAGGTCGCGGTCCACCAGGAAATACTCCTGCTCCGCGCCCAGGTCGCTGCCCACGAAGCTGTGCTCCACGCCGAAGCAGTTCAGCACGCGGGAGGCCTGCTTGCTCACCGCCGCCATGGAGCGCAGCAGCGGCGTCTTCTTGTCCAGCGCCTCCCCGGTGTACGAGCAGAACGCCGTGGGGATGCAGAGGGTGGCGGTGTGCGCGGTGCGCTTGATGAAGGCTGGGCTGGTGGGGTCCCAGGCCGTGTAGCCGCGGGCCTCGAAGGTGGCGCGGATGCCGCCGTTCGGGAAAGACGATGCGTCCGGCTCGCCCTGGATGAGGGTCTTGCCGGTGAACTCGCAGATCATGCCGCCCTTGCCGTCCGGCTCCACGAAGGAATCGTGCTTCTCCGCCGTGGCGTCGGAGAGCGGCTGGAACCAGTGGGTGTAGTGGGTGGCGCCTTTGGAGAGCGCCCAAATCTTCATGGCCTGGGCCACCTCCTCCGCAATGCTGGGATCAAGGGGCCCACCCTGCTGGACGGTGGTGAGCATCTTCTTGAACGCGCTCTTGGAGAGGTACTTCTCCATCGTCTTGATGCCGAAGGTATCGCTGCCGTACAGGGCATCGAGGGCATCGGCCGGGGCCATTATGGTGTCGTTTGCCATGGTTTTGCCGCAAGCGCTCTTCCATGCGCCTGCGCGCGCAGTCTAGCATAAGGGAGCCGTCTTGGCAAGCGCATATTGAAAGGCCCGCAAACCGCCGTGCGGCGGAATGCGGGCCCGGTTACGAGCGGACAGGGAGGGATTCGAACCCTCGGTACGCTTTTGGCGCACACACGATTTCCAATCGTGCTCATTCGACCTCTCTGACACCTGTCCAAAGGAAGTCGGGGGGAAATATACGCCCGCGGGGCGAGAAAGGCAAGCACAATTTTTGGCTGTGGAGAGAAAAATGCGTTCACCTTCTCCTGCGGCGTGCGGCCAGGGCGGCCAGCGCCAGCAGGCTCAGCGTGGATGTGGCGGGTTCCGGCGTGGCGCAGAAGATGGCCACCTCGCCCACGTTGGAGCCGTCGTAGACCACATAGTACTTCTCCGGCTCCACGCCGTGGAACCAGTCGGCCGCGTCTACCTGCATTGTCGGCGTGATAGCCTCCGTATAGGTCTGGTCTAGGGTGAGGCTGTCCACTCCGTTGAAGAGGACGTAGCGGTCACCGTAGCCCAGGCCCGCCACGGCCTCGAAGTCGGCTTTCGAGAGGTTGATACCCCCATCCATGATGGTGAGCGAGCTGCCCAGTGAGATGCCGTTGCCGCCGGTGGCGGAGGCATCCATCGCGGAGCCGGTCTCCATCACGACGTTGGCATTCAGCCTGCCGTCGGCACCCTTGGCGGCCAGCGTGCCGCTGATGGTGAGCGTGGCCTCGTTCGTTTCGTCTGCCGCCGCGGTGGTATACGCACCCACGGTGGCGCCATCCGCGAGAACGACATCCTGCACGCTCAGCGCGCTTTGGTTGAGGAGATTGAGGATGCCCCCCTGCGCATCGATGGAGCCGCTGAAGCCGGACAAGCTGCCGGAAAGCTCCACGGAGCCCGCACCTTCCTTGAGGATGGTGGTGGAAGCACCGCCGCTGACCGCGCCCGAGAGTAACAGGTTCCTATCCTGCTCCGCGCCCACGGAGAGCGCGGCGTTGTCGCGGATATTAATCTGAACGCTCGCCTGTGCGGATTGCTCCGCCGTGATTTCAGCGCTTCCCTCGACATGAACGAGGCCGATCATCTTGTCGGCGGTTCCCGCTTGGGCATCGGCCAGCACAATCCTGGTGCCGTTGAGCACATCGTTGTTCTTCCTCTTGCCGGAGTCGAAATCCAGTTTGCCCTTTTCAACCCGCAGGGTTCCCTCGTTGAACGTGGTGTTGACGAAACCGAGGGTGTGGGTGCCCACCTTGGTGAGGGTGTGACCATCCAGCTTGACGCTGTTCGCGGCAAAGCCGCCGGAGAGTATACGGAAATCTGCGGTGCTTCCGCCAATGCTGGAATCATCCGTCAGCACCAGGCCGGAGGTTTGCGCCCAGTTGTCTTGGAGGGCGCCGCCCGTGTTGGTGAGGAAGCCGCCGTCCAGGGTGTACACATACTTGGCATCAGCCTTGCCGTTGACATCCACCGTGCCGCCCGTGCCAATCACAACCTTGTTGGAGTGGCTGCCGAAGGCTTGGGAATTGCCCAGCACCACATAGCCGCCGTCACGCACCTCAAAGGCGCCCGCCACGGCAGTGTCGGCCCCCACGGCCATGGTGAGCCTGCCGCCATCCGCTCCGGTGACGGCGAGCGTCTGGCCGTTCTCCAGGCCCTTGACGGCGGAGAGGGTGGCGCTCTTGGTGACATGCAGGGTAGAGGATGCGGCGGGGGACACCTCCACGGTGTTCAGCGTGGTGCCGGCGAGGTCCATGTTGAGCGTGGTGCCGTCGGTCAGACGGACGGTGGAGAGGTCGCCACCAGAAGCATCCTGGGCGTGCGCCAGGCTCTCGGCGGTGCCGGAGGCGTTCACGTAGAAGGTCTCGTAGTGCGTGCCGGGCTGGCCTTCGAGAGTGAAGATGCCAGTGGCTGCATCAAATTGCCCCTCCTCGTTCTTGTAGGTCATAGTGACGCCATCCTCTGCTATGGTGGTACCCATGCCCTGCACCACCTGGATGGAGGGACCGCCCACCAGGAAGCCGTTGCGGCTGGAGAACTGGCCGTCTGCAAACTTGCTGGTGCCGGAGATGTCCATGGCATCCAGGATGAATGCGCCGCCGATGGTGAGGCTGCCGGCGTTGGCGATGGTCTGCGCCAGGGTGGTGGTGGCGGCACGCAGCACCAGGGCGGCGCCTTCCTCCACATTCACCGCGTGGAGACTCAGCGCGGCGGCGGGCGTGATGTTGAGCGTGCCTGCCTGCACATCGATGGCGCCGCTGAAGGAAGCCATGTCCCCGGTGAAGGACTGGGTGTGCCCTGCGCTGTCCATGGTGATGTTGAGGTTGGCACCCACCTTGGCCTTGGAGGTGCCGCCGTTGCCCACAATCTCAAGCGTGCGGACGGTGCCGTCGGAGGTGAACCCGGTAGCGTTCGCACCCGTGTGGTTGGTGGGGGTGCCGCTCACCAGGGTGTACACGCAGGTGTCCTGCGCTTTGACGATGTTGTCGTTCAAGCCGCCCACGCGCACGGTTTCGGCGGCGATGCCGATACCGATGTTGACGGGTTTGCCGCCAGACTTGTTGATGGTGGTGTTGATGACGGAATGCTCTGCCACATGCTCATCGCCGATGGTGAGGAGGACACGGCGATCTCCGCCGCTGTATCCATCGCGCATGGCGTTGAACTCAATTATCGCGCCCGAGTAGTCGCCGCCGTTGATGGCGAAATGCGCCAGCCCGTCGGACTTGCAGGTGTTGTCCAGGGTAAGCTTGCCGGAGCCGTGCAGGCTGTCCACCTCCACCAGGGCGGCGAACTGGCCGTTGGTGAAGTTCAGCGTGGTGCCGGAGGCGTGGGTGGTCAGATCCGCGATGTGAAGGGCGCGGCCATTGGCATGGGAGTTGTAGGTGAGGGTGTTGATGCCCTCCAGGTCTCCGTTCAGGTAGACATCCTGCTCGGTGTTGTCCACGGTCACGTTCACCTTGTGGGCGGTGTTCGTGCTGGTGTTGCGGATGGCCGCGCCGACGAGCGAGGTGGTGTTCGTCAGGTTGATGGAGGTGGTGTTGGCATCATTGCCCGAGCTGATGAACGCGCCGGACCAGTCGGAGAGGTCGCCCCGGAACTGGAAGGAGGCATCGGCTCCGGTGTAGGAGGCCAGCATATCCCCCTGCCCCGTCACGCCGCCCGCGAAGGTGTAGGTTTTCGGGGAAGCCGCCGTGATGTTGAGGGCCGCCTTGTCCGGTTCGGAGGCATCGCTCTCCAGCATCAGGCGCCCCTGAAGGTTGGTGTTCAGGTCGAGCCAGCCAGCCAGGCCGCGGACAGCCACGGTGGAGCCGGCGCCCTTGGCGTAGTTCGACAGGTTGAAACCGGACAGCCCCTCCACGTTGGCCATGCGCACCGTGCCGGTCCAGCCGTCGCCCAGCGTGATGCCCAGAGCAATGGACTCGCCGAGGTCGTACAGGCCTGCACCGGTGAGGAAGGTGGCGGCATTCGCATGCAGCTGGGAGGCCTTGAGCAGCACGCCCTGCGCCAGGTTGACGGTGCCGCCGTCGGAGTATATGCCGGAGGTCAATCCCTGCGAGAGGTTGGCATCCAGGTTCAGCGTGGCGTTGCCGCCCGGCACCAGCGTGTTGTCCAGGTGCAATCCCACCAGGCCGGAGACGTCCTTGATGTCGGAGTAGCTCACCGTGTCCTCGTGAATGTAATAGGTGTGCGTGCCGTTGCGGTCGCCGAAGGTGCCGTCGTCCAGCATGGTGTACAGGTCGCCGCGGTAGGAGACGATGACGTTCTCCGCGCCGGAGAGGGTGGAGCCGTCCCGCATGTCGATGAGCGTGGCGGTTCCGCCGGTGCGGAAGCCGTTGCCCTTGGCGGTGGTTGTGCCGTCCTTGTCCGTGTAGGTAACATCGGAGAATGTGAACTCCCCGTCTTTATCCAGATAGATGTTCTGCACCTCCGCCCCGGTGAAGGAAACGGCCCCGTTGTTGACGATGGGCGTCTTCAGGTCGGATATGGAACCGCTGACGTTGAGGGACGCGCCCTCGTCCACAGTGACGGAGCCGTAGGTCATGATGTCGCCCACGCTGAACTCATCCGCAATTTCCACGGCGCCGCCGTCACCTATCGCAAGGGTGTCCGCATGCACACGGGCGTTGAACGCGGCGCCCTTGTCCACATAGATGTTGACGTTGCCTTCGGCGTCCTTCTCAATGGCGGCGTTGACCTGAGCATGGTCGGCGTTCAGGTTCACAACGGTGCTGCCGCTGTTGGTGACAAGCGAGCCCCTCCAGCCGGAGATATCCCCGTTGAAGTCGAGCGAAAGCTCCGCGCCGCTGTTGTTCACCAGGTCGCCCGTACCGCCGACGGTGTTGTTGAACACCACCTCGGCATCGGTCCCGGAGGCATCCAGTGTCATGCCGTTGAGAACCACGGCGGCGCCCACCTCGTTGGAGCCTGCGGCCAGCGTGCCGCACCAGTTGTTGAACTCCACCGTGGAGCCGGTGGTCCAGAGGCCTCCGTCCGCGCCGAGGTTCACGCCGCTGGAGCTTCCGGTGAGAACCACCGTGCCGCGCCAATCCTGCGTGAGCGAGGTGTGGCGCGCAAGGGCCGCGCGGTTGGAGAGCTGCACCGTGCCTTCGCCGGAGATGCGCATCTCGCCGTCCGCACCCGCCGCGAACTCGCCCATGGCGAGCTTTCCGGACGGCGTGAGCTCAACGTTAGCCACGGAGAGGATGTCCACCGAGAACATGGAGGAATCCGCGGCCGCATCCAGGGACAGGCTGGCCTCGCCGATGGCATCGAACGCCACATGCTCAAGCGCGCCGCCGTGCTCCACCGCCTTGCCGACGATGGCGCTGTACACGGCTTCATCGCGCAGGTAGTAGGTGTCCGCCAGCACGCTGCGGTCGCTTTCCAGGATAGCCAGGCCGTCCTCGTCCATGCGCACGGTCTCCTGCCTGTAGCGCACGGTGGCGGCATCCGCATTGAGCGTGCCGCCGGAGACGTTGCGCACCACGCGCACGGCATCGCTGCGGACGATGAAGCCGCTGCCGTCATCGGTGGTTTTGCCATCGGTATTGATGAAGCCGACATCCATCTGGTCGGCGGTCAGGGCACTGGCATCCAGACACCCGGAAATGGTGAGCGAGCCGGAGTTCTGGATGGCGCGGCCCAGTAGCACGGATGTGCCGTCGGCCACGGTGATGGCGGCCTGTGCGCCAGAAGTGACGCGCGCCGCGCCCAGCGAGGTGCTGCCGCCGCGGAATTCCACGGCACCGCCGTTCATGTTGAGAACGCCGATGGTGGTGGCATCATTGCCCTGCTGCAGGCGCAGCGTGCCGGCTATCATGTAGATGTCGCCGTTGAAGGCGGAGAGGTCGCCGGTCAGGGTCTGGGTGCCGTTGTCGTGCATCTCCAGGTCGATGTTCGCGCCGATTCGGGCGGAGGAGGTGTGTCCGCCCGCGGTGTACAGGGCCAAGGTGCGCACATCCCCGCCAACGGACTCGATGGCGCCGCTGCCCTCCAGGGCGTTCACCTCCACCAGCTCGGCGCCGAGGCGCACTGTGCCGCGGGTGTCCAGCACAGTCTGGCGCGCCTGCAGCTCGTTGAGCAGGAGGTCTGCGCCGTCCTGCACGGTGATTCTCTGCCCGGTGTATTCCTTGGCGGAAAGGGCCACGCTGCCGTTGACCGTCAGGTTGCCGCCGCCGGAAAGCTCATCCACGGCCAGCGTGCCGTTGTTGCCCGCCACGGTGGTGCCGTTGGCGTTCGTTTCCAGGGAAGCCACCGTGAAGGTGTCGCCCTGCGTCTTTGCGGTGTAGGAGAGGCTGTCGATGCGGGAGAGCGAGGCGTTCAGGGCCGCGCCGTTGGCCATGCCGGAGATTTCCACGGCCAGGCCGCCGTTGTTCGCGATGCCGCCGCTCCAGTTGGAGAGGTCGCCGCCAATGAGGACGAACGTGGAATCGTCCGCCGTGTTCACGATGTGCCCGGAACCGTCTATATCCCCCGTGAAGGTGAACGCGCCGGAATTGGTCACGGTGAGCGCGGAGGGCCCACCATCAAGGTCTGTGAGCAACAGGTCAGCGTGGATGGTGCCCGCCTGCAGCGCGGATTGCATCCCCGCCAGCTCCAGGGCAGCGTAGCCTTCGCCCTGCTGAGCGACGGCGTTCAGGTCCACGGTCTGTTCCGTCTCCCCGGTGAGGCGGAGCGTGCCGCTCCAGTTGTCGCCAAGCTGCACATTGTTGCCAAGCGTCGTGCCCTGGGCAACATCCATCAGGTACGTGCCACCACCGGTCAGGCTGGTGTTGCTGGAGGGGGCCGAATTGGTCAGGCGCTCACGGGAAAGGACCACGCCCTCGCCGATGTTCACCGTGCCGCCGCGGGCATCAATGGCAACACCGTCGGCAAGCCCCGCCTGCAGGTCCAGGGTGACGCCGTTGGACAGGGAGACTTTGTTGATGGAGGTTTCCGCGGCCACGGCATCGTTGTACACCGCGGTTCCCTTGCGGGCGTAGTAGGTTCCGGTCTCCACAGCCTGGTACGCCCTGCCGTCCGCCTGGAGTGCGTATTCCCTGCCGTTGAAGCTGACTGCCACCCCTTCTTCAACCACTCCGCCGCCGGTCAGCACGCTGACATACCCGCCGCTCTTCAGACCGTTGCCGTCCGTTGAGACAGTACCTGCGGCAATGTCGCGGTAGACGTTGTCCTGATGCTCGAACGTGCCGCTGAGCGTGAGGGTGGTGCAGCCAGCGCCGAAGGAGACCGTGCCGCTGTTGGAGATGGTGGAGGCAAGGGTGGAGTTGCCGTTGAAGACCAGGGTTGCGCCCTCCCGCACCGTGAGGGTGGAGCCGCTGGAACCGGTGTAGGTGCTGATGCTTGTGGTACCTCCGGTGACGGTGAGTGCAGCCTTGGAGGTGACAACGTTGAAGGAGGCGTCTGCGTTCACCTCCACGGAACCGCCGTTGACAGCCAGCGTACCCGTGTAGTTGTGCGCGCCGTAGCCTACCTGTAACGTGTCGAACACAAGCCTGCCCTCTCCGGTCTTGGTAATCGTGTTGCCCCGGTTGTCGGAATAGGTGCCGCCGGCAAGCGTCAGCTCGCCATCGGTCGCCACTTCGATCTTCACGCTGTTGCGCATTCTGAACGGCACGGCGATGAGGTTGTTCGAGCCGGAGGCATTGATGCTTTGCTGGCCGTTATAGAAATCCAGCATGGGGCGCTGCTCGTTGACCCTGGAGTTGGCCATGGCGCGCACCTCCGCGTTGCCCTTCATGTTGATGACCGTGCCCTGGTCTGTCTGGCGGCCGCCCAGTTCGAGGACGGCATGCTCGTCAGCGGTGCCCCGGAGGGTGATGGTTGCGGTGCATCCATTGCCGTAACCCATGACGTCCACGTTGTCCAGTTGGAGCTTGCCGCCCGCGTTCACATTCACCGCGTTGTGGGCATTGAAGCCGCCCGCGCCGGAGTGGTTGGAGTACACGGTGGCGCCGGTGATGTTGAGCGTGGTGACGGTGTGCTGCGCCGAGCCCAAATCCAGCACGCCGCTGCCGGTGACGTTCACGGTGGCGCCGCTCAGGCCACCGATGGAGGCGCGCGTGGTGGGGGTGTCCGTCTGCATCTGCAGGGTCACGGTGTCCCCTGCCGCCACCTTGGCTGCGGTGGAGGCGTCCACCACCAGCGTAGTATCGTCTTCCAAATCCAGCGTGGCCGTTCCCTCCGCTTTCACTTGGGAAGTGCGCAGGTTCGGCACCTCGCCGTCATCCACGCGCAGGTGGGTGTCGGACGCCATGGTGATGTACTCCAGGGCATCGTGCGCCTTGGAGGCTATGGTGCTGTAAGCCACGGCATCGTCCGTGGTGAGGATGCGGTAGGAGCCGTAGTTCACCCGCTTGGTGATCACGCCCGTGGTGACCACGTCGTTCGTCACATCAACGCCGCCGTAGAGGATGACGCCATCGCCGGAGTTGTTGATGGTGGCGCCGGACTCGCGCACGGTGAGCGTGGTGGTGGCAAACCCATTGCCGTTGGAAGTGCGCCTGCCCAGGGCGTCCACGTAGTCGGTGACCTCGCCTTCCATCAGGGAGCTGATGACGAGCGTTCCGGTGTTGGCAATGGTGCCGTTGGTCAGCTTGGTGCCGATGGTGAGCGTGCCGCTGTTGGTGATGCTGCCGGAATTGGTGAGCACGCCGGTGAGGGTGGTGGTGCCGCTGTTGAGAAGCTGTGCGTCCGCATTGACGGTGAGGGTGCCAATGCTGTTGTTTGCGCCCGCCAGCTCCGCGGTGGAACGAGCCTTGACCTCCAACGAGGAGACATCGCGCAGAGAACCGCGGATTTCCGCGTGGGTGGCGTTCGCGCCGTCGCCCACCGCCATGTTCAGCGTGCCGTTGCTGCGCACGAAATCAGCGCCCACCACCTGCCTTTCCGCCGTGCCGGCGAAGGTGACCAGGGAGGTGTCGCCGTTCTGGATGTACCGTCCAGTCCAGCCAGAGAGGTCGCCCTTGTAGGTGAAGTTCTGGTTCTTACCCGCACCGCCCACAACGAACGAGCCGGAGCCGTCCCACGTTCCGGTGAAAGTGAGGGTGGAAGCGCCGGAGCCCTTGCCGTCCGTCCACTTCCAGGCGTAGGCTCCGCTCTCCGTGTCCGTGAGGCGGATATTGGTGTCCAGCGACGACTGCCACTGCTTGAGATAGCCGCCGGTGATGCCGTACATCTCCACGCGGGAGGTGCTGTTGGCCAAGCCTGTAATGTCAGCGTCCTTGAAGGACGTATTGGAAATGCGCACAGTACCAGTCCATTCACCCTCGCCCGCAATGCCCATCTGGTCGGGCATAACCACCTTTCCGCTGTCCAGAGCCAATGTGCCCTCGCCGTGTAGTGTGGTGTAGGAGAAAGGCATGATGTCGACATCCCCGGCGGAAAGCACCACGTTCCGGTCCAGGCTGATGTTGCCGCCGTTGCCGGAGACGGTGATGCGCACGCCCGCGTCCAGGTTGCGGGAGAGCTGGAGGGTGGCGGGCGCGAAAGGATCCACGCTCGCCAGGCTGAAGCTCTCGACCGCCTTCGCGCCGGGCGCGGCGGCAAAGGCATCGTCGTACACCACCGTTCCCATGCGCACGGTGTACGCGGAATTGCTGCCGCCCCTGGATGCCACGCCCGTGGACAGGTCCAGCGTCAGGGTGTCGCCCATGTAGGCCACCTCCGGCGCAATCCCCTCGATTTGTCCGTCCCCGGTGTTCTCAAACACCTGGATGGTGAGGCCCTGGGCGAAGCCGTTTTCGGCTTTGTTGCCATTCACGTCCAGATAACCGTCGGTGTGGATGTCAAACCCGCTTCCGTTCTCGATTTCGATGCTGGTGCCGGGGGTGCTGAAACGGAACGTTCCGGCATTGTCCACGGCGTGGGAGAGCCTCAGCATGTCCCCGGTGAAATCCAGCGTGGTGCCCGCCGCCACGGACAGGTTCCCGGTGACGGCGCTGTCACCCAGGGCAAGCGTGCCGCCGCCGACGGAGATGTTGTCGAGCTCGCCGCCGACTTCAATCTCCAGCGTACCGCTGCCGAGCTTGGTGATGGAGCCGTTGCTGATCTCACCGGAGAATCGGGTGTCCACGGTAGAATCCACGGTGAGCCGCTTCGTGCCCAGGTTGATGGTGGCATTCTCGCTGCCGGAGAGGCCGCCGACGGTGAGGTCCTTCTTGAGGACGAGTTCGCCGCCAGTCATGTTGAGCGTGCCTGTGCCGAGCGCGCGCTCGTTGTTGGTGGTGAGCTTGTTGCCGGTGATGATGGTGCCGCCGCTGTAGGTGTTGGCGGCGGAGAGGGTCACGTTTCCGTCGGAGGAAAGCGCCAGCGCGCCCGCTTCACCGTCCTGCAGCAGGGATTCAATGCTCCAGGAGTTGTTCCAGAACGAGCTCTGGGCTTTCAGGAAGAGCGTGCCGTGGCCCGCAATGGAGCCGCGCACGACCGTGCTGTTGCCGTTGAGCGTGCCGTAGAGGGAGGCGTAGGAGCCGTCCATCACGATATTGGCGTTCACAATGTGGGAGCCGCCGGCGCCGTTCTCCATCCGCAGGCTGGCGTTGTTGCCCATGTGGATGGTTGCGCCGCCCTCCAACCCAGTGGAGATGCCGAGGTAGAGCGTGGTGCCGGCATCCATCGTGATGCCCGCCACGTGGGTGTTCGCGCCATCGAACATGTTGAGCGTGCCGGACTGCACGTGCAGGTTGCCGTCGAAGTTGGAGCCGCGCAGGGTGACGGTGCCGCTGGTGGTGATGGTGTGGCCGCCCGTGATGTCGGCATGGAGTTCGCCGCCGCTGCCGGAGATGGCCAGGTCACCCTGCATCACCACCATGGCGGCGGTGAGCTTGCTGTTGCCGAGGTTCAGCATGGCGGGAGAGCCGCCATCGCCCTGCCCCACCTGCATGTACGCCAGCGACTGCTCCGCGTCCACGGTGTACCCCGCGCCGGCGTCCAGCTGCAGCCCCGCGTAGCCGGGGGTTCCATACGCTTCAAAGGTGCCGCTCACAACACGCAGGGAACCCACGGACGAACCCTCCGCAAACAGTGCGCCGATGGTTCCCGTGTACCCCTCGCCGAAATCCACGCCCAGCGTGCCGCCGCCCGTGATGGTGTCCACGTTTTGCAGCACGGCATCATCCGTGACGCGCAGCTCGCCGTCGGTAACGGTGACGGTGCCATGGCTCTGGTCGGTGCCCACGCGCACGGCTTCTGTGAGGGTGGTGGTGCCGCTGCCGGATTGGACAACGCTGCCCGCGGTGACGGTGGAGCCGTTATCGGACTTAAGGTCGTAGTCGCCCGCGGCATCGAAGACCAAGCCCGCCACCTTCACATTGTCCGTGATGTTGACGTGGTGGTTGGGCGCGGCATCGTTGAACACGGCGGTCTGGTTGGACGTGGGCACCTGGCCCGACGGTCCGAAGGTGTGGGAACTCCATTCACGCTCGTCGTCCGTGCCGCCCCAAATCAGGTTGCCCTCCTTGGTGGTGAAGCTCACGTACAGGCCGTTCGCGTCCTGCTGGTAGGAGGCGGTGAGATAGGTGAGCCCCTCCGTGGCGTCCGTGATGTGGATGTGGCTCCAGTCCTGGTCGGCAAGGTGGTACTGCACGCCGGAGGTGAAGGCGTGCGTCTCCGTGAAGTTGAGGGTGACGCTGCTGCCGCTCAGCGAGTCGAGTATCAGCGCGGGCGCGGAATCGGAAAGTCCCTCCGCGGAGAAGGTAAGGGTGCCGCCGTTGAGGGCCAGCCCGCCGCTGAGCCTGGCGGAGGTGCGGGGCTCGTTCGCCAGCACCGTGAGGGTCTTGCCGCTGTCCAGCGCGTACGCCTGGCTCAGCTGCAGCTCCGCGCCGCGGGTGATGGTCACGTCCTCCTTGATGGTGAGGTCCGCGGAGGCGAGCTCCAGGACGCCGGAGTGCACCGTCACGCTGTTGAAGCGGGTGCGCGCGCCGTTGAAGGTCTGTTTGCCCTGGCCGTCCATCACGATGCTGATGCCGGCGTTGGTCACGTCCGCCACCTTCACCTGTGTTCCGTCCTCCTTGGTCTCGTAGCCGATGTAGTGGTCCTGCCCGGAGACATTGCCGCTGAACGTGTGGTCGCCCGTGCCGGTGATGGTGAGGGTGGCGCGGCGCGTGGATTCCGGCGCCGCCTTCAGCGGTTCATCCTTGTCGTGGTCCGCGCCCTCCAGGGCGGCGCCCGCATACAGCAGGGCGTACCCGTTGCCGGAAAGGCTGCGCATCTGCAGGTTGTCCGTGTTGACCGCCAGCGCCATGTTGCTCTGGGCGCCCTTGCCGATGACGGAGACGTCCATGTGCTGCATGGCGAGGTCGTGCCGGGCCTCCACGAAGGACTGGTAGCAGCGTTCGGCAACGTTGCCGTAGGTGCGCTCCGCGGTGAACTGCCCGGTGAAGGAGTTGGCGCCGTCCAGCACCACGCGGGCGGAGTACCAGTGGGTGGTGTTGGACACCCACTTGAGGTCGCCGCTGCCGGTGAGGCAGTGGATGTTCCAGATGGTGTTCCACGAGGCTTCCTGGATGGCGGCGCTCTGGCCGTCCACGATGTGGAGCTCGTTGATGTTGCGGATCATGTTGTCCGCCGAGCCGTCGCTGTAAAGGGTGACGCGCTCGTTGGCGGCAAGGCCCTGCCCCTGGAGGCTGACGACACCGCCGATGGTCATCTCCTTGCCGTTGGTGAAGGCGATTCTGTTGCCCTCCAGGGCGATGGTACCGCCGTCCTCGTTGATTTCCTCTGCGGAGAAGTTGAAGTTGCCGTGGTTGCCGGAGAGCTTGAGGGTTGCGCCCTGGGCCACCTGCAGGCCGGAATTGATGGAGGTGGTGATGTTGTCGGCGTTCTGCTGCACGGTGCCTTCATATCCCTTGGCCACGGCCAGGCTGCCGGCCACCCTCTTGGTGCCCACCTGCAGCGTGCCGCCCGCAAAGCCGATGGCGGCGGAGATGTCCACATTGCTCGCATCCAGCACGCCGCCGCTTTCAAGCATGGCGGTGCCCGTGGCGCTCAGCGCGTTGCCGTTCTCCAGCAGCACGCGGCCCGCCTCGATGAAGAACACGCCGTAGTTGTTGCTGCCGCCCAGCACCATATCGCCCTGCCCGGTCTTGGTGAGGCTGTACACGTCCACATTGCCTTCCAGCCGGGAGGTGGCGCCAGCCGCCACATCCACCACGGCGCTGCCGCTCCACAGCTCGGAGGTGTCCACCAGCGCGCTCCCCGCCTCCATGTTGAAGCCGTGGAAGGTCTGGGTGGTGCCGTTGATATCGATGCTGCCGCCTTCCTTCACGGTGATGCGGGAGGCGGACGTGATGGCGTCCGCGGTGTCCAGCCGCAGAGAGATGTCGCCGCCGCTGAATTCGGGATGGCGGTCGGTATCGTGCCCGGTGACCACCACCTCCCCGGTGAGGGAGGCCTGCGTGGCGAGCGCGAGCGTGCCGCCGGCATAGCCCTGGCCGTCCACCAGCAGGTTGCGGGTCTCGCCATCACCGTCCGTCAGCGCGGTCTGCAGCTCCAGCGTGCCGGTGATGCCGCCGAAGCGGTAGCTGCCCGCGGTGGGCGTGATGCTGCCGCTGTACACCATGTCACCGTCGGAGCCCAGCGCCATGAAGTGGTGGTCGGTCAGGTCCACGTTCGCCTCCGGCATCTTGTCCAGCAGGAGCACGCCGTCCGAGCTGCGGGTGATGCTCTTGAGCAGGCTGGCCGAGCCGATGACGCGGTTGGAGTAGCCGAGGCTGATTTTGGATCCGCCGAGTGCCTCCTCATCGGTATAGTTGAGGGTGACACGGCCCGCGAAGTTGATGGAGCCAATCTGGTTCCAGATGTTGGTGAGGGTGACGGTACCCGTGGTGTACTCGTTGCCGAGCACGAGCTCCGCGGCGCTGTCCTCCAGCAGGAAGTTCACCACCAGCTCGCCACCGCCGCCGCCAAGCTGCCACTTGCGCTGGCCGTCCAGCTCCACGGGATCCAGCCTGTCCTCCGTGTAGACGGTCTTGTGCCCCTTCACCTCGGGAGCCTCGCCGTACTGCACCACCTGCCCCGCCAGCGCGCCCACGAACATGCCCGTGTGGCCCGTTCCGGTGAGGTCCACCTGCTCCGTCTGGTCCTGGGTGAGGGCAATCACGCCTGCGCTGTCGCCCGCAATGTGCGTCAATGCTTGGTTGCCGTCGATTCCCTTCACGGCAATGAAGGCGTCCTCCTTCACGTGCCACTTGTTGTCGGTGGTGTCGCCAAGGGAGGTTTCATGCTCGGCCACAAGGCCGCCGCCGGAGAGGTTCTTGGTTCCGGTGAAGGTGTTCTCGCCGGAAAGGACGAGGGTGGCACCGCTGCCACCTAGCCGCATGTCCACGCTGCCGTCACCGGAAATCTGGCCGCCGTACACGTTCTCGGCGTCCGTGCCTTCGGAGAAATTGAAGCGCAGGGTGGAGTTCTCCGCCAGGGACACGTTGCCCTTCAGTCCGTAGAACCCGCGGTAGAACTCCGAGGTGGTATCCTCCGCAATCAGCCAGCCCTCAATGTACTCGTAGCGGTGCTTCACGCCCTCCGCAATCTCCAGCGTGCCGCCGGACTGCACATCCACGTTGCCGGTGAGGCGGGCGTGGCTGCCCAGGCGGAAGGTGGCGCCGCCCTGCACCTCCACGTCCATGGCGGCGTCGGAGTAGTGCCAGTCGTCCGGGTGGGTGTAGCGCGTGCCGCCCTTGCCCTCAATGGAGCCGATGCCGTGCACGGTGTGCTGGCCCACCAGCTCCGCGGTGCCGCTCTGCACAATGAACGAGCTGCCCGCGTTCTGCAGGTTGGTGTGGATGCTGTTGAGCGTCCAGGTGCCACCGCCCTCGTAGATGACGGTCAGGGAGGAATTCTCGGTGTCCAGGAATGACCCGAGGAAGGTGGTTTCGCCATCGGTCTTGTAGTGCAGCGTGGTGCTGCCTTGGGAATTGATAAGCGTTGCATCCTGCGTGAGGGCGTTGATGGTGAAGCCGTTGGCCTCCACATCGCTGTTCTCCCCGCTGTACCAATCAAAGTCTTTCAGGCCGGAGAATTCCAGGTAGCCGCCACCGTTGCCGAAGGTGACATCGCGGGCAATCTGCTTGATATCGCCGCCGAAGTTCAGGGTGGCGCCGTTGTTGATGAGCACGTTGTACGCGGCATAGCCGCCGTCCTCGCGCAGGTAGGTGGTGCCGCTGCCGCCCAGGTTCAGGAAGATTTCATTGTCGCCCTGCCCCTCCAGGTACATGTCGCCCGCGCCCTGCTTGCGCCACTCGCGGAAATAGGCGTTGCCTTCCGAATCCTCCTGGGTGTTGGTGACCTGTATGTGCAGCTCCGCGCCCTCGTCCACAATGTAGCCGGCGCTGTTGAGCATGTAGTCGCGGCCATCCGTCTTCCCGCCACTCGTCAAATTGAACACCGCTTTCTGTCCAGCCTCTTTCGTGGTGAACTGCGCGTAGCCGATGCCCATGTCGATGTCCGCATCCAGAACGATATTGTTCACGTCGCTGCCATCGGATGCAAAGACGATGTTCTCCGTGTAGAAGAGGTCGCCCAGGTGCATGTCCTTTCCGCTGCCGTTGCCGTTGGCGTTGAAGTATGCGTTGCCGTAGCTGTACCAGTTCTGCACGTCCTTCCGGTCGTACAGGGAGAGCCAAGTGTAGATGGTCTTGCCTTCCTTGGGGCCGACACCGCAGAAGGACACATCCTCAAACGCCGCATCCGCTCCGGTGATGGAGCCGTACTGCAGGGTGGTGCCCACCTTGTTGGTCTCGTCGTACTTGTACTCGCCCTGCCTCTCTACAGCACCCATGTGCACGGTGTGGCCGGCCTGGTCCATGTCCACGTGCTCGTTGAAATACTCCATGGCGGCCATGGTCCACTCGCTGGCGCCGCGGGAGTAGCTGTTGTCGCCGCCGCGCGCCTGGTGGCAGGAGATGAGCTTGTACTCCCGGTCGTTTTCATCCCACGCCCACACCGGGCTGCCGGAGTCGCCGCCGCGGGAGACGAACGGCAGCAGGTACACCTTGGGGTTGTCCTCTGAGGGCTGGCCCGCGCCGCCGGGGCCGTAGTCCTGGATGCCGTGGATGCTGATGGTGTAGGGGTCGTCGATCACGCCGCGAGAATCGCGCGGGCCTTCATCGGGTCCGTAGTCCTTCTTGTAGTCGTACCCCTCGTATGTGGCGCTTTTCTCCATGTAGGAGAATCCGAGGGTGGCCACCACGCCGCCGGTGATGTAGGCGTAGCCGCCCGCCAGGTTGTGGGTGTTGCCCTCGAAATCGGCCTGGTCGCAGGTGCCGGCGCCCGCGCGGTAGTGCACCAGGTCCGTCACCAGCCCGCCGTCCCGCAGGTACTGCGTCGTGTCGAACACGCCGGATGCCGTGATGTCCGTGAATATCTTGCTGGAGCGGGTAATCTTGTAATCGATGCTCGGGGAGAGCAGGAACACCTTGTTCTGGCTGCTGCGGTACTCCACGCCCTGGTAGTGGACGGCCTGGTCCTCGCCCACGTAGCGACCGGTGAAGCAGGGATTGGGGCAGCCGTTGTGGGAAACGGTGGCGGTGTAGTTGTATCCCACGGCGGTGAAGGCGCCGTCGCCGTTCACGCTCTCAAAGCTGATCATCGGCTGGCCCACGCCCATGGTCGCCGGGGGCGTATCCGTGGTGTAGGGTATCTGCACGCCGTTGTTCGCTCGGATTTGCGTGAGCAGCTCGTTCACCTGGTACACGCTGTAGCGCGCCATGTTCTGGCCGAAGTCCGTGTAGGTGGTTGGCGACACGGCCGCGTGCAGGCAGGCGGCATCTGCCGTGCTGAAGTACGTGGTGCTTGCAAGGACGGCCAGCAATGCCTTGCGGAGAGAGGACGGAAGATGAAGCTTCATAAGCGAACTACGTGTGGGTCAGGCATGATTGCCTGACTATCTTGAGAGTGTATCTAATCCCCATCGGGAAATCAAGCTGTTTTATAACAAATATAATAACAGGCCGGAACGATTGGTACCGTTCCGGCCTGCATATCCGCTATATTGTTGAAATCAAGCCGTTTTGCGCCTGCGGGCGGCCAGGGCCAGCAGGGCAAGCAAGCTCAGCGTGGAAGTGGTGGGCTCCGGGAGGGGAACCATGCAGTAGAGGCCCACGTTGGAGCCGTCGTACACCATGTAGATGTGCCGTGGCTCCACGCCGCGGAACCAGCCTGCGGCGTCGATGCGGTCCTGCGGGTGGATGGCCCGGTACGGCGTGGTGTCGAGGACGAGTTCATCCACCCCGGTGAAGAGGTTGTACTGCTCATCCTCGGCCAGGCCGTAGAGGGTGGCGAGGTCGGAGGAGGAGAGGCCGATGCCCTCCTTGATGGTGAGGGTGCTGCCGAGTCCGATGCCATGCCCCTCTGTGCGGGAGACATCCAGCTCCGAGCCTGATTCCATCACCAAGTTGGCGTTGATGGTTCCCCCCGCGCCCTGCGCCTCCAGCCTGCCGCGGATGGTGAGGGTGGTCTCGTTGTCCTCTCCGGTCGTGCCGTTCCTGTATACGGACAGGGTGCGGTCGGCCCCCAGCATGATGTCCTGCACCTCCATTCCGGCGGCCTTGTTGAGGAAGGTGATATCACCGCGCACGGCCTCCGCCGCCGCCAGGGAGGTGTTGGCGCCGTTGCTCTCCGTGAGGGTGTTGGCTCCGGCGTTCACCAGGCGCACATCCTGCAGGGAGTTGCCGATGGTCTTGGCACCGGACGAGGTGTCCACGGCCACCTCCGCATGGCTGATGCGGAAGGAACCGTTGCCTATGGAATACTGCCCGCCCTGGGTCTGGGCACCGGACTGCACAAGCCGCACCTCGGCATCCTCCTGCGCGGAAAGCCCCTTGATTGCCGCACCGCCCACCGAGAGGGAGGCGTTCTGCTCCAGCAGGATGCGGTTGCCCTCCCTGCTGTTCATCCAAAGCTCGTTCACGGTGTTTTGCGTACCCTCGGCGAAAGTCACCTCCGCCAAGGCCTGCTTGCTGTTGCCCATGTCGATTTTGGCGAAACGGTTCACCCCCTCCGTGGAGAGGAAGGCGACCCTGCTGAGGGCGCTGCCGAACTTGACGGTGCCGCCGGTCTGGTTGACGGTGCCGTGCACGTTCATCCGGTTCATGCCGGAGATGGTGACGTCACCGCCGAGGGCGAGGCTCTGCACATCAAGCGTGCCGCTGCCGCCCACGTTGCTGCCGTTCACCAGGTTGAGCGTGGCGACGTTCAGGCCGCCGTCCACGGTGACACGGCTGCCGGAGGCGGTTTGCACGGATTCCGCCGCGGCGTGCTCCGCCGTGACGCGCAGCGTGTTGGCGCCCACGGAGACGGTGGAGAAGACAACGTTCTGCGAGTCCAGCTCCACCGTGCCCGCATTGATGGCCAGGGTGCCGCGGTAGGTGACGGCGTCCAGGGCGGCTTCATCCGTGATGCGCAGCGTGCCGTCGCCTGTCTTGGTGATGGCGAGGGGGGAAGCCGACTCTCCCTCCGCCGCGGCCTGCAGCGTGCCGACCCCGCTCGCCACGTCCATGGTGGCGGACAAGCCGGAATCCAGCACCATGGCGGCCCCGGCCTGCAGCTGCAGCGTGGCGTTGGTGGCGCCCGTCACCTGGGAGCTGTGCAGATGCACGCCTCCGCCGGCGTTGTCCACCTTCAGGGAGGTTCCGGAGGCAAAGACGATGTGCTCCAGCATGCCGTCGGACGCGCTTTGGATGTTGCTGAAAGCCACGTTGGAATCCGTGGTGTTGATGCGGTACGAGGCGTTGTTGGTGACATTGACCAGCCTGCCGGTGTTCAGCACGGTCTGGGTGACATCCTGCCCGCCGTACATGATGGTGCCGCCCTCGTTCCGGATGGTGCCGATGGCGCAGACCTCGATGGTGGAGGTGGCGAAGCCGTTGCCGGAGGTGGTCCTGCCCCTGGCGTCCCTGTAGGTGGCATTGGGGCCGACCATGAGGTCGCTCACGGTGATGGTGCCGCGGTTGAGGATGGAGCCGGTGGCGAGGGTGGCGTCCAGCACCACGTTGCCCTGCGAGGCGTTGACGAGCTCGCCGGACCAGGAGGAGACGCTGCCGATATTCAGCGTGCCCTCATTGGTGAAGGCTCCGGCAAGGGAGACCTCCCCACCGATGGCGGCGTGGCCCGTGTTGACGAGGGAGGCGCCCTCCGCCACGGAAACGGAGCGGTTGAAGGAGGAGGTGCCCGCCAGCGTGGCGTTGGCGCCGCCGGCCACGGCGAGCCTGTTGGCCTGGATGCGGCCGTTGAAGCGCGAATCGTTCCTCACCTCCACGCGGAAATCGTTGTTGGCCGCGTTCGGGTCGCCCAGCAGCAGGTCCGCGTTCACCTCGGTGGCTTCGTCCTTCACGCGGAACATGGTGTACTTGTCGTTGTTGTTGCGGCTGATGAACTGGCCGGTCCACCCGCTGATGTCGCCGCTGAACTCGTAGGTGTATGTGCTGCCGGTACCGTCAGAGCGGCCTATGTTGCCGTCGCCCTTGATGGCTCCGGTGAACCTGACGGTGGTGCCGTCGTTGCCGTTGTTCTGCTCAAAGGCCCAGCCGTCCTCGCCCCTGGCGAGGATGAGGTTGTTGGCGATGGTGGGATTGTTGTTCAGGTAGCCCTTGGTGCCCTTGAGCTCCAGCCAGCTGTCCTCCGTGCCCAGCGGAGCGCAGGTGAAGGCTCCGGTGAAGGAGACCCCGCTCACGGCCACGGTGCCCGTCCACTGCGGGCCGAACGCCACGGCCTGCGGCAGGGATGCCTGCCCCGCCGCCAGCTCCAGGCGCCCAGCGCCGTTCAACACGGTGGCCGCACCGATGTCCAGGCGCGCGGAGGAAAGGGTCACGTTCCCGCCCAGGCTCAAGATGCCGCCCAGGCCGGAGGTGTGGATGACGACATCCTGCGGCAGGTCTTCCGTGATTTCCAGCTCGGCGGGCGTCTCCTCCAGCGAGGTGGCCAGGATGAACGCTTCCAGCTCACGCGTGGCCGACTTGGAGGCGAACGCCTCGTCGTACGTCACCTTGCCCTGCCGCACGGAATAGGAGTGGCTGCTCTTCTCGCCGAGCCAGGCCGTGCCGTGGTCGTCCAGCTGCAGGGTGCTTCCCTGGTAGGTGACCATGGCGGCGCGGCTGTCCAGGGTGGCGCCATCCGCCATGTAGACAACCTGGATGCTGCCGCCGCGCAGGAATCCGTTGCCATCCGCGGACTCGTTGCCGTCGATGTCGATATAGCCGCCGCCCTGCATGGAGAATCCGCCGTCGGAGGCCAGGTTCAACACGGGAGAGGAGCCCGTGAGCGAGATTTCACCCGCGTTGTACACGGGAGCGTGCAGGAGGATGTCCTCCCCGCCCAGCAGCAGCGAGGCACCGGACTCCACGCTCACCTGGCGGCCCAGCTCCGTGGCGTTGAGCGCGAGCGTACCGCGCCGCACCGCCACGCTGCCGTAGGCGGCCGCCAGGGAGAAGGTCTGCCTGCCGCCGCCCTGCTTCACGATGTTGGGCGTGCCCAGCACGGCGCCGCTGAAGGAGGCGTCCTCCTCCCCCGTGAGGGTGAGGGTCATGCTGTCGAAGTTGATGGAGCCGGAGGAACCGCCGATGGAGGCGATGCGGAGGCCCTGGGTGGTCTCCAGCGAGCCGCCGTTCATGGTGAGCCCGCCCGTGCCGAAGGCGGAGGCGTTGGAGGCAACCGTCTCCCCGCCGCTGATGGTGGTGCCGCCGGAATAGGTGTTCGCGCCGGACACCTTCACCTTGGAATTGATGAGCAGGGCCAGGGAGTCGCCGGGATTCGCGCCGTCGCTGATGGGTGCGGAGACGGTCCAGCTGTTGCCGTGGTTTTGACCGAGCTTGAGGGTGCCGTTGCCGGAGATGCCGCCGCTCAGGTTGAGGTTGTTGCCGTTGTAGCAGCCCTGGATTTCCGCGGTGCCGCCCAGCACGTTCACGTTGATGGTGAGCTGGTGGTTGTCGGCACCGCCGGACTCGGAGGAGAGGATGGCGCCGTCCTCCAGGTTGACGGTGGCGCCGCTGGTGATGCTGTTGCCGTAGCCGAAGAAGAGGGTGGAGCCGGAGCCGATGGTGATGTCACTAAGGCTGTTGTAGAGGCCGCCCTGGAGCTTCAGCGTGCCGCTGTCCACGCGCAGGCTGCCCGCCAGCGCCGTGTTGCTGATGGTCATGTTGCCCGCCGTGGTCAGCAGGTGGCCTTCCGTACGCACATCCGCCGCCAGCGTGCCGCCGCTGGCGGTCACCGTGGTGTCGCCCGCCAGCGTGAGGCGCCCGTCCAGGGTGCGGGAGCCCAGCGCCACGGTGGCCTGGGAATCCGTGCCGCCGTCGGCGTTCGCGGTGATGTTCGCGCTCTGGTCGGCCTGCAGCTGGAAGGTGCTTCCCGCATCCAACAGCACGTTGTCCGCGTACACTTCCCCGGCGGAGGCATACGTGCCGGAGTGGATGTGCAGCGCACCGAGGCGGTTCTCCGCGGAGAGCTTGCCGTTCACGGTGGTGGTGCCGGAGATGTCGAGCCCCAGCGTGCCTGCCCCCGTGATGGAATCCGCGCTGGTGAGCAGGGCGGTGTCCGCCACGCGCAGCTCGCCGTTCTTGATGATGATGTTTGCGGCTTTCAAACCGCCGTTGACGATGGTGGTGCCGCTGCCCAGCTGCTCCAGCGTGGCGGCGGTGACGTAGTTGCCGGAGGTGTTGCCGACGGTGTACTGGCGTGAGGAGTCAAAGACGAGCGAGGCGATGGTGCGGGTGGTGCCGACGGAGACCTCCCTGCCGCTGGCCAAATCCGTGAACACGGCGGTGTCCGAGGTGCCGAAGGTGATGGCGTCCGGGCCGAAGGTTCCGGCGTTCCACTGGTGCTTGTCCTCCGTGCCGTTCCAGATGTAGCTGCCGCTCTTCAAGGAGAATATGGCCTTCAGGCTGCTGGTGTTCTTCGTTAGGGTCACGTTCCAGTAGGACTGCTCCGCACAGGTGAGGGTGACGCCGCTCCAGTTGCCCGCCGCCAGGAAATAGGTGCCCGTCTTCAGGGCGGAGGTGTCGGAGAAGTCGATGTTGACGCTGTTTCCGGTCAGGGAATTGACGGAGAGCGCGGCGGCAGCGCTGTTGAGTGCGAGGCCGGAGAAGTTGAGTGTGCCGCCCTGCAGGGTGAGCGTGCCGGCGAGCTTGGCGGAGGCATCCCCCTCCTGCCCCACCACGGTGAGCACCTTGCCGCTGCCCAGGCTGTACGCCCTGTTCATGGTGAGCGTGGCCCCGCGCGCAATCGTCACGTTGCCCCGCACCGACAGTCCGGCGGAGTTCAGGGTCAGCCCGCCGCCGAGCGCGGAAACATCGTTGACCACCACGGTGGAGCCGTTGAAGGTCTGCGTGCCGCCGCCCTGCTTGACGATGCTCAGCGCGCCGTCCTCTCCGCCCTGCACCAGGCCGGAGAAGGTGGCGCTCTTGCCGCCGGTGATGGTGAGCGTGGCGTTGCGCGTGGAGGTGGGCACCGGCACCAGGGTCTGCCCCTCGTCGTTCTTGGTGCCCTCGTGCGCCGCCCCGGCGTACAGCACGGTGTACTGGTTGCCGGCCAGGCTCTTCATCCGCAGGTTGTCCGTGTTCACGGCCAGGGACAAGTTGCTCTGGGCACCCTTGCCGTTGAGGGTGACGTCCATGTTCTTCATGGCTCCGTCGTGCCGCGCCTCCAGGTAGGTCTGGTACGGGCGGTTGGCCACGTTGCCGTGGATGCGGTCTGCGGTGAAGCTGCCGCTGAAGTCGTTGTCGCCATCCAGGATGAGGCGCGCGGAGAACCAGTGGGTGGTGTTGGAGGTCCACTTGAGGTCGCCGCCGCCGGTGAGGCTGTGGATGTTCCAGATGGTGTTCCAGGTGTTCTCTATTATTTCCGCGTTGGAGCCGTCCACGATGTGGAGCTGGTTGATGTTGCGGGTCATGTTGTCGGTGGAGCCGCCGCTGCAGAGGGTGACGCGCTGGCCGGAGGAGAGGCCCTGGGAGTTGAGGCTGAGGGTGCCGCCGATGGTGACCTCGCTGTTGGTGTCGAGGGTGAGCTGCTTGCCCTCCAGGGCGATGGTACCGCCGGAGGTGTTGAGGCTGGTACCCGTGAGGTTGAAGGTGCCGTTGGCGCCGGAGAGGGTGAGGGTGGCGTCCGGCGCGGCGTCCAGGGTGGCGGTGATCCTGGTGGAGCCGCCGGAGGTTTCCTGGCGCACGGTGCCGTTGCTCCCGGCATCCGCAATGAGCGTGCCGCCCAGCGAGGCGTTGTCGGTGGAGCCCACCAGCATGGTGCCGCCCTGGAAGTGGATGGCCTGGGTGATGTTCGCGGCGGTGGTGTCCAGCGTGCCGCCCGCGGCGATGATGGTGGTGCCGGAGGCGTTCAGGGCGTTGCCGTTCAGCAGGGTGACGGTGCCGCCGGCAATGGTGAAGGTGCCGCAATCGTTCACGCCCGCCAGCACCATGTTGCCTTCGCCGGTCTTGGTGAGGCGCGCCACATCCACGCTGCCCTCCAGGCGCGTGGTGCGCCCGCCCGCCACGTCCACCACCACGCTGCCCTTGCGCGCGGCGGTGCCGTCCGTCAGCAGGGAGCCCTCCTCCATGGTGAGGTTGTGCAGGGTCTGGGAGGTGCCGTTGATGTCGATGATGCCGCCGGGGCCCATGGATACGCTGCCCGCGGAGGCGATGGCGTCCTGCACGTCCAGGCGCAGGGTGATATCGCCCTGGCGCGGTATGGCGTCGTGCATCTTGCCCTCGTCGTACCCGCGCACGTCCACGTTCCCGGTGAGGGAGGCGGCCTGCGCGAGGGCGAGCACGCCGCCGGAGTAGGTCTGTCCGTCCACGGACATCCCGGTGGCGCCGTTCTGGTTTGCCAGCGCGGTGTTGACGGTGAGGGTTCCGGTGATGCCGCCGAAGCGGTAGGATTCGCCCGCCGCGAGAACCGGGGCCTCATCCAGCTCCGCGGAGGTGGCGGCGCCGATGTACAGGCCGGGGTGGTTGCTCATGTCGTACCGCCCGCCGCCCGTGCGGTCCACCAGCATCACGCCCTGGGAGTCGGCGGCCACGCGCGACTGCTCGTCCGCGGTGGGCAGGAGCAGGCGGTTGCCGTAGGCCAGGTTCACGGCGGCCTTGCCCAAGGCGCGCTCGTCCGTGTAGTCCAGGGTGACGCGGCCCATGAAGGAGATGGAGCCGATGTCGTTGCCGGGGTTGGTGAGGGTGACGGTGCCGGTGGTGTACTCGTTGCCCAGCACCAGCTCGGCATTACGGTTGACCAGCAGGAAATCCACCACCAGGTTGCCCCCGCCGCCGCCCAGCAGCCACTGTTCCTTCCCCCCGTTCTGCACGGTGGCAAGCATGGCGTTCGCGGTGCCGTAGTGGATGTCCATCCCCTCCAGCGCACCCACGATGAGCGAGCTGTAGCCCCGGTCCTGCAGGTTCAGGTCCGTTGCCTGGTCCTGCGTGAGGGCCAGGGTGCCCGTGCTGTACGATGCAATCATGTCCAGCAGTACATCACCCGTGGCACCCTTGGCGGCAATGAATGCATCGTCAAACACGAGCCATGCGTTCTCGTCGTCCGTGACGGTGCCGAGGGATTTCAATCCGTTGTCGGAAACAAGCCCGCCGCCGGAAAGGTACTTCATTCCGGAGAAGTTGCTTTCGCCGGAGAGGCGCAGGTTGGCGCCGTGACCGCCGAGATTGACAAATACAGAGGCTTCACCGGTGATGTTGCCGGTATACACCTGCTCCGCGGTGGTGCGCTCGTCGAAGTCGAAATGGACGAAGGAGGAGGCGTCGCCGTCCACGTCGCCGTGCAGGCCGTAGAATCGGCGGTAGAAGGCGGAGGTGGTGTCCTCCAGGCGCTGGCCGCCCTCGATGTACTCGTACTGGTGCAGCACGCCCTGGTTGATGACGAGGGAGCCGCCGCGCAGCTGCACATCTCCGGTGAGCCGGGCGTGGCTGCCCAGTTGGAAGATGCCGCCCTCCACCAGCACATCCGTGGCGGAGTCCGCATAGTGCCAATCCTCCGCGGAGGTGTAGCGGGCGGCGCTGTGGCCGTCCAGGGAGCCCAGGGCGTGCACGGTGTTGGTGCCCTCCAGCACCACGGTTCCGCTTTTCACGGTGATGCCGCTGCCCTCGTTCTGCAGGTTGGTGTGGATGCTGTGCAGGGTGGAGGTGGAGCTGGGGCCCGCGTCAAAGACGATGCGCACGTTGCCGCCGTCCTCGGTGTCCACGAAGGAGCCGAGGTATTCCGTTTCCCCGGTCTCCCTGTAGGTGAGGGTGAGGGTGGTGTCTGCCTTGCTGTTGGTGATGAAGGCGTCCTCCGAGAGGGAGTTGATGGAGAATCCCTGCGCGGAGACATTGGGATTGGTGCGGTACCAGTCCATGGAGTTGTTGCCGCGGATGTCCAGCGTGCCGCCGTTGTAGCCGAAGGTGAAGTCGCGCGCAATCTGGGCGGTGCTGTCCATCGCCACGGTGGAGCCGCTGCCCACGTACACGTTGTACGCGGCATAGCCCGCGATCTCATTCAGATAGGTGGTGCCGGAGCCTCCCACGTTCAGGAAAATCTGGTTGTTGCCCAACCCCTCCAGGTGCAGGTCGCCGTCGCCCACCTTGCGCCACTCGCGGTAGTAGTAGTCGTTCTTGGAGGTGTCCCACTGGGTGTTGGTGAGCTTCACATGGAGGTCCACGCCGTCCTCCACCACGAATCCTGCGCTGTTGACCATGTAGTTGCGCTGGCCGCCGCGGCCGTCTGCGGTGGTGCCGTTGCTCTGCAGGGTGAACTCGGCATGGGGGAGGTGGGAGTCAGGGTTGATGGAGAATTGCAGGTAGCCCACGCCCAGGTCGGTGTCCTCGTCCACCGCCACAACATTCCCGGCCTCCGTGGAGGCGGAGAACACCAGGTTGCTGGTGAAGAACATGTCCTCGATCTTGCGCTCGCGGTGGGTGGTGACGCCGTTCTCCTTGTAGTCGCCCACGTTGTAGTATTTCTCATTGTAGGTGTACCACTTCTCGTTGTCCTTGACTTCCGCGAGGTTGAGCCAGGTGTTGATGTACTGGTTGTTCTCGCCCTTCACGCCCACGTAGTCGGTGATGAGGTTGCCTTGGCCGTCCACCACGCGCCCCTTGTGCAGCGTGGTGGAGTAGGTGTGGTCGATGCTGCCGTCGCCATCCAGAATGTCCTCACTCACCACCTCGTCCCCGGCTTGGGCCTTCACACCCTTGATGTGGACGGTTTGGGCCGTTCCCTGCTCCATGTTCACCAGCTTGTCGAACTTGGGCAGCGTGTCCCAGGAGAAGTTGATGGAGCCGCGCGCCTGGCCGAACCAATCGCTGCCGGACTGGTACGCCGCCAGGTACAGGTAGGACTGTGAGGCATCGTCCCACAGCCACACCGGGCTGCCGGAATCGCCCGCCTGCCCCACGAACGGCAGCGGGTTGTCCTCGTTGATGCCCTTGGCGGAGGGGTCGAAAGTGGCGCCGGCGGTGAAGCACCCGGCCGCCTGGTCCGTGGTCTCGCCGGTGGTGATGTGCTGCACGGCTCCCGTCACGTAGGCGTACGCGCCGGTGAGCGAGGTGACGCTGCCGTCCAGCTCGCGGCGGGTCATGGTACCGGAGCCCGCGCGGTACTCCATCAGCCCGTGCAGGTCGGCGTAGTTGAAGTCGTCTGCAAAGCGCGGCACCAGGCCTGACGGCACCACGTCCGTGACGAGCTTGTTGAGGCGCGTCATCTTGTAGTCGTAGGCGTAGGACACATTGATGCCCCGCCCCGGCTGCAGGCAGAAGGTGAAGGCGTCGCGGTACTCCACGCCCATGTAGTTCAAGGAGTTCGCTTCCTCGATGTAGCGCCCGGTGAAGGTGGGGTTCTGGCAGCCGTTGTGCGCCACGGTGGCAATGAAGTTGTAGCCCACGGCGGCGTATGCGCCGTTGTCGCCCTGGCTCTCGAAGCTGGGCATGTAGTGGTCCAGGGTGTAGTCGTCGTGCCCCTCGATATAGGTGATGACCACGCCGCCCTCGCGCTGGCGGATGGAGCTGAGCAAATCATTGACGCCGTTCACGCGGTAGCGGCCCATGTTTTGGCCGAAATCCGTGTAGGTCACCATGCTCACCTGCGAATGCAGGCCGGATGCATGGGAGGTGGACGTGCCCAGCGTGGCAACCGCCGCGCCAAAGCCAATCCAAAGCGCTTTCATGAGAGAGAGAGGCAAATGAAGTTTCATGAAACGGGAATAATATGACTATCGTGCGTCACTCTACTAAATTTCCTTTGCCAAATCAAGGAAAAAGCCGCTGGATTGACCTATTGTTTTCTTGCCAAAGCGGTTGCAGGGTGGTAGTATTGCGGAATATGAAACACTTGTGGAACACGGTGCTGGCGGCAACGCTGGCCATGGCGGCGGCGCAGGCGAGTCCTGTGGCGGTGGGCAACATGCAGGAGCCCCAGCCCGGCAAGGCGGCGGACTTTGCGTTCGGCGGGGAACACAACCGCGAATTCATGCTGGACGGCAAGCCGTTCCAGATACGCGCGGGCGAGATGCACCCGCAGCGCATCCCACGCCAGTACTGGAAGCAGCGCCTGCAGGCGGCCAAGGCCATGGGGCTGAACACCATCTCGTTCTACGTGTTCTGGAACGGGCTGGAGACACCCGACCACAAATGGGACTTCTCCGGCAGCAACGATATTGCGGCATTTATCGACCTGTGCGGCCAGGAGGGGCTGTGGGTGCTGTTCCGTCCGGGCCCCTTTGTGTGCGGCGAGTGGGATTTGGGCGGCATGCCGACGTATCTGCTGAAGGCTGACGAGACGAAGCTGCGCTGCACGGCGAACGCGGAGTTCATGGCGGCGCAGAAGCGCTACATGGAGAAGATGGCCGATATCGCCATCCCGCGCCTGGCCCAGAAGGGCGGGCCCATCCTCATGGTGCAGCTGGAGAACGAGTACGGCAGCTACCGCACCGGGCATGAGGAGCACAAGTACATGGAGTGGTTCAAGGATTTCTGGACCAGGAAGGGCGCGGAGGACCTGTTCGTGTCGGAGGGCGCGTCCCAGGCGCAGCTGCAGTACACGCCCAAGGGCGTGGCGCTGGGGCTGAACCCCGGCGAGAACGACGGCGCGTTCGACCGCGCGTGGCAGTTCAACCCGGAGGTGCCCGCGTTCTCCGCGGAGACCTACCCCGGCTGGATCCGCCACTGGGGAGAGGGCAACTGGGCGCCCGCGCGCGGCGTGCTCAACTCCGTGAGGTGGTTCATGCAGAAGGGGTACTCCTTCAACATGTTCCTGGTGCACGGCGGCACCAATTTCGGCCTCACCGCCGGCTCCAACACCAATCCCTTCAACGGCACCGCCTTCCAGCCGGACCTCACCAGCTACGACTACGGCTCCCCCGTGGGCGAGCACGGCAACCTCACCAAGGAATACTTCGAGTACCGCGACATCATCCAGGGCTTCCTGCCGCAGGGCGCCAAGCTGCCGGAGCCGCCCGCCGTGCCGGAGAGCATCGACATCCCGGAGTTCACCCCCAAGGCGGCCTGCCCGCTCGGTGAGCTGTTCAAGCCGGTGAAGGGCGCCAAGGACACCCTGCCCACGCTGGAATCCATCGGCCAGAACCAGGGCCTGGCGCACTACACCGCCACCGTGCCCGCCGGGCCCGCCGCCCCCCTGCACCTCACCGCAAACGACTACGCACAGGTCTACCTGGACGGCAAGCCCGTGGGGATTGTGGACCGCATGAAGGGCCAGACCTCCATCGACCTGCCGGAGCGCCAGAAGCCCGCCAGGCTGGAGATTGTGCTGGACACCTTCGGCCACGTCAACTACGGCGCGTTCATCGAGAAGGACCGCAAGGGCGTGATCGGCGAGGTGAAGCTGGGCGACCAGCCGCTCAAGGGCTGGAAGCTGGCCCTGCTGCCGCTGGCCGACAACGCCGCGCCCCAGCCGCAGAAGGGCAAGAACGCCAGCACCTGCACGGGCGGCATCTTCAGCGCGCAAGTGGAGCTGGAGAAGCCCGCCGACACGTTCATCGACATGAAGGACTGGTCCAAGGGCTACGTTTGGGTGAACGGCCACCTGCTGGGCCGCTACTGGAACCTGGGCCCGCAGGAGCGCCTGTACTGCCCCGCCAACTTCCTCCACAAGGGCAAAAACACCGTCACCGTGCTGGACACCTTCCTGTCCGAGCCCCGCGCCATCCGCGGCTGCAACGAGCGAAACCTCGAAATCCACAAGGAAACCAAGGCGCTCAATAATCAGTGGTAATTCCCGATTAGGATTAAGATTAGGATTAGGAGGCGTCACCTTTTGCGCGGATGTTGGGCGCGGGTGGCCTGGAGACATTCGTTCATGAGGCGAATCATCTCTTGGAGTTTTGCGGGCTGCTCTTGTGAGAGGTCGTGGCGCTCCGAGATGTCGTCGTGGAGGTTGTAGAGCTCGTATTTGTTCGTTTCTGCGAAGTGGATGAGCTTGAAATCGCCGCAGACTAGGGCGGATTGAAGAGGAATACCCGCGCTCTCCACCCGCATGCAGGAGTATCCTGCATGCAAATTAGCGTCACTTTTGACGAAAAGTGACGCTAATTTGCGCGCCGAGTTGTTGCCGCACTGGCTGATTTCTGTGTATTTGCGGTCCGGTTTGCGTGGTGGTTGGTGCGCGTTGCGCGTGCATTGCGCCGCATGGCATAACATCGCGCTTGCGCTTGCGTGGCGCATGCGAGGCATAGCGGATTTTCACCCCGCTGGGCGAGGAAAATTCATCCGCAAACCCGCCAAATTTGGGAAATTTTGGGCTTTTTGCCCGGCAAAAGACCGCGATGTAAGAGAGAGGGCAATGTTTTTTATTGGCGCGTGTTTTATCGCGGGGGTGGTAGTGTGGCGTGCGAAGTAGTTCGCCACGCTGCGGATAACATCGCGCTTGACGCGCTCGTTATGCGGCGGCGTGGCCGCCGCGCATTGCCCCGCAAGCGGGGCTCAAATTCCCCGCGCCGCACGGCGCGCGAACTTCCAAATCGTAAATCGTCAATCGTCAATTGTAAATCCGAAATACCTTTCCGCGTTCCCATCCGCGCCGTGGGTGGCATAGATATATCGCGTTCTCAAAAGAGAGCTGTCTCGGTGGCCCATTTCGAGCTGGAGGGCGGGAAAGTTGCGGAAATGCGCGGCGTGGTAGGTGGCGAAGGTGTGGCGGCAAACATCCTGACGCCAGGGGTGGGCGGTTTCCTTGCTCCAGCCGGCCGCCTTGCGTAGCGCCCGCCAGCGGTGTACCCAGCGGCGTGGGATGTCATGCCGCATGGCGTCGATGTTCCCGCAGCGCAATGGCACCACGCGGCCGCCGCCCGTCTTGGAGGTGGTGGGACGCACTACCACGCGCTGGTTCTGCCAGTCGATGTCGCGTTCGGGATCAATCCTTCCACGGGTTGAAACCCGAGGCTAAAGGTCCCTCCGGGAACGCACCTCCATACGAAGGCGCTTATAGTTCGTTTCGCCGCAGGGCGCGAATTCACCAAATCGTAAATAGTACATCGTAAATTGTAAATCCATGATGGCTTTCCACCACCTCCGGCACCTCCACCCGCGCCACCGGGTTGGAATCGCACCAATCGTGCTTGATGGCCGAGGAAAACACCCCGCTCATGATGGCGCGAGCCTTCCTGTACTGCGCCGCGCTCCCGCCGAACGCCGTTTCCAGATACCGCCGGCAATCCTCCGACGTAACACACCGCATCTGCCGTTCAGCCAGCCCCGGATTCCGCACCATCAGCCGCTTGCAGTAGTAGCGGAAATCCGTCACCGTCCGAGCCCGACTGTTCTTCTTCTCCCGCTCCTCCAGCGCCGCCTCCACCGCCTTGCGGAACGTGACGGTCTTCTCCCGCTTTCGCATTTCCTCCGCACCCAGCCGCACGCACTCCCGCGCGCTTCTCCCTCCCCCGCCCGCACTCCAATGCCTCCCTGGCCACCAAAGCAGCCTCCAGCACATCCACTCCTGTTGACCGCAGCACCTCTAGCGCTGCACGTTCCGATTCTTTGAATTCCGTGTTCATTGTGTTCTCGCTTTGCTAATGGGTAGTCAAGCCTTTTTTCAAAAAAATCCAGCCTGCTGGCACAAGGGTTCAAGCATGACCGAGGGCGGAACCCTTATGCGGATGCCGCCTTGCTTCATGACTTGGTAACAATTGAATTTGTTGATGAAATGGGCCATCAAACACCCATTAGCAATGGGTATACTAGACTGAGCGGTGTGCATAAAGTAAGAATGTAACACGATGAATATACCGAAAGCAGCCTTAGACAAGAAGGACAGGAAACTATATCTTGAGTTTTTACGCATTGCGGCAATTCTTGCGGTAATATTCAATCACGCCCCAGGATTCGGACTCCCTTTGGGAAACAGCTCTTGTGCGCTCGAATTTCTAAACAATGTATCAATGGAACTGTGCAAGATGGCAGTTCCTCTGTTTTTCATGATTAGCGGAGCTCTACTGCTGGAGCGCAAGGAACCCTGGCATATATTTTTCCGCAAACGCATTTCGAGATACATAATTGTTCTTATCAGCTACGGCCTGTTACAATATTGCTACGCCTTGTACGAAATGCGCGGTGAGATGCAGTGGAGCTGGAGACTTGTTATACAAACCATATACTCTGGCTGGCCACTCAACCTGCATAGCGCAAGCTATCCGTCAGCAGTTTGGTTTTTGTATGCATACCTGGCAATGATGCTGTTTCTACCCATCATGAGAACTCTGGTTCGCGCGATGAGTGCAGATCACTACATATACCTGTTTGCATTGCAGATTCTTCTTTTGGGGGTTCTTCCCATGTGCGCGGGCATACTATACACAACAGGTGTAAGTGGCACTACCAGAATATGCGCTTATTTCCCATTTGTATTAGGAGGTATATATGCCCTCTATATGCTGCTGGGGCATTTCTGTGAAAATGTGTTACCCCATATGCACGAAAAAAGAAAAATTGAGCGAATGCTTCTCTGGGCCACACCGCTATGCCTATTTCTCGGGGCGGCAGGCATGTATCTTTACCCTGACGCGAGATCAATGGGCATGCCTAATGAAATGCAGCAGACGGGTTTCATGGCCTCATTCCTTTTGCTCCCGTGTGCTTGCATTTACCTGCTCACAAAGAGATGCCTCAGCAAAATATCCCAAGAATCTATATGTGGTCGCACTTTGTGTTGTTTGGGAGGAGGAGTCTTCACAGTAATGCTCACGGAGAATATATTCCGGGCAAACCTGATGAGTTTGTACGAAATAATAGAACCACATACAGGGATGCATTTTGGATCATGTGTTCTGACCATGGCGACATTTTGTCCTGCCGTCTTGCTCGGTTGTTTGCTCAAACAGCTTCCAATTATTCGCAATTATATTTAAGGGGACTTCTATTTAACCAAAAAGGGTGCCTGAGAGAAGGCTGGCGAGAAAAATGCGGAATCATATCATTTACGAATTCCAAAGCATGTGAAAAGTGCTATATTGGCGGCGTTGCACGGATATGTCCAAGAAACACCCCTCGCCATCGCTTCCGTTTAGAGAGCTTTTCCAACTGCGCCCCAAGACCATTGTCCGCCACGGGCTGGACAAATTGTCAGGCTACATCGACTTCGAGGCGTTTCGTCCCAAGCTCGAGGAACTATGCCACTACAGCGAGAACGGGCGTCCGCACTACGATGTGGTGGTGATGTTCCGCATACTCATCCTGCAAACGCTCTACGACCTGAGCGACGAGGACACGGAGCACTGCATCTATGACCGCCGCAGCTTCCAGAACTTCGTGGGGCTGCGCGGGGTGGAGGACATCCCGAACGCCCGCACGATATGGGCGTTTCGTGAAAGGCTGGGAGCCGAGGGGGCGCGCGGGCTGTTCGACACTTTCTGGAAGGTGATGGAGGAGGCCGGCATCAAGTTCAGCAAGGGAGTGGCGATAGACGCATCGTTCCAGGAGGCGCCGCGCAAGCGCAACAGCAGGGAGGAAAACAAGCGCAAGAGGGCGAAGAAGGACATGGACGCGCGATGGGCGAAGAAAGGCGACGAGACGCACTACGGCTACAAGAACCATGTCGCCGCGGACGTGAAGACAAAGCTCATCAGGGACTACCGGGTGACACCCGCGAGCGACCACGACATAAGCGTGTTCGAGGACATCATCCCGGAACACACCCGCGACATCTACGCAGACTCGGCATACATGAGCGCGCCGCGCGAGGCCGCGCTGAAGGCCAAGAAGAAGCGCCCGCACATCGTCAAGCGCAAGACGAGGAGCAGCGCGCCGCTGACGGGACGGCAGAAACACATCAACCACGTCATCTCCAAGAAGCGCTGCCGCGTGGAGCACGTTTTCGGGCAGATCAAGCAGTTTGGAGGCGACACCGTGCGCTCCATCGGCATGGCGCGCTGCGCCGTCAGGGTGGCACTGGTCAACATCGTGTACAACATGCTCCGCTTCGCATGCCTGAAATTCCAGG
>JAKSOU010000016.1 GCA_024405435.1 Akkermansia sp. | reverse complement strand
CAGCAGGGCGGCCAACAGCATTTTTGGCAATTTCGCTTTCATGGTTGTTCTCTGTGGTAAAATCTGTTACCGGTCGCGCCTGCGGCGGGCCGCCAGCGCGCAAAGCGCCAGCAGGCCCAGCGTGCCCGTGACGGGCTCCGGCACGCGGGTGATGGTGCCGCTGCCGCGCAGGGTCAGGTTGTAGGTGCCGCCCTCTCCCTGGTTGACGTAGTAGTGGTAGTCGCCCTCGTTGAAGTTGACGTACATGTTGTCTGCGGTGCCCTGCCCGGCGGCCACATCCGTGGTGACGCGGAAGACGGTGTCGATGAGGTTGGTGATATCTAGGCCGTATTCGGTCATCTGGCCCACATAGCCCTGCGGCAGGGTGACGGAGCCTTCCGCCAGCAGCAGGTTGAGCGTGACGGGCGTATCCTGCCCGCCGGGCAGGCAGCTCCCCAAGAGGTCTTCCCCGCCGAACTCGATGGTGAACTGCCGCTCTCCTTCCTGTAGCACCAAGGCCGCACCCACCTGCAGGGAGATGCGGGAGTATGTGCCGCTATCCCAGCCCCCCATCACCGCTGTGGCGGGATTTTCCAGCCCGGCCACGCTGAAGGTGGTGTTGGAGGCAGGGGCGAGCGTGAGGTCGCCCTTGGCGGTCACCAGGCCGGGAGAGTTGCCCACGACGAGGTTGCCGCGCACGGTGGTGGCGGCAATGGTGCCGGCGCCCTTGAGGGTGCCGCCCTGCTCCACCACGGTCTCGGAGTGGAGCACGCCCCTGTTGCTGAGCACGGCGCCGTCCTGCACGGTGATGAGGGCCTTGATTTTATCGGACTCGTTGACCAGCTCGCTGTCGGTCACCACGGTGAGGGTTCCGGCGCCGTCCTTGATATCCAGGTTGAAATCCTTGTTGAAGAAGGCGGTCTCCCCGGCCACGGTCTCAATGCCGGTGCCGTGCCAGTAGACCACGCTGTCGGCCTGCGTCTCGGAAACGGCCAGGTGGGCGGTGGTTTCGGCGGCCTGGTCGCGGTAGGAGCCGATGGTGCCCACCTTGGTGTCCAGGTCCTGCTTTTCGCCATCGGAAACGAGCACGGTGCCGCCCGCAACCACCAGGCGTTCCTCGCCGTCCTTCTTGTTGAGCTCATCCGTGGTGTACTCCAGGGTCACCAGCTTGCCGACCTCGTGCAGGAACTTCAGCTCGTAGCCCGCCACGTCCTCCAGCGCCAGCCCGTCCTTCACCGCGGCGTTGATGGTCTCGATATCCGCCTTCTTGATGTACTGCATCACGGTGTCGCCCTCCAGCAGGGCGCCGATGGTGACCGCCTTGTCGGCGCCGCCGTTGTCGCAGTAGGTCACTTTCACTCCATCCAGTCCGGTGGCGTAGCGTACGTCCACGGGGTCGGTGTCCTCGCGGTTGGGATCCTCCCTGCCGCTGAGGGTGGCGGTACCGGTCTGGAACCTGCTGCCGCGGCCCAGGGCCACGAAGATACTCTCCGGGAGCTCCGCCACGCTGTCGTTGCGCGCAATGGTGCCGCGGTTAAAGAAGGCGGCGCCTTCCAGCAGGTAGGTCTGGTTGGCGTGCACGGTGGAGGCGGCGTCCACATCCACCCAGCCGTTGGCGCCGATGTAGAACTGTGCGTCCGCAACGACATCACCGCCGTTGGTGACCTGCAGGGAGGAATTCTGCCCCCGGTAGCTCATCAAGAGGTTCTGGGCGGCGTGGAGGGTGCCGTGGTCGTCCACGCGGATGGAGGTGCGGCAGTTGGCAGCCGTGCCGCAGGCGATGTAGGCGATGCCGCTGGTGTTGAAGGCGGAGCCCTGGCCGGAGATGTTGATTTCCGCGGTGGAGTCGGAGTAGTAGGTGGTGTAGAGTGTCTGCGCCGCCTGCACGCCCACGTTGAACACGCCGCCGTTGGTGATGTTGACCACGGTTTTGGCCAGGGGGGACTGCACCCAGCCCAGCCAGGTGTAGTCGGCCGAAGCGGCGCGCACGCCGGAATTGATGACGGAGCCCTCGCCGTCAACGTTGATGGTGCCGTTGCCGGCGTAGAAGCCGATACCGCTGTTGTACTTGGAGCCGGAGAGCACGTTGACCGTTCCGGTGCTCGGGCGGGTGCCGGTGGAGCCCACGAACGGGTTGGAGAAACCGCCCTCGGCGCCCGCCTTGTCGCGGAAGAGGGCATCCCCCTCCGTGGAGAGGTAGGAGCCGCAGATGTGCGCGTTCGTGTCGTTGTCGTCCAGCGGGGCCACACGGGAGACGCCGCCCACGAACATGGTCTGGGTGTGGGTGAACTCCGCGCCGTTCTGCAGGGTGAACGTGCCGTCGCCGTCACGCCCGCCCACGCACACCGCCGCCACATAGCCGCGGTTGTACTTGAGGGACTGGGTGAAGGTGGCGTTGTCCAGCACCACCTGCGCGTTGATGCCGCCCACCGTCAGCACGGGGGTCTCTACGTACGGGTGGTCCGTCACGGCCGTGTCCTTGATGAGCAGGGTGCCCTCGCGCACCACCAGGGAGCAGAACATGTCCACATCCTGGTCGAGCAGCAGGGTGCCCTGGCCGTCCTTGGCAATGGCGGTGCGGTTGTTGGTCTTCTTGCCGATCTGCTCCTGGGAGAGGTCCACGGTGAAGGAGGGATCGGAGTTGCTGATGGTCTGGCCCTCAGCCACGGTGATGATTTCCTGCGGCCGCAGGGCATCGTACTTCACATCAGCAAAGGCAGGGGCAACGGAGGCCAGCGCAAGCGCCAGCACAAGGGTTCTTGTCTTTCTCATAGATAACAAATTTTAGTCTAATTATAGAAAACCAGACGAAAACGTCAAGGTAATATTAATCGCGCGCGTAGGCGGACAGCCCTTCAAAACCGGCACCAAAGGCATTTGAGATAATCCTCGCCGTTGAAATCCGGGGGCATGGGGGCGTGGGTGAGGGTGGCGGAGGGAGCGGCGGACTGCACCATGGCGCGGAAAGCGGCGTGGGTGAGCTTGCGGCAGTTAGTGGTGCAGAGAATCCAGCCGTTGGGGGAGAGGCAGGCGGCGGCCTTTTCCACCAGCATGCCGTAATCCCGCTCCACGCGCCACACGCGCCCCTTCTCGTCGCGCGAGAAGGTGGGCGGGTCCAGCACGATGGCATCGAAGGTGCGGCCCTGGCGGGCGAAGCGGTCCAGCCAGTGCAGGGTGTCTCCCTTGCAGAAGAAGTGCCTGGAATCATCCACGCCGTTGGCCTGCATGTTCTCGCGGCACCAGGTGAGGCAGGGCTGGGCCAGGTCCAGCGTGGTGGCGGTGGCGCCGGCCAGTGCGGCGCACACGGAGAAGCCGCCGGTGTAGGCGAAGGTGTTGAGCAGGGTCATGCCCGGGCGGCAGAGGCGGCGCACCTCCGCGCGGTTGAGCCTCTGGTCCAGGAAAAGCCCCTGGGAGTACCCCGCCGCCATGTCCATGATGTAGCGCACGCCGTTCTCCAAGATGTGGAACCGCAGCGGCAGCGGCGGGCCGCAGAGCTGGCGCGGCGGCTCCTTCACGTCCTTGTCCAGCCGCTTCACGAAGACGGCGCGCCCGGTCTGCTCCAGCAAATCGCGCAGCCCGCGCGGCAGCGCGGTATCCCGCAGCGACACCAGCAGGCGGTCCGCCAGCGCATCGATGAACACGCCTGGCCACACCGTGCCGTCCACCACGCGGAAGGCGTCCGTGTGCGCGGGAATCTCCGCGCGGCGCATGTTGATGAGCTCTTGCAGCGTATCCATGAACAGGGAAGCCGCGGAGCGGCAATTAGGATTAAGATTAGGATTAGGAGCGACCAGCAGCCGCGCGGATGGTGGCTTCCATGGTGTTGAGCGCATTGGCGCGGGTGGAGGCCAGGTGCTCCCGCAGGCCGCTCTCGTGCAGCGGGGTGAGGTCCGCCTCCGCCACCTGCCGCGGGGTGAGCCCGGAGAGCAGGCGGATGAAGATGGCGATGAGCCCCTTGGTGATGAGCGAGTCGCTGTCGGCATGCACCAGCAGCTTGCCGCCGCTCAGCTCCGTTCCCACCCACACGCGGCTCTGGCAGCCCTTGATGAGGTTCTCGTCGCGCCGGTATTGCTCCGGCATGGGCGGCAGCCCGCGCCCCAGGTCGATGATGTACTCGTACTTCTCCGTCCAGTTGTCGAACACAGAGAGGTCGTCCAGCAGTTCCTGCATGCGCTCGTCGAATGTCTCTTCCATGGCGGTGGGAAATGTGTCAGGCGGGTTCTTCCTCCGCGTCCTCGGCGGTGGTGTGGCCGAAGATGCGGCGCAGGGCGACCTCGCCCTGGCGATGCGCGTCCTCCGGGGTCAGCCCCTCGCGCGTGAGCAGGTGGGCCGCCATGTCCACCGCGGCGGAGGCCTCGCCGGAGAAGGCGGCTTCCGCGCCGCCCTGCAGGAGGTCGTGTGCGTTGCGGATATAGGCGGTGTGGGCGAGCACGCGGATGTTGGGGTTGAGGCTGCGTGCGGCGGAGGCAATCTCCTTGGCGGGAGCGGCTGGGGCGGTCACGATGATGGAGTGGGCCATCTCCACGCCCGCCATGGAGAGGATGGAGCGCAGGCGGGCATCACCGTACATGGCGGGGATGCCCTGCTCCGCCAGGTGCGTCACGGTGTCGATGTTCATCTCCAGCACCACCACCTCGAAATGGTTGCGGCGCAGGATATCGCACACCAGCTCGCCGCAGGGGCCGTATCCCACCACGATGACGCGGTCCACATCCTCCGCGGGTTCCGGCACGTTCGAGGAGTCCGGTTCGGGCATGAGGTTGACGCCGCGCCTCTCCAGGGAATCGATGAGCATGGGGATGAAGCGGTAGCAGGAGGCGTTGATGAAGATGGAGACGATGGCCACGCCGGTGATGACGTTCACGGCGGCGTGCGGCAGCACGTGGTAGCGCTCCACCATGAGCGCGGCCAGGATGAACGAGAATTCACCAATCTGGGAGAGCGCGGCGGCCACCTTGATGGCCAGGCGGCGTGACTTGCCCATGATGCGGATGACGAAGTACGCAGCGAGCGGCTTCACCAGCATGCACGCGCACAGCGTGGCCAGCGCCAGGTGCCAGTGCTCCACCAGCCCGCCTATCTCGAATCCCATGCCGATGGACAGGAAGAACAGCACCGCGAACGCATCGCGCATCGGCAGGGCGTCCCCCGCGGCGCGCGCGGCGTACTTGCTCTGCCCCAGCACCATGCCGGAAAGGAACGCGCCGAATTCCGTGGAGGCGTTGAACGTGCGGTCGGAGAGCACGGCGATGCCGAGAGCTGCCACGAGGACGGCGAGGGTGAAGAGCTCATTGGAGTTGCCGCGGGAGATGCGGGAAAGCACCTTGGAGATGAAGAACCTGCCCGCATAGCCCACCACAAGCACGAGCACGCCCAGCTTCAGCACCATCCACAAGAACTCCCGCAGCAGGTCTCCCCCTCCGAACACCGCCGGCAGCAGCACCAGCAGCAGGATGGTGAAGATGTCCTCCACCACCAGCCAGCCCAGCGCCGTGTGCCCGGCGGCCGTGGAGAGGATGTGGTTGTCCGCCAGCACGCGGGTGAGCACCACCGTGCTGGATACGCAGATGCACAGGCCGTACATCACGCACGGAGTCCACCCCGCCGCCATGCCGAAGTATGAGAACGCCAGCGTGCCCGCCCCCACCATGAGCGCAATGCACAGCAGCGCGCCCGGCACCGCCACCTTCTGCACCGCCACCAGATCCTTGAAGTGGAACTGGAGACCCACCCCGAACAGCAGCAGGATCACCGCAAAGTCTGAGCAGTGGTCAATCATCACCTTGTTCACGGGCACGCCCCACCAGTCCTGCGCCGCCAATATGCCGGCGAAGATGTAGCCCACCAGGGGCGAGAGGTTGAAGCGCTGGGCCAGCAGGCCCAGCAACAGCGCGAGCGACAATCCTAGTGCAATGGTAATCACGATATCACGCGGGCCCACAGCACCTTTAGGTAGCGGCCCTCCGGGTAGGTTGACAGGAACGGGTGGTCCCAGCCGGGACCGGACATATCAAGAATCTGCAGGCGCCGGCCCAGCCGCTGCGCCGCCTTGATCACCACTTTCTCGAACTCCGGCGGCGTCACCAGACCGGAGCAGGAGCACGTGACGAACAGCCCGCCCGGCCGCACGCACTGCAGCCCGAGCATGTTGAGGTCGTTGTACTTTTTCAGGCCCTCTTCCTTCTCCTCGTCGCGCCCCAGCACAAACTTGGGCGGGTCCAGCAGCACCACGTCGAAGGTCTTGCCGTTGCGCACCATCTGGCGCGCGTACACAAAGGCGTCCGCATGCACAAAGTCGATGTGCAGCGGGCCGTGGGAAGCGTTGATGTTGGCGTTGCGCTTGGCCATGGCGATGGCCTTTTCATCGAGGTCCACCGCGGTGACCTCCCCCGCGCCGCCGAACAGCTTGGCGTAGATGGAGAAGCCGCCGGAGTAGCAGCACAGGTCCAGCAGGCTGCGCCCCTGCACCAGCTTGGAGAGCCGCAGGCGGTTGTCGCGCTGGTCGCAGAAGAACCCGGTCTTGTGGCCCTGCTCGAAATCCACCTCGAACTGCACGCCGTTCTCATGGATGCGCACCTTCTTCACGGGCTCGCTCTTGGGCGCGGCGGCGGGATCGATTCCCTCCATGCGCGCCACCTTCTCATCCACGGTAATGACGTGGCGCGTGGTGCCGCAAAGCCCGTGCAGCAGCGGCAGCCACTCCGCAAGCCGCAGCCACACGCCCAGCGTGCTCACCTCCAGGCTCAGCACGTCCGCATAGCGGTCCACGATGAGCCCGCCCAGCCCGTCGGAATCGCCGTGCACCACGCGGTAGGCATCCGTGGTGGCATCCAGGTTGCAATCATTGCGCCGCCACTCCACCGCACGGCGCAGCGCCTGCGTCAGGTCGTCCTCCGTCAGCGGCGTGGCGCTGTGGCGCAGCATGCGCAGCGGGGTGCGGCTGCGCGCGTTCCAGAACCCGCCGCCGAAGAGCTCGCCGTTCTTGTCGTACACGTTGATGAGGCCGCCGGAGACGGCATCCGGGCTCACGGCGCCGAGCATGCGCGGGAACACGGCGGGGTTGTAGGTGAAGTACTTGAGCTGCACCCAGGGGCGCTTCCAGTTCTCGCTGCCCTCCGGTGCGGGGGCCTTCCTTTCCGGGCGCGGCGCGGCAGGAGCGCGACCGCCGCTGCGTGTGCGCGCTTCCTTGTCTTTCTGCCGAAATTCCCTCACGGGGGGCATGGTACACGCAGCCGGGATAAATGTCAACATCGCGCACCATCAATCCCGCGGATTTCAGATTTTATGCGCATCCGTGTGAAAAAAGTGGTTGCAATCAATTCTGTTCTGTGGTACATTGCGGGCTGACATTTCCATTGCCATGGCTAAGAACGACAAAAAAGACGGAGCCGCTAGCCCCGTCAACCTCTCGGATTTGGCGGATTTCCAGTTCGGGCCCTCGTGGGCGCGCGCCGGGGAATCCAAGAAACCCGATTTCGCCGGATTCCGGGCGCCGCGCGAGCACGGGCCCAGGCCCCCGCGCCGCGGTGGCGACGGCGAACGCAGGCCGTTCAACCCCTCCGCCGACCGACGCGGGCCGCGCCCCGTGCGCGACCGTGACGGGAGAGGCCCGCGCCGTGACGACCGCGGGCCGCGCACACCGCGCGAGCTGCCGCAGCCCGTGGAGGGATTCCGCGTGGAGCTGCGCCCCGCCAACGGCATCTTGGAAATCTTCGCATCGGAAATCCAAAAGCAGAAGCGCGCGCTGCCGCTGCTGGACCTGGCGCGCATCGTGGTGGCGAACCGCGAGCGCTACGACCTGGTGTTCATGAAGCTGGAGAACGGCCCGCAGCTGATACACTCCACCAAGGGAGACGGCGCATGCTGGCTCACCGAGCAGGAGGCCGTGGCGTACCTCTGGAAAGCCCCGTGGTTTGCGGAGCTGTACACCGTGAAACAGGTTGAGACGGAGGCCCCCAAGGGCACCTTCACCGCCATCGCCAGCATCAACGGCGAGGTCATCGGCCCCGTCAACTGGCACGGCTACCAGGCAGCCATGATGCACATCTACCGCACCCGCTACAGCGGCATGCCGCTGGATGTCTACCGCAACAAGATCACGCTCGACAAGTCCGAGGAGGCCGTGGCCGCCTGGCTGGAGGGCGCCACCCACAAGAGCGTGTGGGTGCCCGCGCGCGAGGGCGCCCAGGAGCTGGAGCTGGCCGACGCCCAGGCCGTGGAGGCCGATTTCCGCGAGCACCACTACGCAGAGGTGTACGAGGTCACCGACAAGGTGTTCGTGAACGCCGCCACGGACCGCCGCCGCCTTTCCCCCGGGATCGCCGCGCACGTTTCCATCCAGTCCTCGCGCATCTCCGCCGCGCCGCAGCGCCTCATCCCCAACCTCTGCCACGGCCTCGCGCGCCACGGCATGCCCATCTTCAAGTGGCATGAAAGCCACTTCACTGGGCCCAGCCGCATCAAGACCATCCCGGAAGGTACCGTCCTGGCGGACCGCATGACCGCCATCGTCAACTGGAGCAAGGAGAACTCCGGCAAGAAGGCGGATGCCATGTTCGCGGAACTCTCCGGCGTGCCCACCGGAACGGACGACGAATCCCGCAAGGCCGCGCATGACGCCTACGCCCCCTACGTGGCGGACATGATCTGGCTGTTGGAGCAGGGATACATCGTGGTCACCAGCGACAACGCCGTGTGGTTCCCCAAGGGAGACGCCGCGCCCAAGCCCACCCCGGTTCCCGGCAAGCGCAAGCCCAGGAAACAACCCGGAAACAAGCCCCACCCCGACAAGAAGGAGAAGGCCGAACCCGCAGAGGGCTCCCGCCAAGCGCAAGCCCAAGGCTGAAAAGCCCGCAGAGGAAGACCCCGCACCCGTAGAGGAAGCCCCCGCACCCGTAGAGGAAGCCCCCGCACCCGCAGAGGAAGCGTCGGCACCTGCCGAGGAGGCCCCCGCGCCTGTTGAGGAGGCCCCCGCGCCTGTTGAGGAGGCCCCCGCCCCCGCAAAGGAAGCGCCGGCACCGGCAGAGGAAGCCCCCACACCCGCGGAGGAGGCCCCGAACGCCGAATAACCGGCACCGCGCCAGATTTTATGGGCGGATGTAAACTCCCCCATTGCATCGCGACGAAAAAAACGCCCGCATGGCGGATGCCATGCGGGCTTGAAAAAATCCCCGCGCGCAAAGCGCGCGCTATATTCTCAAATTGTAAATCGTAAATTGTAAATCGTAAATCCCCCCATACTCTCCTTGGATTTGGCTTGAACCGCGCCAACCGGGGTGTATAATGGCAGGCATGAGCAACGACTTTTCCGCCATTGAGACGAAAATGCAGGGCGTGGGGCTCTCCCGCGCCGCCATTGATGCCTTCCGCCACTCCGTGCGCGTCCTCTCCTCCAATGAATCCATGCTGATATCGGAGGACGAAATCGCGCCGGCCGAGGGAGTGGAGGCCTGGGAGGACCTGGTGGCCCAATCCGCGCCCGCAGACGCCGACATGCTCCGGCAAACCGTGGTGGTGAAGCTCAACGGCGGCCTGGGCACCGGCATGGGCCTGCAAAAGGCCAAGAGCCTGCTGGAAATCAAGCCCGGCGTCACCTTCCTGGACCTCATCGTGCGCCAGGTGCAGAGCCTGCGCCGCCAGGCCGGCTGCCACGTGAACCTGCTGCTCATGGACTCCTTCTCCACGTCGGACGACACCATGGCGTATCTGGCGCGCTACGCGGAGGACGGCTTTGCGGACCGCGGGAACGTGGAGATGCTGCAGAACCGCGTGCCGAAGCTCACGGTGGACACGCTGCAGCCCGTGGAGTTCCCCGCCAACCCGGATTTGGAGTGGTGCCCGCCCGGCCACGGCGACATCTACCCGGCGCTGGTGGGCTCCGGCTGGCTGGAGAAGCTGCTGGCCGCCGGAGTGAAATACGCCTTCGTCTCCAACTCCGACAACCTGGGGGCGCAGATGGACACGCGCTTCCTGCGCTGGTTTGCGGAGAGCGGCGCACCCTTCGTGATGGAGGTGACCCGCCGCACCGAGGCCGACAAGAAGGGCGGCCACCTGGCCACTCGCAAGGCGGACGGCCAGCCCATCCTGCGCGAGGTCGCCCAGTGCCCCGCCGCGGACGTGCCGGAATTCCAGAACATCGACAAGCACCGCTTCTTCAACACCAACAACCTCTGGATACGCCTGGACGCCCTCAAGGAGTACCTGGACGCCCACGGCGGCGTGATGCCCCTGCCGGTCATCCGAAACGTCAAGACCGTGGACCCGCGGGATGCCGCCTCCGCCAAGGTCTACCAGCTGGAAACCGCCATGGGCGCCGCCATCCAGTGCTTTGCAGGGGCGCGTGCCGTGTGCGTGCCGCGCTCCCGCTTCTTCCCGGTGAAGACGTGTTCGGACCTGCTGCTGCTGCGCTCGGACGCGGTGGAGATTGATGCGGACGGGCGGATGGCGCTGGCGCCGGAGTGCGGGGGCGTGGCCCCGGTGGTGCTGCTGGATTCCAAGCTCTACAAGCTGGTGGATTCCCTGGATGAACTGGGCGTTCCATCCCTCAAGCACGTGAAGCGCCTGGCGGTCGCCAAGCCCCACCGCTTCTCCCCCGGAGAACCTCTGGCGGGAAACGTGGAAATATAGGCATTCCAACGGATTTCCCGGGTGGATTCCCCCGAATTTCTTTGGGAAACATGTAATTTTTTTGGATTGGTGCTTGACATGCGCGGAAAATAGGCTATCATTCGTGCCCCGGCATCCGTTGGGATGTTGGGGAACCACTTCACAACAGAGTACACGAAAATGAGCAAGAGAACATACCAGCCTTCCAAGCGCTGCCGCAAGCAGCAGTTCGGTTTCCGCGCCCGCATGGCTTCCAAGAACGGCCGCGCCATCCTGGCCCGCCGCCGCGCCAAGGGCCGCAAGCGCCTCCTTCCCAAGGGCGCCGAGATCCACTTCAAGCGCCACATCATCCAGCACGGCTAAAGCCGCGCCGGCAGCGGGTTCCCGCCGTTTCGGCGGGATTCCCCCGCGACAGGAAACAACGCCCTGTTCAACGATGCAGCTCACGCGGCGCCAAACCATGAAGCGAGCCTCCGAGTTCGCCTTGGTGCGGGCGGCGGGGGCATCCCGAGCGGGGCGTTTCCTTATTCTGAACACAGCTCCCCTTCCCGCCGAACAGGCGGACGCCGCACATGACGGCGGCTCCCGGTTCGGCATCATCACCACCCGGCGCACGGGGCACGCGTATGAGCGCGTGCGCGCGCGGAGGCGCGTGCGGGAGCTGCTGCGGAAGCACGGGGAGCCGCTGGCCAACGGCCGCTATGTGGTGGTGGTGGTGCGCGCAAGCGCAGCCAAGGCCACATTCGCGGAGATGGAACAGGATTTCCTGAAGCTGCTGAAGCGAACACTCAACAGGCAGACCGCATGCTGAAAGCCCTACTCATCCTGCCCGTGCGCTTCTACAAGCGCTACCTGAGCCGGCCGCTGCACGTGCTCAGCGGGCCGAACAGCGGCTGCCGCTTCGAGCCCTCCTGCTCCACCTACTTCATCCAAGCCGTGGAAGAGCACGGCGCCTTCAAGGGCTCTGCGCTGGGCATCTGGCGCATCCTGCGCTGCAACCCCTGGGGCGGTTGCGGCTATGATCCCGTCCCGCCCCGCAAGCATCACTGATTTTCCCCTACACCCCTCCCCCCCCTCACTCACCATGGATAGAACAGCCTGGATTGTTGTCACCATCTGCGTGGTCCTGCTCGGTTTGCAGTGGACCATGAACGAACCGCAGGAAACACCCGCCGACCCGTCGGCCGCCACGGCCCCGGCAGATCCCGCAGCCGCCACGGCCCCGGCAGATCCCGCAGCCGCCGCGGCGCAGCCCGCCGCCCCCGCGGAACCCGCAGCGCCCGTAACGCCCGCCGATGGCTCGGCAGAAGCCGCAGCCCCCGCAGCCCAGCCCGCTGCGCCCGCGGCAGGCGCCCCAGCGGCCGCCAAGCCCGCGCAGGAGATTGCCGTCATCGATTCCAAGGACGCCAACGGCAACGTGGTGGCCAAGTACCACTTCCAGGATGTGGGCGGCAGCATCTCCGGCGTGGAGATGGTCGGCAAGGCCATCAACAGCATCAAGCCGGAACTCCACCAGAACGTCCGCATCAACTCCGACACCGAGCATGGCATCGGCACGCTCATGTTCGGCCTCTCCGCGGACCGCCCCGCCACGTTCGACACCGCCGTGTACCAGGTGGTGGCGCAGGACGAGCGCAGCATTACCCTCGCCGCCCGCGTGGGAGAGCTCGTCATCCGCAAGATATACACCCTCATGCCCCTGCAGCAGGGCGACCAGACCATCGAGGGCAACGCCTATGCGTTCGACCTCAAGATCGACGTGCAGAACACCTCCGCCCAGGCCATGGAGGCCAAGGGCTGGGGCCTGTACGCGGGCGGCGCATGCCAGCTTTCCGACGACGAGTTCACGCGCTACACCTACTACGTGACGCAGGACAACGGCGAGTTCAACAAGGAGAGCGCCGGCTCGTTCAGCGGCATGTTCTCCGGCACCAAGGCGCGCATCTGCACCACGGACTTCAAGTCCCTGGAGTGGGCGGGCGTGATGAACCAGTACTACGCCTCCGTCATCCAGCCCGCCAAGGACTCCGGCAACGGCGGCATCTACGCCGCGCCCGCCAACTTCAAGCTGCCCGTCACCGGTGAGATGTCGGAGGACGGCGTGCAGCTCGCCGTAGGCCTGCCGGACTTCACGCTCAGCCCCAAGAGCGCGGAGATGCAGGGCGGGCAGAAGAACCTTTCCTTCCAGGTGTTCACCGGGCCCAAGCTCAACCTGATGCTCAGCGACATGAACGGCGAGTTCCGCAAGCTGGACCGCCTGATGGACTACGGCATCCTCACCTTCCTGAGCTACCCCATGAACTGGCTCATCAACCTCTTCTACGGCTGGTTCGGCAACTGGGGCTGGGCCATCGTGGCCATGACCTTCGTGGTGCGCGGCATCATCTGGCCCCTCTACCGCAAGAGCTACATGAGCATGAAGCGCATGAGCCTCCTGCAGCCCAAGATGAAGGAGCTCAAGGAGCAGTACCCCAACGACCAGCAGAAGGTGCAGATGGAGATGATGAAGCTCTACCAGGAGTACGGCATCTCCCCCATGGGCGGCTGCCTGCCCATGATGCTGCAAATCCCCATCTTCTTCGCCTTCTTCTACGTGCTGCAGACCGCCGCCGAATTCCGCGGCGCGGAGTGGATCGGCTGGGTGACCGACCTCTCGCAGATGGACACGGTGTGCTGGCTGCCCATCGGCAGCTACAACCTGCCCATCAACGTGCTGCCCATCCTCATGGCCGTGTCCATGATTGTGCAGATGCACATGACGCCCGCCACGGGCGATGCCACGCAGGTGAAAATCATGCGGTGGATGCCGGCGGTGTTCTTCCTGTTCTGCTACACGTACGCCAGCGCCCTGGCCCTCTACTGGACCACCACCAACATCATCTCCATCATCCAGACCCTCCTCATCCGCCGCCTTCCCCAGCCGGAGCTCACCAAGGTCAAGCGCAAGGGCGGCGGCAAGAAGGGTTTCATGCAGCGCATGATGGACGCCCAGCAGCAGGCCCTGCAGGAACAGCAAAGGCAGGCGCGGAAGTGAACCTCCGCGATGGATTTACAATTGACGATTGACGATTTACAATTTGGGAATATAGCGCGCGCTTTGCGCGCGGATTTAACATAGCCCGCATGGCATCCGCCATGCGGGCGGTTTTGGGCCCGCCATCAGATTGCATGGAAGGCAATGATTCGATGTCGAAGAAGCCTGACTCAAAACTTCTGCTTCGCCCACCACTGCTCATCAGTCAGCGGTGCCGGGTGCGCAGGCATCTTCACGCTGCGCAGCCTCTCCTGCCGCTCCCGCAGCCGGGCCATCCGCTCCTTCCAGCGCCGGGTGCCATGCGCCTTCTCCGCCTCGGCGAATTCGGGCGGGGTGGTGTGCCTGGGGCTTCTCTTCTTGCGGCCCTTTTTCATTCGGCGGGGAAGGTTTGGTGTTGTGTCAGGATGGCGCGGCAGCGCGGGCGGAATGCACGCGCGGCAGCGTCCATGGCGGAGCGGCCGCCGCGGTCCTTCATGTCGGGGGTGGCGTCCACGGCTTTACGGATGTCAGGCTCTTGAGCGACGGTCATAGGTGCATTTACGGTTTGGGAGCGGAGCGCGCGGCGGTCCGCAGGAGTGTTGCAATGTTGCGGTGCCCGGCCTTTTGGGCGAAATCCTCGGCGGTCCAGCCTTCCGGGGTCTCCAGGGCGGGGTTGGCTCCGTGTTCCAGAAGCAGGCGCACCTGCTCCACCGTGGCATGCGAGCTGCTGCACAGCGTCATGAGCGGGGTCAATCCATTGTCGTTCTCGGCATTGGGATTGGCGCCGGCTTTCAACAGAGCCTGCATCACCGGGTAGAAACGCCCCTTGTGCACGTTTCCGCTGCCCCTGCACGCCGCGTGCAGGGGCGTGTTGCGGCTGTCGCGGAAGGCGAAATTGGCGTTTGCGCCACACTCCAGCAGGAGCTTCACTAGGGGGAGTCGGCGTTCCGCCGCCGCATCATAGAGTGGCTGCTCGCCATGCTTTGTCGCGGAATCCAGGGGGCAGCCCATATCGGCAAGCCGCCGCACCACCTCCTCTTCCCAGTACCGGTGCATGGCGGTGCAGCCGTTTGCCGCCACCAGGTCCGCGCGGGCGCCGCGGTCCAGCAGGAGCATGGCCATCTTGGCGTCCGCGCCGTACATCAGCGCGGTTTCCCCCTCCTCGTTCACAGCATTGACATCCACGCCCTTGTCTATGAGCTGCAGCACCTGCTGTGCATTGCCGCTGCGGGCGGCTTCTATCAGTGCCGAAGCTCCGTTGTCGTCCGCAGCGGGTGGAACGGCGGCCGGTTGCGTTTTTTTCCGCTTCACCGCGGGTTCGGGTTGGGCATCGAAGGCGCCGTGGTCACGCAGCCACTGCTTTGCGCGCGGCGAGCAGCCTGCTTCATCCACATCGCGGCCCTCAATGCCCGTGAAACGCCACCCGCGGTCATAGAGCAGCTGGGCAATGGCGGGGTTGAACCTACGCGCCCAAACGGTGGCGCCCATCATGGGATTGTCGTAAAAGCCATCGGAATACGATTCATCCTCCGGGCGCGCACCGGCGGCAATCACGCGTTTCACCAGCTTCAGGGAACCGCCCTCGCAGGCGTTGAACAAACCATCGCCTATCAGCGGATTCGCCCCGCGCGACAGCAGGTGCATGGCCATGCGGACGTGGCCCTGGTACGCAGCTTGGGCGAACGGCGTGCCGTCCGCCGCCCAGGCATTGACATCCGCGCCGTGTTCCAGCAGCAGGTCCGCCAGCTCTGGCAGGTCGTTTTTCGCGGCAAGGAACAGGGCCGTTTCGAATTCGCAGTTCTCGGTATCCACATCGGCGCCGCCCTCTTCCAGCAGCACGCGCGCCACATCGGTATGCCCCTCCTTGCACGCCCACATCAAGGGCGTGTACCATTCGCCGCGCGTGTTGGCATTGGCGCCCGCCTTCAACAGCAGGCGCACGCACGCCACGCTGCCGGACTTGCACGCCATGGCGAGCGCGCCGTCGCCGTTGCGGATGTGCGCACCCGCCTTCAGCAACCGCCGCACCTCCGCGGCATTGCCCTTCTCGCCGGCATCCACCAGCGCCTGGGTCATCTTGGCTGTTTCCTTGTTCATGATTTGGTGTTGGGTTGGGTTTCTGCATTCTCCAGCAGCTCCACGATATCCGTGAGCTCACCATCCCTGGCAATATCCAGCGCGGTTTCGCCGTGCACGTCCTCCATGGAGGGGTCGGCACCATGCTGCAGCAAAATGCGGACCATCTCCGTGGTTGCCTCGTCGTCCTCGCTCTGGAGACAGAGCTTCATGAGGGGTGTTTGGAGCCACTCGTCGCGGGCGTTGACATCCGCCCCCGCCCCCAGCAGGAGGCGCAGGATATCGGCAGAGGCGGGCAGGCGCTTGTCATTGGCGCGGCAGACCTCGTGCAGCGGGGTGGCGAGGTCATGGCGGTCGCGCGTGTTCACATCCATACCGGCCCGCACGAGCGCGTCCACGGCCTTGACATTCCAGCTGGTGACAAGCCAGACCAGGAAGGCGTGGGCATGGGGGATATTGGGATTCACGCCGTGCTGCAGGAAAAAGCGGATTGCCTCCGCGTTGTATTTTTCGATGGTGTGTTCCCCGGAATCCGTCACGCGGTCCAGCGGGCAGCCCAGCTCCAGCAGGCGCTGCAGGACAACGGGGTCAGAGTGGCGGTGCATGGCGGTGCAGCCGCTATTGGAAACCACATCCGCACGGGCGCCGAGATCCAGCAGCAGCATGGCGATTTCCGTTTCCCACGCCCGCAGGAGCGCCGTCTCCCCCCGGTGGTTCCGGGCGTTGACATCCGCCCCCTGCTCCGCGAGCCACAGAATCAGGGAGGCGCAGCCGCGCACCCTCCCCGGCGACGGGGACCCGGGGCATGCGGCCGCCACCATGAGCGCGGTGTTTCCGGCGGCATCCACGGCGGCTGTGTCGCAGCCCATGTCCGCAAGCCGTTTCGCCGCCGCCGGCATTCCCTTCTTGCAAGCCAAGAGGAAAGGCGTGCAGCCATCCTCGTCGCGCGTCTCGATATCCGCGTTCAAATGCAGCAGGGCGTCTTTTCCCTGTTCCGCGGCGTCCACAACGGATTGGCATTCCCGCGAGACGTCGGGCAGCGGTTTCGGGGGGCCGTCAAAGGCGCCGTGCGCGCGGAGCCACCGCAGGCGCTCCCCGTCGTCGGCGCATTCCCGGTGCCTGTTCCACCAGCCGGATTCACCGAGCATGCCGTCAAAGCGGAAACCGTGGTCGTACATGAGCTGCGCCACCTCCGGGTTGAACGTGTCGGCCTCGGCCACGGCGGCCTCCAGGGGAGAATCTTCCCGCAGCTCGCGCACGTAGTCGCGCCCGGATTTTTTCCAGGCCTCCAGCACCGCCTGCACCAGTTTCAGGGAGCCGCCCTCGCACGCACCGGCCAGCGTTTCGGGGTCCCGCAGCGGGTCTGCGCCGCGCGCCAGGAGATGCAAGCCCATGCGCTCGTCGCCATCGCGGCACACGCGGGCCAGCGCCGTGCCCTCCCACGTCTCGTTGTCGATATCCGCGCCGTGGTCCAGCAGCAGGTCCACCAGCTCAATGGAGCCGGAATACGCGGCGTAGTTCAGGGCGGTCAGGTCCTCGCATTCGTCCTGGTTCACATCGGCCCCGGCCTGCTCCACCAGGTAGCGCACCACCTCCACGTGCCCATTGCGGCAGGCGGCCATCAGCGGCGTGGTGTAGAAATTGGTGGAGTTCACGTTCGCACCGCGCTCCAGCAAAAGGCGCACGCAGTCCAGGCTGCCGGTGCGGCTCGCATGGATCAGCGCGCACTCGCTGGCGCTCCCCTCGTCGCGAGCAAGCGCGCTGGCGCCGGCATCCAGCAGGCACCGCAGCTCCGCGGCATCGCCCGCCTTGGCGGCGGCGAGCAAACGGTCGTTCAGTTCAAGTTGTGCCTTGTTCATGGGGTATCGGGGTGAATGATGGAGAGGATATCCTGCCCGGTGACATAGCGGTGGGAGCAGGAGACGGGAGCCGCGGGGGTGACGTAGCGCGCGATATCCACGGCCAGGGCATCCAGCATGATGGGGAAGAGGAAGGGCGAGGGCTCCCAGACACTCTCATGCCTGCTGTCAATAGTCCAGAAACGGTCACTCCAGTAGTCCTTCCAACGGCTCAGCTCGGCATCCAGCCAGTCGGGGTAGTTGAGCTTCACACATGCGTTTTCCAGTGCCAGGGGCCAGTCTCCGCCAGGTTGGAGACTGACCCTGCAATAGCACCAGTCGGTATAATGCCGAAGCTCATGCCAGTACGCGGGGAAGGCGCAGCCGCGCTCCGCCTCGCGGAGGAGCTGCTTGAAATAGCGGTTGGGCTTGTCGCTGTCCAAAGGCAGGCGGGGGAATGCGGCATCCCACACGCATTCAATCCCGCTGGTATGCTCGCTGCAGAACTGCCAGACGGCATACTCATCGTGCACGGGGAGGCCGCAGTAGTCCACGGGGCGGTCTGGGCATGCGATGGAGAGGGCAACGGCGATGGAGACACCGTAGCACTCCAGTCCGTAGAGGGAGAACTCCTGCTCGTATTCGCGCTCGATGGCGCGGGAGGCCCAGCGCTCCCAGATGTCGATGCGCTCCAGCTGATGCTGCGGCAGGAGCATCTCGCGCAGGGGGAGCGTGCGCGAGCCGTCGCGCACCATGAGGCGCGCGCCACCGGGCGTTTCCTGAACGAACACGGAGAGCGGGCGGCTTGCATCCGTGTGGAAGCAGGCCCAACCGGCGCGGGCGTTCACGCATCCGGCGAAACGCCGGGCATCGAATATGGTCCTCAGCTGCATAGGGGTTGGCAGGGTAGATTACGGGGTGAATGATATCGGAACGGCGGGGAATGTCAAGGGAATTTACGATTGACAATTGACGATAGACGATTTGGGAATAGTGCGCGCGGGGGGGGGGGCATTATTGCATTGAATTTGGGTTCAATGACGCGATTTCGGCTTGACAGGAAGCGGAAAAAATTGTGTCTATATAGACAACAAAGCGCAAGCGTGCGCGGCGTTGCATACATCCCTCACGAAGACCATGTCCAAGACACTAATTATAGCGGAGAAACCCAGTGTGGCGGCCGATTTGGCGCGCGTGCTCGGCAAGGAGCTGGGCAAGATGAAGAAAGACGACGGCAGTGCGTGCTACAGCAACGACAAGCTGATAGTGACCTCTGCGCTGGGCCACCTGGTGGAGCAGAAGAAACCGCAGACGGAGGATGGGAAGAGCCTTCCGTGGAAGATGGAATGCCTGCCCGTGCTGCCGGAGACGATGGACTTGGAGCCGATCGAGAAGTCATCGGACCGCTTGAAGAAGGTGCTGAAGCTGGCGCGCAGCAAGGAGGTGAAGGAGCTTGTGAACGCATGCGATGCCGGGCGCGAGGGCGAGCTGATATTCCGGAACATCGTGCGCTACGGGAAAATCCAGAAGCCGATCCGGCGCCTGTGGATGCAGAGCATGACGGACGATTCCATCCTGGAGGCGTGGCACGCGCTGAAGACGGACAAGGAGATGCAGAACCTGGCGGACGCGGCGGTGTGCCGCTCGGAGTCCGACTGGCTGGTGGGGCTGAACAGCACGCGCGCGCTCACCGTGCTGCAGAGCGGCGCAGGCGGTTTCAACATCACCCCCACGGGCCGCGTGCAAACCCCCACCCTGGCCATTCTGGCGGAACGCCAGAAGCAGGTGCTCGCCTTCCAACCGGAGGACTACCACGAGGTGCACGCCACCTTCAAGGCCAAGGGCGGCAGCTACGTGGGCAAGTGGTTCGACCCGGACTGGAAGAAGGACGAGAAGGCCCCGCAGAAGCTTCGGGACCGCCTGTGGAGCGCGGCGCAGGCGCAGGCCATAGCGGAGCGCTGCCGCGGACGCGAGGGCACGGTGCTGGAGACCAAGAAGCCTGTATCCATGCCGGCGCCGCTGCTGTTCGACCTGACCTCGCTGCAGCGCGAGGCGAGCAACCGATTCGGCTTCTCGGCCAAGCGCACGCTGCAGATAGCGCAGGAGTGCTATGAGAAACACAAGGTGCTCACGTACCCGCGCACGGATTCCAAGTACCTGCCGAACGACTACCTGAAGGTGGCCACGCGCACGGTGGCGCTCATCGGCGAGCACCTGGAGGAGTTCACCCCCTTTGCGGAGCAGATTCTCCGCAACCGCAGCATCCGCCCCACCAAGCGCGTGTTCGACAGCAGCAAGGTGAGCGACCACTTCGCCATCATCCCCACGGGGAAATTCGTGGAGCTCTCCGGCGACGCCGCCAAAATCTTCACGCTGGTGGTGCAGCGCTTCCTGGGCGTGTTCATGCCCAACGCGGAGTTCGAGGACACCGAGCGCACCACGATGGTGGAAAGCGCCAAGGCCAAGGACTATTTCCACACGCACGGCCGCGTGCAGCTCTCCGCCGGATGGCGCGCCCTCTACGGGGGCGACAAGAAGAAGAAGGACGAGCTCTGCCAGCTTGCCAACGGCGAGCAGGTGACCGCCGCCAAGGTGGAGGACGTGCTGGAGACCACGAAGCCGCCGGCAGCCTACACGGAAGCCACCCTGCTCACCGCCATGGAAACGGCCGGCAAGCTGGTGGAGGACGAGGACCTGGCGGATGCCATGAAGGAGCGCGGGCTGGGCACGCCCGCCACCCGCGCCGCCATCATCGAGGGCTTGATTTCCCAAGAGTACATTGCGCGCGACGGCAAGGAGCTTGTGGCCACGCGCCGCGGCATGGACCTCATCGACCTGCTGGGCAAGATCGGCGTGAGCACGCTCTCCAGCCCGGAGCTGACGGGCGACTGGGAGTACCGGCTCAAGCAGATGGAGAACGGCAAGCTCAAGCGCAAGGAATTCATGAAGGAAATCCGCGCGTACACCACGGAAATCGTGGACTCCGTGCGCAATTTCATGAAGGACGGCAAGAACCCCGACCTGAAGGTGCCCTGCCCCGCCTGCGGCGGAAAGGGCCTCACCAGCCGTATCGATGCCGTCACCTGCAAGAACCCGGAATGCAAGTTCCGCCTGCGCCGCATCCACGCCGGACTGGCGCTGAACGACGAGCAGCTCTCCACGCTCGTCACCGCGGGCGAGCTTCCGGTGATGGAAGGCTTCCGCTCCAAGTTCGGCAAGCCCTTCTCCGCCGGACTGCGCCTGGTGAAGCCCAAGAGCGCCCGCGGCAGCTGGAAGGCCGAATTCTACTTCGACGACGACGACCGCGAGGAGGAGCAGCAGGCGCAGGGCGCGGAGCAGACCTCCCACGGCAAGGTGGAGGTGCAGGGCCAGGGCAGCCTGGAGCTGGTGGAGACGGACAGGAACTGGCTGGTGCCGGATTTCAAGACCGGAACCAACATCAAGGGCTTCACCGTGGCCAAGACCATCCTGGGCAGGGAAATTTCCAAGGAGCAGGTGCTCAAGGTGCTCCGCGAGGGCAAGAGCGACCTGCTCACCGGGTTCGTGTCCCAGCGCACGCACCGCAGCTTTGATTCCTACCTGGTGCTGGATGTGAAGAAGGGTAACGTGGGCTGGGAGTTCCCGCCGCGCGAGGAAAAGCCCAAGGCCGCCCGCCGCGGCGCCGGGAAGGCTGCCGCCGGCACCCAGGACGCCAAGCCTGAAAAGGCCGCCAAGACCGCCGGGAAACCCGCAGCCGCAAGCAAGACTAACGCCGCGCGCGTGGGCACCGTGACCGTGAAGGGCAAGGGCGAGCACGACCTGCTGCAGACCGAGGACGAGTGGCTGGTGGACGGCCTGACCTACGGCAAGAGCCGCAGGCCGCTGACAATCCGGCGCGAGATGTGCAGCGTGGCCATCACGCAGGAAATGGTGGCGCAGCTGCTCTCCAAGGGCAAGACGGAGCTCATCAAGGACTTTGTGAGCCACAAGACGGGGCGCAAGTTCGAGGCCTACCTGGTGCTCGGCACGGACAACGGCCGCGTGAGCTACGAGTTCCCGGAGCGCAAGTAGGCAGCCGCCATGCCCGGCCCCCTCCGCAGGCTTGACCGCTTCACCACGGGCATCATCCTGGCGGTGCTGCTTGGCCTGGCGGTGCCGTGCAGCGGCGCGGGGGCGCAGGTGTTCTCCTGGCTCACCACGGCGGCGGTGGTGCTGCTGTTTTTCCTGTACGGGGTGAAGCTGTCGCGCGCGTCCGTGCGTGAGGGGTTCCTGAACTGGCGGTTGCAGGCGCTGGTGGTGCTCTCCACGTTTGCGCTGTTCCCGATATTGGTTCCGCTGCTGCGGCCGGTGCTGGAGCCGCTGGTGGGCGGGGCGCTGTTTGCGGGTCTGCTGTACGTGGCGTGCCTGCCCTCCACCGTGCAGAGCAGCATCGCCTTCACCTCCGTGGCGGGCGGCAACGTGCCCGCGGCGGTGTGCTCCGCGTCCGTCTCCAGCCTGCTGGGCGTGTTTCTCACGCCGCTGCTGGCGGGCATCCTGTTCTCCGCCACGGCGGTGGGGGACAGCTCCGCCATAGGGCTTGACACCGTGCTGAACATCTGCGGGCAGGTGCTGCTGCCGTTCGCGCTGGGGCAACTCTGCCAGCCCTGGCTGCGCCCGTGGGTGGGCGCGCACGCCGGGCTGGTGAAGCTGAACGACCAGGCCACCATCTGGCTGGTGGTGTACACGGCGTTCTCCAGCGCCACGGCCAACGGCTACTGGCAGCAGCTGGGAATGGCGCAACTGCTGGGGCTGGTGGCGGCCAGCTGCATCATCCTGGGGCTGGTGCAGGGCATCCTGTACGGCCTGTGCCGCGCCTTCCGCTTCAACCGCGCGGACCGCGTGGCCATCATCTTCTGCGGCTCCAAGAAGAGCCTGGCGGTGGGCGCGCCCATCATGCTGGCCATCTTCGGGCATTTCGACAACAACCTGCTGCTGCCGCTCATGGTGTTCCACCAGGTGCAGCTCATGGTCTGCGCGCGCCTGGCCGCCATCTGGAAACGCCGCCACGCCGCGCACAAACCCGCATAACCACCTGTCTTCCCCCACCATGCTAGCCGAGCTCACACATCCATTCATCCGTTGGTCCTGCCCGCACATCGTGGCGCTGGCGCTCACCGTTCTGGCGGTGGCCGCCGTGCTGTGGTGGGGCGCCGGAAAGCCGCAGGAGACGCGCTTCCGCATCTGCCGCGCGCTGGCGGTGGTCATCGCCCTCCAGTTCATCAGCGAATTCTGCTGGCGCGCGTTCTCCGACGCCTACGGGGAGTGGCGCTACAACATGCCGCTACACTTCTGCTCGTTCATGAGCGTGGTGGCGTTCATCGCGCTGTGGTGGCGCAAGCACTGGGCGTGCTCGCTGGTGTATTTCGCGGTGCTCACGGCCAGCATCCAGGCGCTCATCACCCCGGCCATGGCGGACGGCTACCCCAGCCTGCCCTTCTTCATCTTCTTCCTCTCCCACGGCCTGCTGATGGTGGTGGCCCTGGCCGTGCCCGTGCTCATAGGCTGGCGCGCACGCGGGTACGACGACCTGAAGGCCCTGGGCCTGATGAACCTGTACGTGCTGCTCATCATCCCGGTGAACATCTGGCTGGGCACCAACTACGGCTACACGCAGGGAGCCCCCCTGCCCGGCACCATCCTGGACTACCTGGGCCCGGCCCCGTGGTACTACCTGTGGGCGGAGCTCCCCGCCCTGGCCGTCTTCCGCATCCTCATGCTCTTCGTGCACGACAAGACGGAGGAATGATGATGCAGAAAGGGGGAGCTTGTTAAAGCTCCCCCTTTCCGGAAGATCCCTGGTTGGGAAAAGGTTGGCGCGGGATTACCCCAGCAGATCCTCCACGGCCTTCTTCATGGCCACCAGGCCCTGGCGGAGCTGGTCCTGCGAGGTTGCGAAGTTCATGCGCACGTGGGTGGGGTCGCCGAAGTTGGCGCCGTCGTCCAGGTAGACGCCGGCCTTCTCGCGGAAGAACCTGTGGGGGCTCTCCACGCCGAGTGCGGTGCAATCCAGCCAGGCGAGGTAGGTGGCCTGGTTGGGCACCACCTTGATCTGGGGAATCTGGTTGGTGATGTAGTTGACCACGAAATCGCGGTTGGCGCGCAGGGTTTCCAGCAGTTCGGCATGCCAGCCCCAGCCGTTGCGGTAGGCGGCCTCCGCGGCGGCGTAGGCGAAGACGTTGAGGGTGGGCAGGCTGCAGCCCTGCGCAATCTCTATACGCTGCTTGAGCTCCGGATTGGGCACGCACATGTAGGAGAAGCAGATGCCGGCAATGTTGAAGGTCTTGCTGGGCGCGCTGAGCATCACCAGGCGCTGCTGAATCTCCGGGGAGAGCGTAAGCGCGGAGGTGTGCCTCATGCCGGGTTCCAGCACCAGGTCGCAGTGGATTTCATCGGAGCACAGCACCAAATCGTGCTTGATGCAGAACTCGCCCACGCGCTGCAGGTCCTCCGGGCTCCAGCAGCGGCCGGACGGGTTGTGCGGGTTGCACAGCAGGAACAGCTTGGTGTCCGGCGTCACCGCCTTCTCCATGGCCTCCCAGTCGAAGTACGCGTAGCCGTCCTTCCACACGTGCGGCACATCGATGAGGCGCGCGCCGGCGGCCTCGTGGCACTGCAGCATGGGCGGGTACACCGGGGAGCAGGTCATGATGGCGCCGTGGCTCTCACCGCAGATGGCGCGCGCCACCAGGGTGAACGCGGGCACGCAGCCCGGCAGCTCGTGCAGCCACTCCGGCTTGGCCTCCACACCGTGGCGCGCCTTCAGGTAGCTGACAATGGCCTCCTTCATGTGGTCCGTGAGGAAGGCGTAGCCGTAGAAATGGTGGTCCACACGGGCCTTCAGGGCGTCGATGACGCAGGGCGGGGACTCGATGTCCATATCCGCGATTCCGAACGGCAGGGGCCCCTGGAGGTCCCATTTCATGTTGCCGGTGTTCCGGCGTTCCTCATTGCGCGCAAAAGTGATAGCCATGCCCCCATCATACCCCGCCCAACGGGAATGTCAAGACGCGGGAGGCGGAAAATCCATCACGCCTCCTCCGGGGGGAGCATGAAGAACAGGCGGTCTATGCCGTGGCGGGTCACCTCGTCCCACAGGGCCTTTTCCATGGAGGAGAGGCGCGCGGTGCGCTCCTCCGGGTCCATGGCGTCCACGGCATCCGCGCCGATGCTTTCCGCGAGGCTTTGCGCGGCCATGCGGGCCACGAGCTCCTCCCAGAATACGGCGTCGCGCGCCTCGTCCAGCAAATCGGAGTAGAAGGCGCGGTCCACGTAGGCGTGCTTGAAGAACCAGTACCCGCAATCGGGGTTCATCTCCATGTCGCGCGCGATACCGGGGACGGAGTGCGCGGCTTTCAGGATATCGACGAGGAGGCGGTGCCAGGCGTCCACGCGGGGCTCGCGGGAATCCGGCATGGCGCGGCCGAGCATGGTGAGGGTCATGGCGCTCACCTCCGCCAGGTCGCGCAGTTCCTCCTCTGAAAGCTCAATGGTCAGCTTGCCCATGGTGGTGTACGGTGTTGAAGGGTGATTGGCTAAATGTATCCGAGCTGCATGCGTGCCTCCTCGCTCATCATGTCCTGGTTCCACGGCGGGTCCCACACAAACTCCACGTCCACGTTCTTCACGCCGTCCAGCGCGGCGATTCCCAGCTCCGCCTCCGCCATGATGTGCGGGCCCATGCCGCAGCCGGGCGCGGTGAGGGTCATCTGCACGTTCACCTGGGCGCCGCCCTCCTGCTGGGGGATGACCTCCACGCCGTAGACGAGGCCGAGGTTGACGATATCCACGGGGATTTCGGGGTCGTAGATGCCGCGCAGGACGTTCCAGACGCGCTCCTCCAGGGTGAGGTTGGCGTCGCAAGCGGGCTTGGCCTGCTCCGGGGGGATGATGCCTGCGCGCGCGGCCTCCTCGCGGGAGATGCGGACGAGCCCGATATCGGAGGCGGCGGTGATGGAGTTGCCGAGGCTCTGGGTGATGTAGATGCGCGACCCCTCCGGGAGGATAACGGCGTTACCCCCGGGTATCTGGATGGCGGCAGTCTCCGCCTCTGTGATGATTTCCTGATTGAGCATGGTGCGGCCGGCGCGGGGGGATTATGGCAGAAAAGCGCGCGTTTGCAAGGATAATCTCTGCCGCCAGCGCCCGCTGCGGCAAGAAGGCGTTGCAATTCTGCGCCGCAGGGTGTAGAATCCCGCGCGTCATGTTGGAAACCGTCATCTGGGGAGGTCTTAGCGTATCGGCATGGATAACCGTGGCGATAGTGCTGGGCATGTTCGCGCTCATGCTGTTCACCAAGCTGGAGGCGGACATGGTGTTCCTGGGCGGTATGATGCTGCTGATGGTGACCGGGGTGCTCAAGCCGGAGGACGCGCTGAGCGGGTTCAGCTCGTCTTCGGTGGTGGTGGTTGGGGTGCTGTTCGTGGTGGTGGCGGGGCTGGTGCACACGGGAGTGCTGCAGTGGATCGTGCGGTACGTGCTGGGCAGCCCCAAGAGCTACTGCCGTGCGATAGTGCGGCTGATGCTGCCGGTGGCGCTGCTGAGCTCCATCCTGAGCAACACCACCGTGGTGGCGCTCTTCATCGATGTGGTGAAGATGTGGAGCCGCAAGCTGAACATCGCCCCCTCCCGCCTGCTCATACCGCTGAGCTACGCCTCCGGCATGGGCGGCATCTGCACCCTCATCGGCACCCCGCCCAACCTCATCATCTCCTCCTTCTACGCCAAGGAGACCGGCGTGCAGCTCAACATTTTCACCCCCACTGGCGTGGGCCTCTTCTGCCTCGCCGTCGGCATCGTCTCCGTGATTGCCCTGCAGAAGCTGCTGCCGGACCGCAAGACCCCGGAGAAATCCTTCGCCAACATCGCGGAGTACACCGTGGAGCTCATGGTGCCCTCCGACAACCCGATGGTGGGCAAAAGCGTGGCGGAATGCGGGCTGGACCGCATCAAGGGCGGCCACCTGATTGAGATTATGCGCTTCGACAAGGTGGTCATCTGCCCCGTGGACAATGAAGAGGTCGTCATGGGCGGCGACCGCCTGGTGTTCACCGGGCGCATAGACGACCTGCTGGCGCTGCGCGATTCCCACAAGCTGGTGAACGCGCTGCACCACGTGTACAGCGTGGAGGACGTGGGGCGGCACCGCTCGCTGCACACCGCGTACGTGACCTTCCGCTCCTCCCTGATAGGCGAGAAGCTGGCGGAAACGGAGTTCGAGGAGGAGCACGGGATGACGCTGGTGGCCGTGGCGCGGCAGGGCGAGCGTCTCAACGAGCTGCCGCGGGAGGTGGTGCTGGACGCGGGCGACACGCTGCTGCTGGAGAGCACGCACGGCACCCTGCCGCGCACCAGCGACATCCATTTCTTCGATTCCGAGGCCACGCACCGGATCAGCGGGAAGACGATCGTCTCCTCGCTCATCATGCTGGCGATGATACTGCTTTCCGCGTTCAAGGTACTGCCGCTTGTGGGGGCGTGCTTCCTGGCGGCTTTCGCCATGCTGCTCACGCGCTGCTGCACGGTGAAGGAGGCGCGCAAGAGCATCAACTGGAACGTGCTGATGGTGTTTGCGGGCTCCGTGTGCCTGGGCCTGGCCATTGAGCGCACCGGGCTGGCGCAGATGCTGGCCTCCGCCCTGCTGGGCCTCAGCGGCACCAACCCCTACATCGTCCTCTTCGTCATCTGCATCGTCAGCACCTTTGTCACCGAATTCGTGAGCAACACGGCCGCGGGTGCCATGTTCTTCCCCATCGCCTACACCGCCGCGGAAAGCATCGGGGCCAACCCGCTCACGTTCTGCGTGGCGCTCATGGTGGCGGTGTCCTCCAGCTTCGCCACCCCCATCGGCTCGCCCACCCACATGATGGTCTACGGCCCGGGCGGCTACCGCTTCTCGGATTTCCTCCGCATCGGCATTCCCATGAATTTCATCATTGTGGCAGCGGATGTGTTCATCTCCTGCATCCTGTTCCCCCTGTGACGGGGCGGGGCCGCCTCACTCCGCCAGGAAGGCGGAATCCGGGATTTCGGCGCGCGGGGTGTTCGGGCCCTCCCACTCCAACTTGACCCTGCCGGGAGCGGCCTCGCCCTGCACCACGGTGAAATCGATGGCGTGCGGGCCCGCGGCCAGCGGGATGCCGCGCTTGCCGGTGGAGGCGGCAATGGCCTCGTCCGCGTTGATGGCGGCGGACTCGTTGACGGTGGAGCCGGGCTTGTAGTTGAAATCGGCGTCAATGAGCTGGAAACGGTGCATGCGCAGGTAGGCCTTGGAGCCGTCCACCTTGTCCAGGGTGAGGTAGAAGTGCCACACGCCGTCCGCGGGGATGTTGATGTAACCGCGGAAGTTGGAGATGCTCTTGGCGGGGAGCTCCGCGGCGGCGGGGTTGGGCACGGTGGATTTCACGGCGGCGGCCAGGGCGGCGGGCGGCAGGGTGTCGAACTCCGGCACCCACGGGCACGCGCGGTTCTCCACGCGGCGGCATTTCAGGCCGGGCGCGGCGGGCTTGGCCTCATCCGCGGGCACGTTCAGGGAATCGTAGGAGCGGCTGCCGGCGCAGGCGTTGTTGCGGGCTCCGGCGGAACCGTCCCGCGAGTAGTCGTAGGCGCGGCGGTTGTAGAGGGCCATGGCCTTGAGGCGGGGCTGCATCTGGGCGAACCTGGGGGCCAGGTTGTGCTCCTCGTGGGGGTCCGCGGCGGTGTCGTAGATTTCAAAGTCCTCGTTGCCGGTGGAGATGTTGCAGCGGATGGCCTTGAGGGTCTTGCCGCCGGGGGCCTGGAAGAAGAGTACCTGCTGCTCGCCGCGCTGGCGGTTGCGCTTGTTGTCCGCATAGTCCGGGTAGTTGGGCATGGCACCGCCGAAATTGTACTCCGTGTAAACGGTGTGCGGCTGCACGCCCTTTTTCCTGCCCTTCAGCACGGGCAGCAGGGACACGCCGTCGCAGCGCATCGGGTTGGGCACGCCCGCCAGCTCCGCAAACGTGGCCATCCAGTCCTGGAACTGGCTGGGCGTCTTGTCCTTCAGCCCGCCCTTCACGATACCCGGCGCGTACACCAGGCAGGGCACGCGCAGCCCGCCATCCCACACGTCGCGCTTGATGCCGTCCGCCCCGCCGTAGCTGCGGAAGAAGGCGGGGTTCTGCGCGGGCGCGGGGTGGCCGGGGGATGTCCCCGCGGCGCCGGGTTCGTTGTGCGGGCCGTTGTCGCTCAGGAAGACGATGAATGTGTTCCTGTCAATCTGGAGCTTGCGGCAGGTGTCCACCAGGTCGCCCATGGCGTCGTCCACGCGGGCGATCATGGTGGCGTGGCGCTGCTCGGCCTCCAGGATGCCCTGCTCGTTGCCGAGGGAGCGCGCGCGGTCCTTCCACTCGGCGGAGTCGGCCAGGTGCTTGATGCGGGGGTCGATGAAGGAATCCCAGCTGCCCTTGGCGGTGTTGATCATCTCACCGGGCTTGCCGAGCCACTTGACGCCGCCCTTGGGGTAAGGCGCGGCGGGGATGGCCAGGCGCGCGTGCGGGGCTATGAGCGTGAGCGCCAGGAAGAACGGCTGCTTGGGATGCGCCGCGCGGTGGTCCTGTATCCACTTCTTGGCGCGCGCCGTGAACAGGTCCGTGCTGTAGCAGTTGTCCAGGTCCTTGGTGATCATGTCGTCCATGTCCCAGACGGCGTTGGCGTGCATATCCGGGTCCACGTTGTTCTCCTCCTTGGGATAGTGGCGGTGGCCTGCGATGTGGTTGTGGTAGCCGAAGAAGTAGTCGAACCCGCGCTTGGTGGGCCAGGCCGCGGCGGTCTTGGGGGTGCCGCCGCCCTCCGCTCCGCCGCCGATTCCCCACTTGCCGATGAGCGCCGTGGCGTACCCGGCCTCGCGCAGCACCGTGGCCAGCGTGTGCGAGTTCTCCAGCGCGGCGTCGAAACTGTTGTTGCGCACCACCTCCGCGTGCCCCTGGTGCACCCCAGAGAACAGGGAGGCGCGGGCCGGCGCGCACACCGGCGCCGCCGTGTAGTGCCGGCTCAGCAGCGCACCCTTCTTCGCCATGTCCGCCAGACGCGGCGTCGGTATCGCGGGCCCCTGCCCCTTCAAATCCGGGCAGAAGGACAAATCGCCCCACCCCATGTCGTCCACCAGCACCAGGATGATGTTCGGCCTTGCGGGCGCGGCGTCCGCACCCCACGCAAGGGCGCCGGACAACAGGAAACACAGGACGGCTAGGGCTCGGAATCTGGACATGCCGCCATCATACCCCATGGCGGTGCGGAAAGTCAAAACATTTGCGCCGCGGCCGCGGGTGGAATAATAGCGTATTGACAAGGCGCGCGATTTGCCGTTCAATGAAGGCCATGAGCATGGAATATCGCAGATGCGGGAAAAGCGGGGTGCTTTTGCCGGAGGTATCGCTGGGCCTGTGGCACAATTTCGGGGATGGCGACGACCCGGCGGAGGGGCGCGCGCTCATTGCGCGGGCGCTGGAGCTGGGCGTGTGCCACTTTGACCTGGCCAACAACTACGGCCCGCCCCCGGGCGCCGCGGAGGAGAGGTTCGGCAACCTGCAGCAAAGGGAATTCGCCGCGCACCGTGACGAGATGTTCATCTCCACCAAGGCGGGCTACCTGATGTGGGGCGGCCCTTACGGGGACTGGGGTTCCCGCAAATACCTGGTGGCCAGCCTGAACCAGAGCCTGCGGCGCATGAAACTGGACTACGTGGACGTGTTCTACCACCACCGGCCGGATCCGGAGACGCCGCTGGAGGAAACCATGCAGGCGCTCATCGACATTGTGCGCAGCGGCAAGGCCCTGTACGCGGGGCTTTCCAACTACCCGCCGGAGCTGTACGCGCAGGCGTGCGCCATGCTGCGGGAGGCGCACGTGCCCTGCCTGCTGCACCAGTTCCGCCTGAACCTCATCGACCGCGAGCCGGGCACCTCCCGCCTGGCGGAGGCCGTGCGCCAGGGCACCGGCTCCATTGCCTTTTCCCCGCTGGCGCAGGGCGTGCTCACCGGGAAATACCTCAACCGCGCACTGCCCGCGGATTCCCGCGCCGTGCGCGACAACTCGGTTTTCCTGAACCCGGAGCGCGCGCGGCAGAACGATGCCAGGGTGCAGCGCATCGTGGACACCGCCGCACGCGCGGGCATGCCGCCCGCCCAGCTGGCCCTGCGCTGGCTGCTCTCCCGCCCCGGGCTCACCAGCGTGCTCATCGGCGCGCGCCGCGTCCCGCAGCTGGAGGAATGCGCCGCGGCATCCGGCCAGCCGCCGCTGCCGGAGGACGTGCTGCAGGCGCTGGACCGCGATCCGGCATAACCCCGCCCGCGCGGTTGCCGTTTGCGCCCCCCTAAACCGTAAATCGGCGCTGACGCGCGCTTGCGCGTGACATGCGCGCGGTTTGGTGCTACAATGCCGCGCGCTAACAGATTTTCCTATGACAATCAAATCCGATTTCCTGGTGATTGGCAGCGGGGCCGCCGGACTCAGCTTCGCCCTCCGCGCCGCGGAACACGGCAGGGTCGTTGTCCTCTGCAAGGATGACCCGCTGGTCTCCAGCTCCGCCAAGGCCCAGGGCGGTATCGCCGCCGTGACCGACAAGAACGACACCTTCGAGGAGCACGTGGCGGACACGCTGGACGCGGGCGCCGGGCTGTGCGACGAGAAGGCGGTGCGCACCATCGTGACGGAGGCGCCGGAGGCCATCCGCGAGCTGCTGTCGTGGGGCGTGGATTTCGACACGGAGAAGGACGGGGAGTTCGAGCTTGGGCGCGAGGGCGGCCACGGCAAGCGCCGCATCCTGCACGCCAAGGACACCACCGGCCTGGAAATCAGCACCAAGCTGCTGCGCTGCGCGCAGGCCCACCCCAACATCCAGCTGCTGGACCACCGCATCGCCATCGACCTCATCACCACGGCCAAGCTGGGCTGCGTGACGGAGGACCGCGTGCTGGGCGCGTACGTACTCAACCCGGCCACGGGCGAGGTGGACATCTTCCGGAGCGACCGCGTGCTGCTGGCCACTGGTGGCACGGGGCGCTGCTACATGTACACCACCAACCCGCCCACCGCCACCGGCGACGGCGAGGCCATGGCCTGGCGCGCCGGTGCCGTCGTCTCCAACCTGGAGTTCGTGCAGTTCCACCCCACCACCTTCTACAACCCCAACGGCAAGGACCACGACGGCCTCACCTTCCTCATCTCGGAGGCCGTGCGCGGCGAGGGAGGCGTGCTCCGCGGCCCGGACGGCCGGGAGTTCATGCAGAAGTACGACAAGCGCGGAAGCCTGGCCCCGCGCGACATCGTGGCACGCGCCATCAACAGCGAGATCCTGCGCACAGGCCACCCCTGCATGTACCTGGACATGACCCACAAGCCCAAGGGCTTCATGGCGGAGCGCTTCCCGTACATCTACGAGACCTGCAAGAGCTACGGCGTGGACGCGGAGGTGGACATGATACCCGTGGTGCCCTCCGCCCACTACCAGTGCGGCGGCGTGGCAACGGACACCAACGGGCGGTCCTCGCTGCGCGGGCTGTTCGTGGCGGGCGAGTGCGGCTGCACCGGGCTGCACGGCGCCAACCGCCTGGCCAGCAACTCCCTGCTGGAGTGCGTGGTCATCACCAAGCGAGCCATCGAGTGCATGCTCACCACCCTGCCGCTCGCACACAAGATGGAGGACTACCCCATCCCGGAATGGCAGCACGGCGAGAGGGCCGAGCGCGACGACCTCGCCATCCTCTACCACTGCTGGGACGAGGTGCGCCGAACCATGACCGACTACGTGAGCATTGTGCGCACCGACCACCGCCTGCAGCGCGCCGCCACCCGCCTGCGCAACATCAACCGCGAGATCAACGAGTACTACTGGGGGTACCGCGTCACCCCGGAAATCATCGACCTCCGCAACTTGGCGCTCACCGCATCCCTCATCGTGGACTGCGCCATCCGCCGCAAGGAATCGCGCGGCCTGCACTACACGCTGGACCACCCGGAGAAGCTGCCCGAGGCCATTCCCAGCAAGCTGCACAACTGGTAACCCGTTCCACCCCTCCGCATGACGATGAAAGCCCTCGCCGCCACCGCCTGCCTGTTCGCCGCGCTGCTCCTTTCCGGCAACGCGGGAGCCGTCGGCGTGTCCGGCGCGGGGAACAAGCCCGCCAAACCCGCGGAGGGGCAAACGCAATCTGCGGACGCCAGGCCGTCCGCAGATGTGAAGCCCACCTCCCAGTCCGCCAGCCGCCTGGTGCCGCGCGCCACGGATGCCACGCGCCGCCAGATGAGCGTGGAGAACCTGCGCGAGGCCTCCATCCGCAACGGCCCCATCAAGCCCACCATCGACCAGAGCCACCGCCAGAACTTCCCGGATCCCAAGACCCTGCCGCAGACCAAGCGCATCGGCGCCTACCCCTGGCACTTCGATATCACCGCCACCTACTTCTTTATCGGCGAGCTCGCCACCCAGAACAACCCCGTGCCCAACACCGCCAGCAGCTGGGACAGCATGTGGGACGACAACTACGGCGGCTACGACGACCCCAACCCCGCCAACCGGGACCCCGTGACCTACGCGCCCAAGGGCTTCACGCCGCAGCTCAACCCCTTCTACGTGGCCCTGCCGTACAACGATATCCAGCACGGCGGCCCGCGCCCGGAGGCCTCCGCGGTCATCCCCTGGTACAAGAGGGACAAGGCCGGCAAGTATGAATCCGTGTGCCGCGGCATGTGGGTGCAAATCTACTACAACGGCAAGTACTGTTTCGCCCAGTGGGAGGATGTGGGCCCCTTCTGCGTGGATGACTGGGAGTACGTGTTCAAGGGCGCGCGCCCGCGCAACACCGCAAACAAGTGCGCCGGAATCGACATCTCGCCCGCCGTGCGCGACTATCTGGGCATCCCCGGCGGCATGGCCACCGTGCACTGGCGATTCGTGGAATTCTCGCTCGTGCCGGGCGGTCCCTGGGCACGCTACGGCAAGGACAACCCCTTCGTCAACCCCGCCCTCACGCAGGCTGTCCGCAAGTACCAAATCAAGAACCACATCGTCACCAAGAGCGGCAAGAAGCTCGTCAAGAAAACCACGGAGGGCGGCTCCACCGAGCTCAAGCAGAAGGTCAGCGGAGAACCCCTCCGCACCAAGGGCCGCCCGCCCTACGTCAAACACAGCGTAGACCCCGCCAAGCTCAAAGACACCAAGCTCAGAACCAGGTAATTTACAATCTACAATTTACAATTGACAATTTAAAAATTCGGCGCGCTCCGCGCGCAAGCATTCCACCACACCGCCCCCGCACACCGAAACCTCCCCAGCCCGCGCGGCTCCGCCGCGCCTAACTTTCAAATCGTAAATCGTCAATTGTAAATTGTAAATATCCACCATGCCGTTGTTCCGCAACATCATCTTCGATTGGTCCGGCACCCTGTGCGACGACCTCGACCTCACCATCGAGGCCACGAACTACGTGCTCTCGCGCTGCGGGCGGGCGCCGCTCACGCGTGAGCAGTTCCGCGCGGAGTTCCAGCTGCCGTACCCGGAATACTACGCCTGGAAAACCCCGGAGGTGCCGCTGGAACGGCTGGAGGACTATTTCCGCTACTCCTTCGCACGCTCCACGGTGGGCGTGACCCGCATCCCGCACGCCGCAGAGTTTTTGGAGTTCTGCAAGCGCCGCGGCATACGCCTCTTCACCCTCACCAGCATGGACCCCGCCGCCTTCGTGGACCAATCCAAGGAGCTGGGATTCCACGAATACTTCGAGCACATCCACTCCGGCATCCACAACAAGGAGGACTACATCCCCACCCTCATGCGCATGCACGCACTCAACCCCGCCGAGACCGCCTTCGTGGGCGACATGCAGCACGACATGGCCGCCGCCCACCGCGCCGGAGTCACCGCCATCGGCGTGCTCACCGGGTACAACGATGCCAACCAGCTCTCCCAGGCCCGCCCGGACATCATGCTGCCGGACCTCGCCGCCCTGCAGGCCCTGCTGGAGCGCACGAACGCAGCGGACACCATCCGCATCAACGGCCTGGAGCTGCCATGCCACATCGGCTGGCTGGACGACGAGCGCGCCTCCCTGCAAACCCTCAAGGCGGATATCTCCATGCGCGCCCCCGTGCCTTTCTCTGAATGCGCGGAGGATTTGTCCAACACCATCGACTACGATGCCGTGGCGCGCCGCCTGACGGCCCTCGCCGCCGCGGAACCCGTGAAGCTGGTGGAGACCCTGGCCCACAGGCTCGCCACCGCCTGCGTGCAGGAATTCGGTGCGCCCTCCGCCACCGTCACCCTCTACAAGTACATCCTCCCCGACACGGATTCCGTTGCGGTGTCCACCACCGTTTCCGCGCCATGAAATTCGCCCGCAACCTCTGCCGATACGCAGCCGTCTTCCTTACCCTCGCACTGGTGCTACACTTCACCGGGGTGATGGAAATCAACGTCGGCAAACCCATTGTCTGGATTCTGGTGGACGTGGTGCTGATTTACACCTGCTTCTGCCTGTGGGGGCACAAATCCCGAAAAAGAGGGCCGTGGAAGAAACGCCGCGGCAACAACCCGCCGCAGCCTCAGCCCGACAAGGACAGGACGCCCTTCAACACCCACCAGCCAAAGTCCGACAAGCCCGTGTGGCGCAACATTCCCGGCCACGCCACACTCCTGCTGGACACCAACGTGCTCATGAGCCCGGACGACGTTATCCGCAGCTGGTTCGGCTACATCATCCACAACGCCAAGAAGCGCTCATGGAAGGTGGTGGTGCACGGCGCCGTGTACGAGGAAATCATCGGCCACCTCAAGAGCAACAATCCCGGAAAGGCCAAGGACGCACGCCTTGCACGCAACCGCATCGAGGTCCTCATGGACCAGCTCGGCACCAGCATGGAGGTGCCGGAGATGATGCAAGCCGCCGTGAAGCCCAAGGACGCGCGCTACGCGGACCCCAAGCTCATCGAGTACATGCTCACCCACAAGCGCACCTTCCTCTTCTCCTTCGACAACGACCTGAAAATCCGCTGCAAGCTGCTCATCCGCGACAAGCAGCCCACCAACCGCGTATTCTCGGAAGAGGATTTCTACGCATAGGGGGAATGTGGTTGGTGTGCAATGGTTGGCGTGGATTCACGCCAAGGCTTGCCACTCTCACGCGCCCGTTGCCTCCCCATCCTCCCCATCCTCCTCATCATCGACCTCCATTTCATCGGAAGCCGCGCCGGCAGAGGGGATTGTCCTATATTCCACGCCGTACTGGTCCAGCAGCTCCTTCACGCGGGGGATGCCTTGCAGCAGACGCGAGCCCGGCTCCAGGGGAGCGTCCGCCTTGGCGCCATGGCGCAGCAGGATTTCCAGCTCTTTGAGCAAGACGGCGCGGACCGCCTCTTCATCCTCATCCACATCATAGTACGCACGGAAACCCAGTGAATCCATCAGCAGGCAAAGCGGGCGCTTGGACGGCTTATCGTACCTGGTGGGGGAAGGACCGTCTTCCCCAAGGAGCGCAAAAACGGCATCCGTGGCATCCTTGTCCGCCAAGCCGTTGGGGTCCGTCCCGCGGGCGAGCAGCCACTCCATGGCTTCCGTCACCTGCTGCTCGGGGAAAATCTCCACGCACAATGCCTGCAGCGGGGTGATGAGCATGGGGCCCTGCAGCTGGCCGGTGCGCTCCAAAGCCTCCAGCATGCGCACCAGATGGCGGCGGCTAGCCATGATCGATATAAACGAGTATGTGTCCTTGTTTTTCCAATTCACCTTGTAGCCGTGCTCCAGCGCCCAGATGAATAAATCCGCCTTCTCCTCCTCGGGTTCACCCGAAATGAAAAGAATCTGCCACGACAGCTCCGGCATGCAGGCGGCCTTGTCCCAAGTGGCGCCGTGCTCCAGCAGGAAGGCCAGGAAATCCTTGCGCTCCTGATGGGTATAGGGCTGTTTGAAGGTATTGTTGTGAGCCACCAAGATATCGAAGGCCCCCTCCTTAGTATGTTTCATCTGCTGAGCCTCGGGCACCAGATTCGCTATGTCCAAGGTGCAGTTGGGGTCCGCCCCCTTCACCACCAGGAGGCGCGCCGCATCCAAGCTGTCGACCGCCAGGGCCAGCGGCACCAGGTTGGTCTGGGTTTCCAAGCTGCGCGCATCCGCATTGCCGGAGGATGCCACCTCCTTGAGCAAATCGCGGGTTTTGCCGCACAAACATTTCAACCCGAAATCGGCAGCCAGGCCCGCTTGCCACCCATCCATGGAAACAGCCGGGCCAAACGCGGCACTCATCGAGTCAAACACCCCCAGGCAATCATCCCGACGGGCGGGAGAGCAAAGGTAGTCGTCGAACTCCGTCAGCACCCGGCGTTCCTGCGGGGTCCAGCTCTCATGGAAGCTCAGGCTACCGAGCTTCCAGCCATAGAGCCAGTACGCGCCCACGGCGCAGGCCAGCAAAAGCAGGGCCAGCAGGCTGCCGCCCACCCATGCCAGCACGCGCGGCCACCGCCGCCGCGGCTTCTGATTGGTATTGTCTGTTGTATCCATATCTACCCCCTATAATACACGCCGGAGGACAAATGCACAAAAAAAATGCGGCATGGCGTGATTTTTTGGCAGAACAACGCTCGGAGAGGGGCAGGCCATAGCGTGTATCCACCTCAAGGCTAGGCGCGCTCCGCGCGCGGTTTGATTGCCAAATCCCAAATCTGAAATCCTAAATCCCCAATCCCAAATCTCACGATTGCGGGATGCTGTCTGTGTTTCGGCTTGAAAGGTGACTACACACCGTGGTAGAATACGCGCGTGAAAGTTATAGTGGTAACAGGCGGCATTGCGTCCGGCAAGTCAACCGTGGTGGCACTGCTCCGCGAGCTTGGCGGGGAGGGCGTGGAGTGTTTCGACTGCGATGCAGCCGTTGAGCAGCTGCAGCAGAGCGGGCGGCTCTCGCGCGACCTGGTTGCCGCGTTCGGGGAGCACGCGCTGGACGAGAAGGGCGCGGTGAACAAGGAGTTCCTGCGGGAGCTGGTGAAGAACGACCCGGAGAAGCGCGGGGAGCTGAACCGCCTGGTGCACCCGAAGCTGGCGGAGATGTTCCGCGAGGCGCAGGCGGCGGCGCGCCAGCGCGGGGATGTGCACACCTTCCTGCTGGATATCCCGCTGTACTACGAGAGCCCGGCGGTGTTCGGCGACGACGAGACGATCGTGTGCGTGGCGGCGGTGACGCCGGAGACGCAGGTGGCGCGGCTGACGAAGCGCGACGGCATAGGCAAGCGTGAGGCCAAGGCGTTCATAGCGGCGCAGATGCCCACGCAGGAGAAGATAGACCGCGCCAACGTGGTGTTCTGGAACGAGGGCACGCCCGACTATCTGAAGCGCCAGGTGGAGCTTTTCTACGCCACGGAGCTGGCCAGCGAGGCCAACGCCATGCACGCCCGCAGCATCGTCATCGACCTCAACGAGCTGCGGCTCAAGCCGCTCAACGAGCTGCAGCGCCTGGCCGTGGCCAAGGCGCGCAAGGGTTCGGAAAGCAAGCCGCGCCCGGAGCTGGTGGCGGAGCTGGCGCGCACCTTCCTTGCGGAGGGCAGCCAGGTGTTCGCCTCCGGCGTGCTGGAAATCGGCAAGGACAACATTGCCTACCTGCGCGACCCCGCCCGCAGTTTCCGCCCCAGCGCAGACGACCCCGTGGTGCCGCACGCACTGGTGCAGAGGCACGGCCTGCGCGCGGGCAACAGCGTGAAGGCGCGCCTGCAGCTGCTGCACGGCAAGGCCCCGGAGCGCTCCGTGGCCGCAGAGGAAATCACGGAGATTGAGGGCCGCCCCACGGCGGAATACGTGCAGCCCAAGGATTTCGACCACCTGACCCCGCTCATCCCCACCAAGCGCCTGCTGCTGGAGAACCCGGACATCAAGTCCGCCGCCATGCGCGTGCTGGATATCATCACCCCGCTGGGCATGGGGCAGCGCGCGCTGGTGGTGGCGCCGCCGCGCGGCGGCAAGACCGTGCTGCTGAAGACAATGGCGCGCTCGCTGCGTGCGAACTACCCGGAGGCCACGCTGCTGGTGCTGCTCCTGGACGAGCGCCCGGAGGAGGTGACGGACTTTGAGGAATCCGTGGACGCGCCGGTGTACGCCTCCACGTTCGACGAGCCGTCGCGCCGCCACGCGCAGCTGAGCGACATGGTGCTGGAGCGCGCGCGCCGCCTGGTGGAACAGGGCAGGGATGTCATCATCATGCTGGATTCGCTCACCCGCCTCTCCCGCGGCTACAACGCCAACCAGACCGGCGGCCGCACCATGAGCGGCGGCCTGGGCAGCGGCGCGCTGGAGAAGCCCCGCAAGTTCTTCGGCGCCGCGCGCAGCATCGAGGAGGGCGGCTCCCTCACCATCATCGCCACCTGCCTGGTGGACACCGAATCCCGCATGGACGAAATCATCTTCGAGGAGTTCAAGGGCACCGGCAACATGGAGATACGCCTGGACCGCGAGCTCTCCGAGCGCCGAATCTACCCCGCCATCTCCATCCCCCAGAGCGGCACCCGAAACGACGACCGCCTGTACCACCCGGACGAGATGACGCGCATCCTGCAGGTGCGCCGCCAGCTGGCCACCCTGCCCGGCTGGGAGGGCCTGGAAACCCTGCTGCGCAACATCGCCAAGACCCAGAACAACGCGGAGCTCCTGCTCAAGGGGCTGGTGATCGCCACGCGCTGACGCCGCCCCCCCGCGCGGTTCCGCGGCCACCTTCCCCCCTACCCTACCCCAAGGCATGGCTGAATCACCCCAGGATACGCCGGGCACGCCGGACGAGACGGTGGCGCGCTTCCTGGCGTTCATGGAGGCGGAGAAGAACGCCTCCCCCCGCACTCTGGAGGCCTACCGCCGCTCGCTCGGCCAGTACCGCGGGTGGATGGCAGGGCGCTTCACCGCCTGGCAGGATTGCACCACGGGCGATTTCCGCACCTGGCTGTACGAGGCCCTCAACCAGGAGCTCAAGCCCGCCACCATACGCCTGCGCTTCGCGGCCCTGCGCTCCTTCTACCTCTACCTCATGCGCCGGGAGGGGCTCTCCGCCAACCCGCTGGAGACTCTCGCACTGCCCAAGGCCCGCCACAGCCTGCCCGTGCACCTCAACCTCTCACAGATGGAGGAGCTGCTCTCCCTGCCCCTGCGCACGCCGCCGGACAAAAAGAGCCCGCCCTGGCTGCCGCTGCGGGATGCCGCCATCCTGGAGCTCTTCTACTCCTGCGGCATGCGCCTGAGCGAGCTGGTGAGCCTGAACGCAGACGCGCTGCAGGACGACGGGGACTGCGTGCGCGTGCTGGGCAAGGGCCGCAAGGTGCGCATCATCCCCGTGGGCGAGTACGCCCGCGAGGCCATCTCCCGGTACCGCGAGCTCGCCGCCCTGGAGCCCCGCGGCCCGCTCTTCATCAGCCGCCTGCACCGCCGCATGAGCGGCCGCAGCATCCAGCTCATGCTCGACAAGTACCTGCGCATCTCCAGCATCCCCTTCCACATCTCCCCGCACAAGCTGCGCCACACCTTCGCCACCCACATGCTGGATGCCGGCGCGGACCTGCGCTCCGTGCAGGAGCTCCTGGGCCACGCCTCCCTCTCCACCACCCAAATCTACACCCACGTCACCAAGGCACGCCTGAAGGAGGCCTATCTCAGGGCCCACCCCCGCGCCGATTGGAACCAGGGGGAGTAGCGCGCAGGGGAATTGTGTACAAATGGGAAGTGTGCGCGCCCGTTGAGCCCCCGCAAACAGGGAGATTTGCCGTCATCAAATGCATTGACACGGCGTGCTTGGCTGTGGTAGAGTATACGGCGTATGAAGACGCATTTGATAGCCATAGCGTTGGCCTGCTGCGCGGGGACGGCTGCCCCGGTAATGGCGCAGGATAGCGCGGAGGACGTGCCGCCGGAGGTGCGCATGACCATCCGCACGGCCAAGGAGGGCCAGGTGGAATCCCAGTACAACCTGGGCGTGCTCTACGCGCAGGGCAAGCAGCTGGAGCAGAGCGACAGCAAGGCCGTGTACTGGTGGCGCAAGGCCGCCGCACAGGGCCACGCCATGGCCCAAAACAACCTCGGCATCATGTACATGCAGGGCAAGGGCGGCCTGGACCGCAGCGACGAGGAGGCCGCCAAGCTCTTCCGCCAGTCCGCGGAGCAGGGCTACAGGGAGGCGCAGCACAACCTGGCGGTCATGCTGGTGAAGGGCCAGGGCGTGCAGAAGAACCAGGAGGAGGCCGTGGAATGGTTCCGCAAGGCCGCCGCCCAGGGCCACCCCGGCGCCAAGGACGCCCTCAAGCAGCTCGGCAAAGAATAACCCCCACCCCCAATCCATACCATGTCTATTCCCAAATACAATTTCGATATCCACACCCACACCGTCTTCGGCGCGGGCAGCCTGAACACCCTGCATGAGCAGAAGCTCCCCGGCCGCAAGGCCCTGCTGGTCATCTCCTGCGGCAAGTCCACACGCGCCAACGGCTCGCTGGACCGCACCATCGCCCAGCTGGAGCAGGCCGGCGTGCAGGTGGCCCTGTTCGACCAGGTGCAGGCCAACCCGCTCAAGGACACCGTGATGGAGGGCGCGCAGGCCGCACGTGATGCGGAGAGCGACTTCATTGTGGCGCTGGGCGGCGGCAGCGTGATGGACGCCTCCAAGGCGATTGCGCTGATGGCCACCAACCCGGGCGACCTGTGGGACTACGTGCAGTTCGGCACGGGCGGCCGCAAGCCCGTGGAGAACACCCCCCTGCCCCTGGTGGCCATCACCACCACCGCCGGAACGGGGTCCGAGACGGACGGCGGCGGCGTCATCACCAACCCGGAGACTCATGAGAAAACCGCGGTGTTCGACGGCCACCGGCTGATGCCGGTATTGGCCATCGTGGACCCGGAACTGATGCTCAGCGTGCCGCCCAAGTTCACCGCGTTCCAGGGGTTCGACGCCCTCTTCCACAGCACGGAGGGCTACATCGCCAAGCAGGCCAACTTCATGAGCGACCTCGTGTCCCTCGGCGCCATCGAGAACATCGGCAGCCACCTGGCCGCCGCCGTGGCACAGGGAAGCGACCTCGCCGCCCGCGAGCACGTGGCCTTCGCCAACTGGCTCTCCGGCCTCTCCATGGAGCTCAGCGGCTGCATCAGCGAGCACTCGCTGGAGCACGCCCTCTCCGCCTACCACCAGGATTTGCCGCACGGCGCCGGCCTTATCATGATTTCCAAGGCCTACTACACGCACTTTGTGGAGAAGGGCTGCTGCCCGGACCGCTTCATCCGCATGGCAAAGGCCCTGGGCAAGGCGGATGCCACGCGCCCGCAGGACTTCGTGGACGCCCTGGTGGAGCTGCAGCGCGCCTGCGGCGTGGACCAGCTCAAGATGAGCGACTACGGCATCACGCCCGACGAGTTCCCCGCCATGGCGGACAACGCGCTCTCCGCCATGGGATTCCTCTTTGCGGGCGACCCCGCCGAGCTCACCCGCGACGACTGCATCCGCATCTACCGGGAATCCTACCGCTAAACGCGGTTGGCACACGCCCCCTCCCGCCCCGCACGGCGCAAGGCCGTGCGGGCGTTTTTTATTGACAAAACGGCGTTGTTTGGCAGAATAGTGGCGCCGTTATGAAAACGCATGGATACTACCGCCTGGCAGCGGTGACCCCGCAAGTGAAGGTGGCCGATGTGCCGTTCAACGTGAAGGAGCTGGTTGCGCGCGCGCACGAGGCCGCCGCGGAGCAGGCGGATGTGGCGCTGTTCCCGGAGCTGTGCATCACCGGCGCCACCTGCGGGGATTTGTTCTTCCAGCCGCAATTGATTCAGGCCGCCGCCGAGGGCCTGCAGGCGTTCGCGGAGCAGACGGAGGAGCTGGATTGCGCGTTTATCGTGGGCCTGCCGCTGGCGGTGGGCGAGGCGCTGTACAACGTGGCGGCGGTGGTGCAGCACGGCGAGGTCCACGGATTCGTGCCCAAGAGCGTGCTGCCCAACTACCGCGGGCACGGCGAGCGCCGCTGGTTCCAGCCGGCGGACGGAACGATGCACGACATGGGCGGCGTGCCGCTGGGCACCGATTTGATTTTCACGGATGCGGAAGGCGGGCTGAGTTTCGGCATCGAGATATGCGAGGATCTTTGGAGCGTGACCCCGCCGAGCAACCGCCTGGCCCTGCTGGGAGCGCGCGTTGTCTTCAACCCCGCCGCCAGCATTGAGCAGGCCGGCAAGGCCGCGCTGCGCCGCCGCATGGTGGCGCGCCAGAGCGAGCAGTGCACGGCGGCCTACGTGATGGCCAACGCCGGGGTGGGCGAGAGCTCGCAGGATGCCGTGTACGGCGGCCACGCCATCATTGCCGACTGCGGCGAGGTGGTGGCCGAGGGCGAGCGCTTCTCGCGCGAGGGCGGCATCGTGTATGCGGATATCGATGTGGAGCGCATCGGCGTGCTGCGCCGCGCGGAGAGCTCGTTCAACGAGTCCGCGGCACGGCTCGCGGATGGCAGCTGCGAGGTGGTGGACGCGCTGGAGTTCGTCGGCGAATGCGACCTGCGCCACGCGCACCTTCCCACGCACCCGTTCCTGCCGCGGCAGGGCGAGGAGGCGGAGTACTGCGAGGACGTGCTGAACATCCAGGCCGCGGGGCTGGCGCGCCGCATGGAACAAATCCACGCCAAGGCGCTGGTGCTGGGCGTATCCGGCGGGCTGGACAGCACGCTCGCCATGCTGGTGTGCGTGCGCGCCTGCAAGCGCCTCGGCATGCCCGCAAGCAGCATCCTTGCCCTTACCATGCCGGGATTCGGCACCACCGGCCGCACCTACAACAACGCCGTCCAGCTCATCAAGCTCACCGGCGCCGAATTCAAGGAGGTGGACATCAAGCCCGCCTGCTTGCAGCACTTCAAGGACATCGGCTTCGACCCCGCCCAGCGCACCAACACCTACGAGAACGTGCAGGCACGCGAGCGCACCGCCATCCTCATGAACCTCGCCAATCTCAAGGGCGGACTGCTCGTCGGCACGGGCGACCTTTCCGAATTGGCGCTCGGCTGGTGCACCTACAACGGCGACCACATGAGCATGTACGCCGTGAACGCATCCGTGCCCAAGACGCTCATCCGCTCGCTCATCGCCCACGAGGCCGCGCACGCGGACGCCAAGCTGGCGGCGGTGCTGCAGGATATCCTGGACACGCCCGTGAGCCCGGAGCTGCTGCCGCCCGCGGACGACGGCACCATGGAGCAGAAGACGGAGGACATCCTGGGGCCGTACGACATCCACGATTTCCTGCTCTACCACTTCCTGCACAACGGCGCGGGCACGGAGAAGCTGCGCGCGCTGGCGCACCACGCGTTCAAGGGAACGTTCGCGGAGGACGTGATCGAGCACACGCTGAATACCTTCATCAAACGCTTCTTCAGCCAGCAGTTCAAGCGCAGCTGCGCGCCGGACGGCCCGTTGACCGGCCCGGTGGGGCTCTCCCCGCGCGGCGGGCTCTGCATGCCCAGCGACGCCTCGCCCGCCGTCTGGCAGGAGTGATACACCAACTTACGAACGACCAATGAACGGAGGATTATACCGACCCAACGCAGCCATCATCTACCAACGCTCCGACGGCACGGTGCTCATTTGCGAGCGCGTGAAGCCGGAGGGCTCCTGGCAGTTCCCGCAGGGCGGCATCAAGAAGGGCGAGACGCCGCGCGCCGCCGCCTGCCGCGAGGGCATGGAGGAAACGGGCTTCCGCCCCAACGAGTACGAGATTGTGGAGGCCCACGGCCCCTACCGCTACGACTACCCGCCCAAGGAGCGCGAGCGCGTGCTCCGCAAGCGCGGAATCCCCTACGACGGCCAGGAGCAGCACTACTTCCTCTGCCGCATGCACAGCGACCAGGCCGAGCCCTGGCTGGACGGCCAGGAGTTCCACGCCTACAAGTGGGTGCTGCCGCAGGATTTCTCCCTGGATTCCCTGCCCGCGTTCAAGCGCGGCGTGTACGAGCAGGTGATGCACGACTTCTTCGGCCTGTGATGGAGCCCATCGCGCACATCCGCTCGCCCTTTGCGGAAAAGTTCGGCGTGCCGCGCCAGCCGGGGCTCGCCCCGCACGTGGCGGCGGAGATTGTGTTCGAGCCCGCCTACCGCAACCCGGAATGCGTGCGCGGTATCGATGCCTTCTCACACCTCTGGCTCATCTGGGCTTTCCACCGCAACGGCGCGGAATGGCACCCCACCGTGCGCCCGCCCCGCCTCGGCGGCAACACGCGCCTCGGCGTCTTCGCCACACGCTCCTCCTTCCGCCCCAACGGGCTGGGGCTCTCCGCCGTCAGGCTGCTTTCCGTGGAGCCCGGCCCCGTGCTGCGCGTGAGCGGCGCGGACCTGGTGGACGGCACGCCCATCTACGACATCAAGCCCTACATTCCCTACGCGGATTCCATACCGGACGCCGCGCAGGGGTTCACCGCCACGCCGTGGGAGCCGCTGCAGGTGCAGCTGCCCCCCACCCTGCCCCCGCAGGCCACGCCGGAATGGGTGCAGGCCCTCCAAGAGGTGCTGGCCCAGGACCCCCGCCCCGCCTACCAGGACGACCCCGACCGCGAGTACCACCTCGTTTTGAAACCGCTGGAAATCTCCTTCCGCGTGCAGGGTGACGTGCTGACGGTCACGCGCGTGGCGCCGGCGAAATGATGGGCGAGGCTCCTTTTTTTGAACAAAGGGGGTGCATGGCGCGTCTACGTCTTGAAAATCGGCGGGGATGTGCTATGCTTCCCGCATAGAATTGCCATGAATACACAGGAATTCAACGAATTGATAGCCCAAAAATCGGGCTGGGTGAGTGCCGTGAAACAGGAGATGGCGAAGGTGGTGGTGGGCCAGCAGGAGCTGGTGAACCGCCTCATTTTGAGCCTGCTGTGCAAGGGGCACGTGCTGCTGGAGGGCGTTCCCGGCCTGGCGAAGACGCTATCCGTGAAGGCGCTGGCGGGCACGATGCAGGCGGCGTTCTCGCGCATCCAGTTCACGCCGGATTTGCTGCCGGCGGACCTGCTGGGCACCATGATCTACAACCCGGACACGCGCCAGTTCACGGCGAAGAAGGGCCCGGTGTTCGCCAACCTGATACTGGCGGATGAAATCAACCGCGCGCCCGCGAAAGTGCAGAGCGCGCTGCTGGAGGCCATGCAGGAGCGGCAGGTGACGCTGGGCGAGACCACCTACCCGCTGCCGGACCCGTTCCTGGTGCTGGCCACGCAGAACCCCATCGAGCAGGAGGGCACGTACCAGCTGCCGGAAGCCCAGCTGGACCGCTTCCTGTTCAAGGTGATGGTGGACTACCCGAGCAGCGACGAGGAGTTGAAGGTGCTGGAGATGATGAGCAGCACCAACCCCGCCCCCACCACATCCCCCGTGGTGAGCGTGCAGGAAATCAACGAATCCCGCGAGCTCATGAACCAGATTTTCATCGACCCCGCGGTGCAGCACTACATCGTGGACCTGGTGCGCGCCACCCGCGCCCCGCAGCACGTGGACTCCCGCCTGGAGGGCATGGTGCGCGCCGGCGGGTCGCCCCGCGCCAGCATCAACCTGGCGCTGGCCGGCAAGGCGCTGGCGTTCACGCGCGGCCGCGGCTATGTGACCCCGCAGGACATCAAGGACCTGGCGCACGACATCCTGCGGCACCGCATCCTGCTGTCCTACGAGGCAGAGGCAGCCAACAAGACGAGCGACAACGTGATCGACAGCATCCTCTCCAAGGTGCCGGTGCCGTAAGCCGCGCACGGGATACTAGATGGAACAGGCACGCATGGACAAGGCCCAGGAAATCATGCAGCAGGTGCGCCGCATTGAGTTGCAGGCGCGCAGGCTGGCCACCGCCACGTTCGCCGGGCAGTACCGCTCCGGCTTCCGCGGCCAGGGCCTGGACTTCGACGACTTCCGCGAGTATATCCCCGGAGACGACCCCCGCTTCATCGACTGGAAAGTCACCGCGCGCACGGGCGTGCCGTATGTGCGCACGTTCCACGAGGAGCGCGAGCAGGTGCTGCTGCTGGCGGTGGACACCAGCGGGTCCATGACCTACGCCAGCCAAGGCGTGGCAGACACCAAGCGGGAGTACGCGGCGCGCATAGCCGCCGTGCTGGCGCACAGCGCCGCGCTCAACAGCGACAAGGTGGGCCTGCTGCTCTTCGGCACGCAGCCGCACTTCTACCTGCCGCCCGCCAAGGGCATGAAGCAGTGCCAGCGCATCGTCCGCGAGATTCTTTCCGCCCCCGCGGAGGGCAAAGACGACACCATGGACGACATCGCCAACGAAATCCTGCGCACCCAACGCAAGCACGCCATGGTCTTCCTCATGAGCGATTTCTTCAACCAGGCCGACAAGCGCGCCGTGGGCAAGCTGAACTTCCGCCACGAGCTGGTGCCCGTGCGCATCAACGACCCTCTGGAGCTGGCGCTGCCGGACGCGGGGCGCGTGTACCTGCGCGATCCGGAGGGCGGGCAGCTGCTGGAGGCGGACCTGGGCGACCGCGCGGTGCGGGAGGCGCACGCGCGTGCCGTGCAGACCCAGCGCGGGCAGTGGAAGAACGTTTTCACCCAGCTGGGGGTGGACATGCTGGACCTCACCACCACACAGGACTACATAGCGCCGCTGCGCGCCCTCTTCGCGCGTCGCAGCCGGCTTTTCGTGCATTGAGATGAACCCCGCACCGAACATCCTGGAGAAAATCCCGCAGCTGGAGCCGGACATCCCGGTGGACGGCTTCGCGGCGGAAATCCTGCGGCAGTACCTGCTGTGGGGCGGCATCGCCGCGCTGGTGGTGCTGGGGCTGGTCGCGTGGGTGGTGGTGCACATCATCCGCAAGCGCCGCGCCAACCGCACCACGCCGCCGCCCTCCCACGCAGAGGTGGCCCTGGCCGCCCTCGCCCGCGTGGACGAGGACATGCCGGCCCTGCGCGAGTGCAGCCTGCGGGTGTCGCTCATCCTGCGCACCTTCCTGGAGGGCCAGGCGCACGATTCCTCCCTGTACGAGACGCACGAGGAGTTCACGCAGCGCATGGACTCGCTCTCCGGCGTGCCCGCCAGCTGCCAGAACGACACGCGCGACCTCTTCGACGACCTGGTGCGCCACAAGTACGCGGGCAACGCGGGAGATTCCGCCGCCAAGGTGCGCGAGCTCACCGAGCGTGCGCGCCAGCTGGTGCACCGCATCACGGAGGAACAGGCGCGCCTCGCCGCGGAGCAGGCCGGAAAGGAGATGCAGTCATGACGCTCCCCTGCCCCATGCTGGCCGCCGTTGAGGCGGAAAAGGCACAAGCCGTGCAGGAGTTCATGTTCGGCGCGCCGTGGGTGCTGTGGCTGCTGCTGCTCATCATCCCGCTGGCGCTGCTGCGCCGGCGACCCGGCACGATGAGCGGCGTGGTGTACCCGTGCGTGCCGTTTATCGCCAAATACCTTCGCAAGCCGAACACGCTGGCGGGGCGCATCGGCGCGGTGTGCCTGGTGCTCGGCACGGCCTCCCTCCTGCTGGCGCTGGCGCGTCCCCAGTGGCGCAACGAATACCAGGAGCAGAAGGTCAGCGGTATCGACATCATGATGGTGTGCGACCTCTCCGGCTCCATGGCCAGCCAGGACATGGTGTTCCAGGTCACCGACAACCTGGGGCGCACGGCCAACCGCCGCGTGGACCGCCTCACCGCCGCCAAGGCCGTGATGAAGAACTTCATCGAGGGGCGCCCGAACGACCGCATCGGCCTGGTGGCCTTCGCCGGCAAGGCCAAGCTCTGCTGCCCGCTCACGCTGGACCACGGCATCGTGGGGTACATTATCGACCAGTTCTACCTGGCCACGCAGGACCTGTTCAACGGGCAGGTGCGGCCGG
>JAKSOU010000015.1 GCA_024405435.1 Akkermansia sp. | reverse complement strand
CATCCAGACGGATGAGAAGCCCGAGCTGCGCTGCTTCGACGAGCTGGGGCCCGCCTTGGCCTACGCGGATGCCAACAGGTGCTCCCTGCGCGTTATCTTCCTTGGCGAGCACGGCAGCGAATACGAGAGGAACTTCCAGCAGAACATTGCCGGCAACCCGGAAAAGGTCCGCGAGTGGCGCAGGGGATTCGTCAACCTCGTCTGCTACCGGGACAAGGCGGGCAACTGGTCGGAGGCCGCGCAGGGCGTGCTCGCCATGGTGCACGAGGCTCTGGACGAGTACCTTCCGCCCGATTCCAGGGAGCGCGAGGAGTTCATGAAGGGCGGCGGCGTCATCGAGATTCCCTTCGAGCAGCGCACCGGAAACTTCCTCGTCCAGAGTGCCGGCGCGGTGAAACTTGCCATCACGGTGAAGCCCGGTCTGTTCGCGGGCGGCGGTGTCTCTGCGGACGATGTGGCCGCCATGTCCACCGCCATCCAGAAGAACGACGGCGAGACGCTGCGCCGCCTGGTGAAGGCCAACCCCGCGCTGCTGCGCCAGCCCTGCGGCCGGCAGAATGCGTCCTCCCCGCTCTTCGATGCGGTGATGGAGGGCAAGCCCGCCATGGTGCAGGTGCTGCTGGAGGAGGGCGCCAACCCCAACGAGATGAATTCGCACGGGTTCCCCGTTATCGGCATCGCCTGCCTGCACGGCAACGCGGACACCGTGCGCATCCTGCTGGAGAAGGGGGCCGACCCCAACAAGGAGCCCATGACGAAAAGCATCGTGAAGGAGAGCCCCATCAACAACGCCCTCGGCAGGCCCGCCATCATCAAGCTGCTGGTGGACCACGGCGCCAAGGTCACCGCGGAGGATTTGTTCAACGTGATCAACCGCAGCAACGGCAACTTCGAGGCCGCCGACTATATCATGGAGAAGTGCGGCGACAAGCTCGACATCAACGCCCCCTGCGTGATGGGTATGATGACCATGCTGGCGCAAATGGCGCAGAACAAGGAGGTGGATAGGGTGGAGTGGCTGCTCGCCCACGGCGCCAACGCCAACGAGAGCATGATGCTCGGCGGTCAGATGAACGCCATGGCGGCCGCCAACGCCGAGCCACTCTTTGTGGCATTCTGCTGCAACGCGAAAAGCTCCGCGCCCGACAAGGACCTCAAGATGCTGGAGAGCTTCCTCAAGCACGGCGCGGATGCCAATGCGGTCTGCAAGACGCCCGGCGGCGGGATTTCCGTGCTGGCCAGGTGCATCAACAACGACATGTTGGACCACGCCCTGCTGCTGCTCCAACACGGCGCCAAGGGCGACGCCATGGATTCCGGCGGGCGTCCCCTGCTGTACACGCTGGCGGAGCGCTCCGCATTCCCGCAAAACGCGGGCAGGCAGGACAAGGTTCTTCAGGTGGCGGACGCCCTCATGAAGAACGGCGCCAAGCCCTCCAAGAAACCCGCCAAGCTCGCGCCCCTCAAGCCCTGGGCCAAGGAAAGCGTCAACGGCAAGCCCCGCGCCTCCCAGGAATTCATCAACTGGTTGGAAGGGAAGGGAAAGTAGGATTAGGAAAAGCCCGTCCGGCGGAACGCCGGGCGGGCTTTGAAATTCGCGGTGCCTGTGGTTGCGGCGTTTTTAGCGCCGCAGGATTTTGGCACCGGGCACGCTGAGGCGGCGGGATTCCGCCGCATAGCCGAAGGAGCCTTCATCCGGCATGTTCTCATCGCGGCGGATGTGGCGGGGTGCGGGCCGGCGCAGGTAGTTCACGATGCCGCGGCCGATGGCGCGGGCGTAGCGGCGCGCGTTGGCGTCATCCGCCAGGAAGGCGGCGTGCCCGCGGTTGTTGAGGAAGGCGGCCTCAACCACGGCGGCGGGTATGCCGGAGTCGTCGCACGCGTTCATCCAGGAGGCGGAGCGGTCCGCATCCACATAGCGCGTCTGCACGGTGCAGGGGCGGCCGCCGTTGGGCATGCCGTGGTTCAGGATGTTGGCATTGAGCTCTGCGGCGATGGCGCTTGCCAGCGGCCGTCCGTTGTGGCGGTTGCAGATGATGATGCTGGGGGAGGCGCCGGAGGTCCATCCGCCGGAGCTGTTGTGGTGCAGGAACACGGCGGCTGCGGCGTGGCGGTAGATGGCGTAGTCCGCGCTCACCACGCCGCTGCCCACGCGGTCCGGGTGGTAGCGTGAGGGGTAGCGTTCAGCGCCGCGGCCGGGGCGGCGCAGGTGTACCACGCCGGCGCGGCGGGAGTAGGCTGCCAGCTCTGCATCCAGCCCGGTGCCGTTGCCGCGGTTGCAGACCGTGCAGCGGTACCCCGCCCGCTCGATCTCCCGCTTCACGTCGTACGAGTACTTGTACCAGAAGCGGCATTCCTCCAGGTTGCGCCCGGGTGTGGCTGCGCCGGGGCTTTCCACGCAGTGGCCGATATCCAGCACCACCACGCCGCTTCCCCCGCCCGAGGGCACGCCGGTGCAGCCAGCCAGCGCCAGTGCGGCCAGCGCCGCGCTCAGTATCTGTTTCAAACGGGTCATAACGGTTATTCGTTGGGAACCTGGTCGTCTTCCTCCTGCACAATGCGGGTGACGAAGCGCATGAGCTCCGCCTTGAAGGAGAGGGGCACATCCCCTGTGGGCCCGTTTCTGTTCTTGGCGAGCAGGAGGTTGGCGTTGTCGCCCTCCTTCTCGCGCTCCTCCTCGTTGGTGGCGTAGTAGGCGTTGCGGTAGAGCAGGCCCACCATGTCGGCATCCTGCTCGATGGCGCCGGATTCGCGCAGGTCGCTCATCATGGGAATGCCCTTGGCGCGGCCGGGGCGGTTTTCCGGGCCGCGGTTGAGCTGGGCCAGCACGATGATCGGGATGCCCAGCTCCTTGGCCAGGTTCTTGAGGCCGCCGGAGATTTCTGCGATCTCGCGCTCGCGGCTGTTCTGCGCCTGCTTGGTGTGGGAGCGCATGAGCTGCAGGTAGTCGATGCCGATGCAGGCGAGGTCCGGCTGGTCCCGCTTGACGCGGCGGGCCTTGGCGCGGAGCTCTGAGATGGAGATGCCGGCGGTGTCGTCGATGACGAGGCGGGATTCGCGCAGCTCTCGGATGGCATCGGTGATTTTCTTGAGGTCCTGCTTCTTGAGCTTGCCGCGCTCTTTCAGGATCTGCTGCTTGCTGATGCCGGAGCGCGCCAGGATGAGGCGCTCCACCAGCTGCGTGCTGGGCATTTCGCAGGAGAACACCAGCACCGGCTTCTTCTCGTCCAGTATCAGGTGCTCCACGATGTTCATCAGGAACGAGGTCTTGCCCATGGACGGGCGCGCCGCCACCACGAACAGTTCGCCGGGCTTCAGGCCGTTGGACATGCGGTCCAGCCTGGCGAACCCGGTGGAGAGCCCCTGCGGCCCCACGTCACCCTCCTTCATGATGCGCTCCATGGTGTTCATGAACTCGCGGATATCGAGGTCCAGGCTCCACTTGTTGTGGCCCGCCTGCATGCTCTCGCGGATCTGGAGCACATCCTGCTCCGTCTGGTCCAGCAGGGTTTCCACCTCCGCCTCCTGCGTGTAGGCGGAGGACGCGGCGCGGTTGGAGGATTGGATGATGGCGCGCCGCACGTACTTCTCCTTCAGCATGTTGAAATGCGTCTCGAACAAGGCGGCGGACGACGCCAGGGAGTAGATGTCCATCAGCCCGGGGTGGCCGCCCACGGCCTCCAGCTGGTTGCGGTCCGCAAGCTCCTGCGCCACGGATGTCACGTCCATCACCTGCGCCTTCTCGTACCTCTCGCGCAGCAGCTGCCACAGGATGCGGTGCGCCGGCACGTAGAAAAACTCGTCCGTGATGCCGTTCATGATGCTCCGCGGGATGATTTCGTTCGGGTCCAGCGTCATCATGGACAGCAGGCTCTTCTCCACCGCGGCGGCCTGCGGCATCATGGCGGTCTCCTTGTCCACCAGCGGCGCGGCCCCGCCCTTCAAATCAGGTTTGTCTTCTTTCTTGGCACTCATGGTAATTGGTTCTCTGTTCCGCCATCCTACCCCCGCCCACCCCTCCCCCGCAAGGCGTTTTTTCGCAAAATTTTTTCCCCCTTGCCGCTCCGCGCACCACGGCTTTTCCCCGCCCTTTTCCGTGTCATGATTTATTTAAGAATTCTTAAGGAACATCCCGCCGGGGCGGTTTTTCCTTGCTACGCGGGCCCGCGCGGGGTAGGATGTACCCTGAACAGGGAAACGCCCTGCATTCTCATCACCATGAAGACACTCATCACCAATGCTCACGTAATATCCCCGGGGCTCGACCTTCCGGGGGCGTCCGTCCTGATAGAGGGCACCAAGATAGCCGCCGTGTACCCGGAAGGGGACACACCCGCTGCGGATAAGGTAGTGGATGCCGGCGGCAACATGCTGCTGCCGGGATTCATCGACATCCACTCGCACGGCGCGGGCGGGTGCGACACCTGCGACTGCAAGGTGGAAAGCATCCGCACGATAGCGGACTGCAAGATGAAGGAAGGCGTGACCACGTGGCTTCCGACCACGCTGACGCTGGGCACGAAGACGCTGATGGACGTGTGCAAGTGCGTGAAGGAGTATGCGGCCAGCCCGAACGGCTCCAAGACCCCGGGCGTGCACCTGGAGGGGCCGTACATCAACCCCAAGCAGTGCGGCGCGCAGAACCCCGCGTTCGTGCGCCCGGCGGATATGGAGGAAGTGGATTCCATCCGCGCGGTCTACCCGGTGCTGCTCATCTCGCTGGCGCCGGAAATGCCGGGCGCGGTGGAGTTCATCGCGCAGGCAACGGCGCGCGGCATCACCTGCTCCGCCGGGCACTCCGCCGCCTCGCACGCGGACTTCCGCAAGGCCAAGGCCGCCGGCCTGAAGCACCTCACCCACTTCTGCAACCAGATGAGCCCCCAGCACCACCGCGAAATCGGCCTGGTGGGCTCCGGCATGCTGGACAAGGAAATCAAGATTGAAATCATCTGCGACACCATCCACCTGTGCGCCGACATGCTCAACCTCACCTTCACCAACAAGAGCGCGGACCAGATGATCATGATCACGGATTCCCTGGCGTGCTCCTGGATGCCGGACGGCCCCGGCCAGCTGGGCGGCCTGCCCATCATGGTGAAGGACGGCGTGGCCCGCCTGGAATCCGGCAACCTGGCCGGCTCCACCCTGCGCTACGCCAAGGGCCTGCGGAATGTCTGGAAAATCACCGGCCAGCCGCTCAGCCAGCTCGTGAAGGCCACTTCCTGGAACCAGGCCCAGAGCCTGGGCCTGCACGATCTGGGCAAGATCGCCCCCGGCTACACGGCAGACCTGGTGCTGCTGGACCCGGAGTTCGAGACGCTCAAGACCATCATCGACGGCGAGGTGCGGTACGAGGCGTGAAAACGCTCCCCACAACCCTGCTGATCGCCGCCGCGGCATGCGTGTGCCTGGCGGCGGAACCCGCGCAGGAGAATATCACCATGCGCGTGGGTGAAACCGTCGCGCGCGTGCTGGACGGCAACCCCACCACCGGGTACCTCTGGAAGGCGGAACAGCTTCCGGAGGACGCCCCGGTGGCGGTGGAAACCGCACAGCTGCCCGCGGAGGAGCGCAAGGAACCCGTCTGCGGCTCCCCCAGCCCCACACGGGTGACCGTCACCGCGCGCAAACCCGGCACCGCCACCGTGGTGGTGAACTACGCCCGCCCCTGGGAAAAGGACACCCCGCCCGCACGTTCCGTGCGCTACGAAATCACGGTCCTGCCCGCGGAATAGCGTCCTCCCTTCCAGAGATTTTTTGCACCCCGCTTCGCGCGCGCGTATTTGCGCGCGCGCAAATGCGCCCGCGCGAAGCAGGTATGACAAAACGGAAATTTTTCCTTGCATAGGCGGTGGGGCGGAGTATGCTGGAGGCACATCCGACATACAACCATGAGCAAGGACAAAGTGATATTCTTCGACACCACGCTGCGGGACGGCGAGCAGTGCCCCGGCGCCTCCATGAACCTGCGCCAGAAACTGGAGGTGGCGCGCCAGCTGGAGAAGCTGGGGGTAGATGTCATCGAGGCCGGCTTCCCCGTGGCCTCGGAGGGCGATTTCGAGTCGGTCTCCACCATTGCGCGCACGGTGAAGAAGTGCCGCGTGGCGGGCCTGGCGCGCTGCACGGAGAAGGATATCCGTAAGGCCGCCGCAGCCGTGGCTCCCGCCGGAGACCGCGCCCGCATCCACGTCTTCCTGGCCACCAGCCCGCTGCACCGCGAGTTCAAGCTCCAGATGAGCAAGGATGAGGTGGTGGCCGCAGCCGTGGCCGGCGTGAAGCTGGCCAAGAGCCTGGTGGACGACGTGGAGTTCTCCGCGGAGGACGCCAGCCGCACGGAGCTGGACTTCCTGGCGCAGGTGGTGGAGGCCGTGATCGATGCGGGCGCCACCACGGTGAACCTGCCGGACACCGTGGGCTTCACCACCCCCGGCGAGTACGCCGCCATGATCGCCTACATGAAGGAGCATGTCGGCAACATCGATAAATGCATCCTCTCCGTCCACTGCCACAACGACATAGGCCTGGCCGTGGCCAACACCCTGGCCGCCGTGCAGGCCGGCGCACGCCAGGTGGAGGGCACCATCAACGGCATCGGCGAGCGCGCCGGTAACGTGGCCCTGGAGGAGGTGGCCATGGCCCTCACCACACGCCCGGAGGCCCTCGGTTTCAAGAAGGGCGACAAGCCCCACAACCTGGACACCCGCGAGATTGTGCGCACCAGCCGCGTGGTCTCCCGCATGAGCGGCATGGTGGTGCAGCGCTCCAAGGCCATCGTGGGCGAGAACGCCTTCGCCCACAGCTCCGGCATCCACCAGCACGGCATCCTCGCCAAGCGCGAGACCTACGAGGTCATCGACCCCGCGGACGTGGGCTGGGGCGCCACGGAGCTGCCGCTCACCAAGCACTCCGGCCGCGCCGCCGTGAAGGCGCGCCTGGAGCATCTGGGACACACGCTCTCCGAAGAGGAGCTCACCCACCTCTTTGAGCGCTTCAAGAAGGTGGGCGACAGCAAGAAATTCGTGTACGACGACGACCTGGCCTCCCTGGTGAACGACTCTCTGGATACCCACAACAGTGTGTGGAAGATGTGCCAGATTCAGTTCCTGGCCGGCAGCGCCACCTGCCCCACCGCTACCGTCACCCTGGAGAAGGACGGCAAGAAATTCACCGACAGCGCCATCGGCAACGGCCCCGTCAACGCATGCTTCAAGGCCATCGACCGCATCACGCGCAGCAAGGGCTCGCTGGTGGAGTTCAACGTGCACGCCACCTCTTGCGGCCAGGACGCCCTGGGCGAGGTGACCGTCAAGGTGAGCTTTACGGACAAGGCGGACGAGCGCCCCATCTCCGGCAAGGGCGCGGCCACGGATATCATCGAGGCCGCCTCCCGCGCCTATCTCAACGCACTCAACCGCCACCTCTCGCTCTCCAAGGCGCAGGCATAGGGCATGGACGAAACCATCAAGATCATCGTGGGCCTGGGCAACCCCGGCCGCGAGTACGCGGAAACCCGCCACAACGTGGGCTTCATGGTGCTGGACCGCCTGGCCGCGCGCCTGGGGGCCGTGTGGAAGGCGGACAAGGCGCGCAAGGCGGAGCTTGCCGCCGGCCCGGGCGTGCTGCTGGTGAAACCGCAGACATATATGAATTCATCCGGCGAGAGCGTGGGGCCGCTCATGCGCTACTTCAAGTTCACGCCGGGGCAGGTGTTCGTGGTGTACGACGACATCTCGTTCCCCGTGGGGGCCATGCGGCTGCGCGCGGGCGGCTCCGCGGGCGGCCACAACGGCATGAAGTCCCTCATCGCCCACCTGGGGACGGAGAAATTCCCCCGCCTCCGCATCGGCATCGGCGTGCCCGGGCAGAAGGACATGATAGGCCATGTGCTGGGCAAGTTCACGCCGGAGGAGCGCCCCCTGTTGGAGGAAACGCTGGACAAGGCGCAGGATGCCGCCTACACCGCCCTGAAAGAGGGTTTCCAGATGGCGGCCAACCGCTTCAACGTGAAGAAGGAGAAGAAGCCCAAGCCGGAAAAACCCGCCCCGCCGCAGGAGGCGGGCGAGCCACCCCAATCGTAAATCCTACTGCACGCGCAGCAGGGTGATGATGCCGATGTTCCGCACGCCCTTGGCTTGGCGGAGGGCGTGGGCGCAGGCGCGCGTGGTGGCCCCGGTGGTGTACACGTCATCCAGTATCAGCACGTTGGGCGGCAGGGTGCGCGTGCCTTTGGCATACTCCGGCAGCAGGGCGTATGCCTTGTAGGCGTTCCTCATGCGCTCCGTGGCGGAGAGGTTGGTCTGGCTGCGGATTCCGGTGTTGAGGCGCTGCAGGGGCTGGATGATGGGCATGGGGCGCAGTTTCGCCAATTCCTCCGCCAGCTCCTCCGCCTGGTTGTAGCCGCGCGAGAACAGTTTCCTCTTGGTGACGGGAACGGGCGCGAGCGCCCAGTCCGCGGTGTCGGCCAGCACGTGGTTGCTCTCCCACAGCTCCGCCAGCGCGGGAGCCAGCGCCTGCGCCAAATGTGTGTGCTTGTGGTACTTCAGGTCGTGTACCAGGCTGAGCGTGGTATCGTTCTCATACAGGGCGGAGCGGGCGAAGGTGAACGGGCGCGGCTTGTTGCGGCAGGCCTCGCAATGGTAGGGGTCCGCCTGGTTTCCGGCCACGGGCGCGCCGCAGTACATGCACACGGGTTTGGGCACGCGCTCCAGCGAGCGCAGGCACGCCGGGCACAGGGTGGCATTTGCAACCGCGCCGCACAGCTGGCAGGTGTTGGGGAAAATCCATTCCAGCATAAGGCTCTCTCCTCCCCCGCGCCGCAGGCGCGCTAACTCCTTAAATTGTAAATCGTCAATTGTACCTCGTAAATCCTACTTGCGGTGTCGCTGCAGGAATTCGCGGGCGGCGTTGCCGTAGGCCAGGGCGGCGGGGTTGTAGGGGTCGTGCTCCAGCACGGTCTTGCCGAAGCTGGGGGCCTCGCCCACGCGCACGGAGCGCGGGATGACGGTCTTGTACATCTTCTTGGGCAGGTTCTGCTCCACCTGTGAGATGACCTCGTTGGCCAGCTTGGTGTTGTTGTACATGGTCATGAGCACACCCTCGTGCACCAGCTTGGGATTGGCGCCGCCCTCCCGTATCTGCTGCATCACGTACAAAATCTTGGAAAGCCCGTCCAGGCTCAGGAACTCGCACTGCATCGGCGTCAACACCTCGTCGCACGCACACAGCGCCGCCGTCATCAGCACACCCAGCGACGGCGGCGTGTCCAGAAACACGAAATCGAACGCATCCGCCTTGCGGATACCCTCCAGCGCATCGCGCAGGCAGCTCATGTGCGTGCCGGACTGCGTGAGCTCCACCTCCACGCCGGAAAGGTCCATGTGGGAGGGCACCAGCCACAGATTCTTGCGCCCGGTCTCCACAATCAGGTCTTCCAGCAGTTTTTCCCCAATCAGGGCTTGGTAAAGGCTTTGCGAGCTATCCGCCTCCACACCCAGGGCGGAGGTGGCGTTGGCCTGGGAATCCGTGTCCACCAGGAGCACGCGCTTGCCGCGCTTGGCCAGCGCGGCGGCCAGGTTCACGGCGGTGGTGGTCTTCCCCACCCCGCCTTTCTGGTTGGCTATGGCAACAACTTTCACGGCGGCTATTCTAGCAGCCGCCCCCAGGCAAGGCAAGGCGATATTTTGTTGGCAGGCGCGGGCGCAGCCCAAAGAAACTTGGAGAACGGCGCGATTGGCTGTGAGCCTTGCGGAGCGTTTTTCGTCCACCCAAAAACCTAGCGTGCTCCCGACGCTTTGCGGCGGGGCGGATTCGCGGCTGGTTTGCGTGTGGAGGCCTTGTTGCGCGATGATGAGGTAGTCGTGTTTGCCGCGTTTTTGTCCTGTTTCGTTGGCTTATCCTGTTTCACGGGCGCGGGTGCGGCGGGTTTCACGGCAGCTGGCGGTGCGGGTGCCGCGGCGGCGGTTTCGCGCTCGTGCAGGGTAGTCTCCGGGTCCATCATCTTGGCGAAGGTGGCCACGCCCTCTGCCAGGGCCTTGGCCAGGGAGGCCTGGTAGTCCTGCGTGGCGAGCAGCGCCCCCTCTGCGCCGTGGGTGGCGTATCCCAGCTCCACCAGGGCGGCGGGGCACTCCACGGAGCTGAGGATGCTGAAGTGTGCGCGGCGGAACCCGCCGTCCACGGCGCCGCAGCGGCGCACGAGCGAGGATTGCAGGGCGATGGCGAGCGCGGCGTTGGCGGCATCGTTCCTGTTGCCGGGGAGGGGCTGCGCCCCGGGTTCCGCGGGTTCCACGGTGTAGGTTTCCACGCCCTGGATATCACTGCGGCCGCTGTTGAGGTGCAGGCTGATGAAGATGGCGTCCTGCGCGGTGTTGGCGGCATCCACGCGCTGCTGGTCGGAGAGGTAGCGGTTGTCGCTGTGCGTGAACTGCACCTGGAAGCCGCGCTTCTCCAGCTCCCGCCCCAGGGCGGCCGCCACCAGGAGCGTGGTGTCCGCCTCGCGCACCTGCGCGCCCACCGTGCCGACATCATGCCCGCCGTGCCCGGCATCCACCACCACGGTGCGCACCGCGCGCCGATTCGGGATGTAGGTGGGGCGCAGCACGGGGTCGATGAGTTTCACCATGTCCACCTTGGAGACCAGCAGGTCCCCCTGGCCGCCGGGGCGCGTGGGGTGGCTCAGGCGGCAGCGGATGCCGTTGAGCAGCAGGTCGCGCGAGTCCGGCCCGAAGGTGAGGTTGATTTCCCCGTTGCCCACGGTGCGCGTGCCCGCGCCGCCTTCCACGGGGATGAACTTGTAGAAGCTGCGCAGGTCGTCCAGCGGCAGGTAGTCCGTCTGCCCCACGCGGGTGTTGTGCCACATGAAGCCGTCGCCCGTCACGGCGGTGCAGGGCGCGGCGTAGAGACAGAGGCAAGCCAGCAGGGAGAGGATGGGGGAGGGAAGTTTCATTTGCGGTTGGTTTTGTTGGTGTGCATGAGTTTGCGTGCGCGCTCGCCGGAGATGCTGGTCTGCACGCGGGGTCCGCGGCCGGGCCTGGCATTTCCCTTGCTGCCGCCGCCGATCTTGCTGGTGCTGACGGTTCTGGAGGATTTGGGGCGGTTGGTGCACACGGTGTTGCTGTAGGAGACGATGCCGTCCACGATGGCGTTGGCCAGCAGGTTCTGGTATTCCTCGGTGGTGATTTTCACGCCCTCCTCGGCATTGGAGACGAACCCGCCCTCAAAGAGGATGGCGGGGCGCTGGATGGTGCAGAGCACGCTGAAGCGCGCGCGCTGGATGCCGCGGTCCACGGCCCCGGTGTTGCGGATGGCGCGGCTGTGTACGGCGGTGGCCAGGGCGATGTTCTCGCAGTCCTGGTTGTTGCCGCAGAGGTCCTCCGTGCGGCGGGTGCGCGCGAAGGGGGAGGTGGTGCCGTGCGGCGCCAGGGTGAAGGTCTCGATTCCGGTGGCGTGGCTGCCGCTGGAGTTGTGGTGGATGCTCACGAAGATGGAGTCTGGCACCTTGTTGGCGATATCCACCCGCTGCTGCAGCGTGAGGAAGAAATCCTGGTCCCGCGTCATCACCACGCGGTAGCCGCGCCTCTGCAGCAGGGCGCGCACCTTGTGCGCCACCGCCAGGTTGCAATCCTTCTCCACCGCGTACTCGCTCACCGCCCCCCTGTCGTGCCCGCCGTGCCCGGCATCCAGCACCACGGTGCGGATGGTGCCCGCGTTCTCGGAATACTGCGGGCGCAGCACGGGGTCCACCAGCTTCTGCATGTCGATGGCGGATATCATGAGCGTGCCGTCCACGTTCTGCACGGGGTAGGAGAGGATGTAGCGGTAGTTGTTCACGTAGAAGTCCTGCTTGCCGGGGCGCACGGAGACCACGCGGTTGGCGGCGCCGTAGTTCTCGCACCCGGCGCGCCCGTGCACGGGCTTGAACCCGTAGAACGCCCACACGTCCGACAGCCGCACGTAGTCCTGCCCGTTCACCTCCGCGTGCATGAAGCGCTCCGCGGCGCACAGCACCCCCGCCAGCCCAAGGAAAAGGGCCGTCAGCAGGCTCGCCAATGTTCGCGCTCTCATCATCGGAAACGGGCAGCTATTCTAACATTCCGCCGCCGCCGCTCTCAAGCACAATGTCTGTTATACCGCAACAATGCCGCGGGCTGCGCGTGTAGGCCATCGGTTGTTTTTCGCGCCCATCTACTTGTTCCCGCTGATTTCCTGCAACCTTTGACCGAAGTTTTCCGCCGGGCAATAGATGAATTCCTTGCCTACCTTCTTGGTGGCAAGCAGGCCCAGGTCCACCAGCATGTTGAGGTCTGTGCGGGCGGTTTGGCGCACGGTTCCGTGCTCCCGGCAGTGTGCGGTGACGGAAGTTGCGGCGCCGGGGTGGCGCATGATGTAGGCGATGAGGGCCTTCTGGCGGCTGTTGAAGTTGGGGTTGAGGCGCAGCCCGCCCAGAAGGTCGTTCTGCTCGCGCGCCTTGGCGGCCACGTAGGCGTGGAGCTGGTCGATGGCGCGCACCACGGTGTGGAGCTGGTCGGAGATGAAGTAGTTGAGGTCGTTTTCGTCCTCCTCCGCATCGCGGAAGGCCTTGTAGTAGGATTTGGGGCGGCTCAGGATTTCATGGGAGATGGAGATGTACTCGAAGAGCCAGAACCCCGCGTGCAGCATGGACCAGTAGAACAGCGCGCGCGCCGTGCGCCCGTTGCCGTCCGTGAACGGGTGGTCGTACGCCATCCAGAAATGCAGGATGATGGCGCGCAGCACGGGGTGGGTGTATTGCTCGCCCGCGCCGTTGGCGAAATCGCACAGGGCCTGCATCTGCTGCGGCAGGGTGTCTGCGGGCGGCGGCACGTGCACCACCTCGCCCGTGGCGCTGTTCTCGATGCGCACGTTGTCGCTCTGCCGGCGCAGCACGCCGCAGCGCTCCGGCTCCAGCGTGCCCTGGGTGACGATGCGGTGGAGCTCCAGGATGCGCTCCACGCTCATGGGCTCATCCCGCCACTCCAGGATTTTCTGCATGGTGCGGTAGTTGTTGATGATCATGAGCTCGTGCTCGTTGGCGGGCTTGCGGTTGCTGCGCAGCAGGGATTTGGCCTCCCGCCGCGTGACAGCGGCGCCCTCCAGCAGGCTGGACATGATGGATTCCTCCATGATGGAGGTGATGAGGTAGCGGTTGCGGTCCTCCGCGGAAACGCCGGTTCCCTCACCGCCGCCCATGGTGCCGCCCGCCGAGAGGTCGATGCGGTGCAGGTTCTCCACCAGCAGGTTGGTGTAGGCGTACGTGAACGGGTCGCCGTTGGCGGCCATGATGGGCGTGTCCCGCCGCGCCTGCATGCGGTGGAAGCGGATGCCCACCCACCATTCCTCGCAGGTGATGCCCTCCGGCACGTGCCGGTAGCGGATTTCCTCCCAGTTCAGGTAGCGGTCCGTGCGGTTGGCCTCTGCGCTGGCCGCCTGCAGCACCTTCATCAGGTCGAACCCCGGCTTCCCGAGGTAGTCCTGAACTTTCGGCGGTATGGATCTCGGTTTCATGCCCGAATTCTACCAACCCCGGCACCGATGTCAACACTTTATCGGCTAATTAGCCGATAATTAGCCGCAGATTAGCCGATGAACGGGCGAATGATGCCATTATCGCGATAGCTGTTGGGGGTTTGTTCAACGAATGACGCGGGAATTCGCCATGCTGACGCTAACATATATATTTATTAGGTTTGTTTGCGCGGGAATTGCAAATTCGCTCTTGCCAAGAATCGGTATGCAAGAGAGAATTCGGCCCCCGCCTGCGCTTGGAACAAGGCGTTTGCGGTAAACATAAACATAGATAATATGAAAACACTGGTAACCACCATCATGGCACTGGCCTCCCTGGCGTATGCCGAGGGAGGGGCAACCCCCACGCTCACCCCCGGTGATGTGGGCATGGCCAACTGGACCATCAGCGCACCCGGCGGCTCCCCGCAGATGGGGAGCGACGATGAGGCGCTCTCGTTCACGTATTACCGCACGCGCATCTACACGGATGAGCAGCAGGACTGGACGAAGAACCCCGTCTCCTTCTTCGACGAGGGCGAGGCGGCGGGCAAGTACGTTGTGGATTTCCCCATGCGCTCCGCGGACTCGCCGTCCAAGGATTTCTACGTGCTGGATTTCTACATCGGCAACAACTCAAACGTGGCGCTGCAGCTCAACGCCATCACGTTCGATGTGATGGTGCTGAACACCGACGGCACGTACGTGGACATCCCCGTGCTGAGCGGTCCCGGGCTGGTCATCCGCCCGCAGGGCGGCAGCGATGTGGATGCGGGCGTAGTCACCACGCTTGCCTACAACGGCGAGACGCACCGTGGCACGGCCGTGTTCAACTTCACGCCCTTTGAGAACGTGCTGGAGGGCAGCACCGTCGTCGCCCCCGGCGAGCAGGTGCGCATCTCCTTCACCCAAAACAACATGGGCGGCGTGCAGTACTACTACGGCATGGTGGGCGGCACCGTTATGTACAGCGCCGTGCCGGAACCCGCCACCGGGGCGATGGGCCTGCTGGCCCTGGCCGGCCTGGGCATCCGCCGCCGACGCAAGTAATGTACTAGGTACTAAGTACTATGTACTATTTGAAAATTTAGGCGGCTACGCCGCGTGAATCGCCCGCCCCGCATGGCCATGAGCCTTGCGGGGCGGTTTTCCTTCACTCATCCCCGCCCCCGCCGCCTACGCTCCCTGGCGGGAACAGTGGGCGTGATGCCTCACTTCCCCTTGGTGTAGTACCGCACGTAGTCCACCTGGAACTGGCAGGGGTACTGGCTGGCGTCGGGAGCCTCGGTCATGGTGCCGGGGCCGCCCACGGCGGTGTTGATGATGAGGTAGCCGCCCTTGTCGAAGGGCTTGCGGCCGTCCGGGTAGGTGACGGTGTCGGTGTTGAGGGTGGTGATGGTCTGCTTGTCCACGCCGAGGCGTATCTGCTTCTCGTCCCACTCCATCCAGTAGAGGTGGAAGTTTCCGGTGAGGCCGTTGATCTTGGGGTGGTGGGTGGCGTAGGTGTCCTGGTCACCGCCGTTTTTGCCCCAGTGGATGGTAGCGTGGCACATGTCATGCTGCTGGGAGGCGTGCTCCATGATGTCGATTTCCCCGCATTGCGGCCAGCCCCAGGGGTTCTCGCAGATAAGCCAGATGGCGGGCCAGGCGCCCTTGTTGCCGGGGATGTTGGCGCGCACCTCCAAGCGGCCGTGGAAGAAGGTCTTGAGGCCCTGGGTGGTGATGGAGCCGCTCTTGTAGGGCATGGTCTTGCGCTGCTCGAACCACTTGTTGGAGCCGGGCTTGAAATTGCTCACCGGGGTTTCCTTGGCCTCGGTCTTGAGCACGAGCATGCCGTTCTTGAACTGGATGCAATCCTGCGTGTAGGTTTGGGCGGCACCCACGTTGCGGATGACGCCCAGCTCCGGCTGCCATTTCTTGAGGTCGAGCTTGGAGCCGTTGAACTCGTCGTTCCACTCCAGCACCCAGCCGCCCGGCAGGGTCTTGGGCGCGGCGTTCCCGCCCGCCAGTACGGGCAGCGCCGCCAGCAGGGGAAGTATGGAAATGAACATGCGTTTCATCATTCCCCCCCTCTACCACGTTGCGCCCCTTGCGTCAACAAGAATGTGCGTCAACAAGAATGGGATTGCCACGGGGGCGGGGTTGTGCTAGAGTGGACTCATGACAGAAGAGTCTTTTGTTGCCAAGATGGCATCCAAGCTGGGCTTGGATGAGAAGTTTATCATCCCCTACGGCCGCGACAAGGCCAAGGTTGACATTGCTGCCCTGAAGGAGAACCGCAAGCAGGGGCACCTCATCCTGGTGAGCGCGCTCACGCCCACGCCCGCGGGCGAGGGCAAGACCACGGTGTCCATCGGCCTGGCGCAAGGCTTGCAGGCCATCGGCAAGCGCTCCTGCCTGGCACTGCGCGAGCCCTCCATGGGCCCGGTGTTCGGCCGCAAGGGCGGCGCCACCGGCGGCGGCGCATCCTCCATCACGCCCGGCGTGAGCATCAACCTCTGCTTCAACGGCGACTTCTCCGCCATCACCTCCGCCAACAACCTGCTTTCCGCGGTGATCGACAACGCGCTGTTCTACCGCACCACCAAGCTGGACCAGAACAAGGTGACGTGGAAGCGCGTGATCGACATGAACGACCGCTCGCTGCGCAGCATCGTGGTGGGACTGAACCGCAACGGCGTGCCGCGCGAGGAGGGCTTCAACATCACCCCGGCATCCGAGGTGATGGCGTGCTTCTGCCTCGCGGAGAGCCTCGATGACCTGCGCCGCCGCATCGACAACATCGTGGTGGGCTTCACCGCGGAGGACGAGGCCGTGTACGCAAAGGAGTTCGGCGTGACGGACTCCATGCTGGCCATCCTGAAGGACGCCATCAACCCGAACCTGGTGCAGAGCCTGGAGGGCGTGCCCGCGTTCGTGCACGGCGGTCCGTTCGCCAACATCGCGCACGGGTGCAACTCCGTGCTGGCCACGCGCATGGCGCTGGCGTGCAGCGAGTACACCGTGACGGAGGCCGGGTTCGCGTTCGACCTGGGCGCGGAGAAGTTCCTGGACATCAAGTGCCGCCAGAGCGGGCTCTCGCCGGATGCCATCGTCATCGTGGCCACCATCCGCGCGCTCAAGATGCACGGCGGCGTCAACAAGAAGGAGCTTGATCCCCCCAACGTGGAGGCCGTGCGCAAGGGCCTGGAGAACCTGGCCGCGCACCTCACCAGCGCCAAGCTGTACAACCGCCCGGTCACCGTGGCCATCAACCTCTTCGCCGCCACCGACACCGAGGAGGAGATTGCCGAGGTGAAGAAGCTCTGCGCGGAGATGGGCGTGGGCTGCGCCGTCGCCAACGTCTTCGGCGAGGGCGGGCAGGGTGCCAAGGAGCTCGCCTCCATCGTGGTGGAGAGCATCGACAAAGCCGACAACCCGCCCTTCAAGTGCCTCTACGGGCTGGACATCCCCGTCAAGGAGCGCATGGAGACCATCGCGCGCAAGATTTACGGCGCGGACGGCGTGGTGCTCACCAAGGCCGCGCTCAAGAAGCTGGACCTCATGGAGCGCAACGGCCTCACCAACCTCCCCGTCTGCATGGCCAAGACCCAGAACTCCCTGAGCGACGACGCCACCGTGGTGGGCCGCCCGAAGGGCTTCGTCATTACCGTGCGCGACTTCGAGATAGCGAACGGCGCGGGCTTCCTGGTGGCGCTCACCGGGGATATCCTGCGCATGCCGGCACTGCCGAAGGAACCCTCCGCCAAGGTCATCAAGGTGGAGGCGGACGGCACCATCACCGGCATGAAGGGCTAACCCATCAACAAAAAAATCAACCCGCCACCACGCCATGAAAACCACACTCGGCATCATCGGCGCCGTCTGGGCGGCGGGGCTGGCGGCGGCATTGCCGGAAGCCCCGAGCCTGGAGGCCGCCATCCCCGTGGCGCAGGCGCAGCACCGCACCATCCTGCTGGATTTCACCGGCAAGGAATGGTGCCCGCCCTGCATCTACCTGCGCACCAAGATATTCGACTCCCCGGAGTTCGACAAGCTGACGAAGGACGGCTACCTCCTGGTGGAGGTGGTGTTCCCGCGTCTGCCGGAAGCCGTGGCCGCCATGCCCAAGGAGCAGATGGACGCCAACGAGGCCCTGCTCGCCTCCTACAACATCACCGGCGGCTTCCCCACCGTGGTGGTGCATGACGAAAACGGCAAGCCCTTCGGCGTGATTGCCAGTCCCCGCCAGACCGTGCAGGAGTACGTGGCGGAGCTGGACAAGGTGCAGCAGCTGCGCGCCACGCGCGATGCCGCCTTCACCAAGGCGCAAGGCCTGCAGGGCCTGGAGCGCGCCAAGGCCCTGGCGGAGGGCCTGGAGGCCATCCCCAAGCTCTGCCGCTACAAGTACCCGGACGTGGTGCAGGAAATCAACACCCTGGACCCCCAGAACACCCTCGGCTACGCTCGCTTCATCGCCAACCAGGACGAGCTCAAGCAGCAGGGCAGGGACCTGGAGGCAATCCTCACCTCCTTCACCGGGAAATTCACCCCGCAGGACATCGCCGCCATGCAGGCACAGCTGCAGAAATTCCTGGACAGGAAGGAGCTGTACCCGGAGGTGCGACAGGCCGCCCTGCGCGCCATGGGCGACAGCTGCTCCTTCATCCGCGGGGACTACAACGCGCTGCTCAAGATGGTGGAGTGCTACCGCCAGGCGGAGGCCGCTGCACCGGACACCAAGCTGGCCGAGCGCCTGCGCTCCAACCTGAAATACTACGACGAGCAGCTGCTGCCCGCCATGAAGAAGGAGATGGAGGCGCAGCAGAACAAGAAGCAGTAGCCCATGCTGCAAGCCCTCTGCCAGCTTGCGGACGCCGCCCCGCACACCATCTTCGGCATTGATGCCTCCACGCTTGGCGGCGGCGGCTTGGCGGCGGCCTTCGGCGCGGCGTTGGTGTTCTTCCGCGTCATCCGCAAGGTTATTGCCACGCTCTTCATGCTCTGCGTGATCTACCTGGTGGTCAAGACCGCCTTCGGCATAGACCTCGCGCAGTACATCACCCCGCTGTTCAAGTAGGGGAACACATGCAAATCACCCCGCAATCCCCGCCGCATGAAAACGGCCGGGTGCGGGGTGTTTGACTTTGCCTCGCCCACCTTGGGCGAATAGCGCGGCGCCTTACTGCTGCGGGGCCTGCTGCTCGCCCTGCTGGCGGAGCTTCTTCATGCGCTCCAGCATGGCGGCGGGGTCCGCGAAATCGCGGTCAAGCTGCTGCTTGACCTGTGCGGCCACCTGCGCGGGCAGGGTTTCCAGGATTTCGCGTCCCACCTTCTCGGCGGCCTTGATATCCTCCACGGTCTCCGCGCTGTTGACGAGGGCGGTGAACTTCTGGTCCAGCAGGTAGCGCTTGTTCTGCGGCATGGTGACGGCCAGGCACTCGTCCACGGTCTTCACCCACTCCTCCACGGTCTGGCAGGCCATGATCTTGGTTTCAAATTCCTTGCGCTGCTTCTCCGCGTTCTCCTTGGCCTTGGTCTTGTAACCGCCGGCGGCCAGGGCCGCGGGATCCATGGTGGCGTACACGGCGTCCAGCGCGTTCTCCCTCTCCGCGTCCGGCAGCTTCTGCGCCGCCTTCATGTCGGCGTGCGCCTTGATGGCCTTGTCCAGGATGGCCTGCAAATCCTGCATGGAGCGGTAGCCGCCGAAACCGCCCACCACGGTGCCCTTGTAGGTGACCACGAGCAGGGTGGGGAAACCGTTGACCTTGTACTGGGAGCAGAGCTGCTTGTTCTGGGCCTGGATTTCCGGGGTGAGCTTGCCCGTGTTGCGCGGCACGTCCACCTCCATGAGCACGAACTTGTCCTTGGCGTAGGCCTCGAACTCCGGCTTGTCCAGCACCTCCGAGCGCAGCTTGATGCACCAGTGGCACCAGTCGGATCCCGTGAAGTCCATCAGGATGAGCTTGTGCTCCGCCTGGGCCTTCGCCTTGGCGGCGTTGATGTCGCTCATCCACTCTGCCGCAAACGCGGGGGCAAGCATGGCCGCCGCTGCCGTCAATGCAAGTAATTTCTTGAACATGCGTACACTATACACCCGCGCCGATGCCATGTCAAAGAGAAACGCGAGCAGGGCAGGGCGGTGCATGTCGGCGGATGCGTTCCCACAAAATCCCCTTGGCCTATTCCGCGCTGCCCAGCTCATCCAGGAGGGCGGTGGCGAAGGAACCCGCGCGCGTGGCGCGGGCGGCGGCGCGGCGGCCGGCCTCACCCATGATGCAGGCGGCGGCGACGGCCGCTTCCAGCGGCGTGCGCGCGCAGGGCAGGCAGGCCGCGCACAGCGCGCCCAGGACGCAGCCCGTGCCCGCCACGCGCGCCATCAGCGGGTGCCCGGTGCGCAGCGCGTGCACGGCGGTGCCGTCCGTGGCATAGTCCACCTCTCCGGTGACGAGGACGGAGGTGCGGTGGGTGAGGGCAAGGCGGCGCGCGGCCTCCAGGGCATCTGCGGGGGGAATGGTGCTTTCCGTGCCGCGGGAGGTGGGGGTGCCGCCGGCATCGGCCAGTGAGATGATTTCGGAGGGGTTGCCGCGAATGATGGCGGGGCGGAACGGCAGCAACTCGCGGCAGAACGAGGTGCGGAAAGAAAGCAGCCCGAAAGCCACGGGATCCAGCACCCAGGGCACGCCGCACCCGTTCGCGGTGCGCACGGCGGTCTGCATGGTAACGGCCTGCGCGGCGGTGAGCGTGCCCACGTTCACCAGCAAGCCGCCGCAGCGGGCGCGGAGCAGCTCCTGCGTCTCCGTTTCGTCCTCCAGCATGATGGGAGAGGCGCCCACGGCCAGCAGGGCGTTGGCGGTGAAGGCCTGCGCCACCGTGTTGGTGAGGGAGAGCACCAGCGGGCGCGCGGCGCGTATGTTCGCCAGCACGCGTGCCGCGGTGCGGCGCGCTTCCTCCATATCTTGCATTGCGCTATCCATGGCTATGAGAGGGCGGTGGTGAATTCACGTGCGGCGGCGGCGGGGTCTGCGGCGCCGCAGATGGCGGAGACCACGGCCACGCCGTTGCACGGGCCGGCGGCGCGCAGCTGCCGCGCGCGGGCGGCGGTGATGCCGCCGATGCCCACAATGGGCAGCGGGCAGATGCGCGAGAGGCGCGCCCAGCCCTCCACGCCCACGGCGGGCGCGGCATCCGCCTTGGTGGCGGTGGGAAACACCGGGCCGCAGCCCACGTAGTCCGCGGCGCGCGCGTCCACGGCGCGCATCTCACGCTCGTTGCTCACGGAGATGCCGATGACGGCGCGCGGCCCCAGCAGGCGGCGCGCCTCCGCCGCGGGCGTGTCCGCCTGGCCCACGTGCACGCCGTCCGCGCCCACCTGCAGGGCCAGCTGCACATGGTTGTTCACAATGAAGGGCACGCCGGCGGCGCGGGTGATTTCGCGCAGCTCCGCGGCCTCGCGCAGCATGGTGGCGGCATCCGCGTGCTCACGGCGGTACTGCACCAGCGTGGCGCCGCCGGCAATCGCGCGCCGCACGGTTTCCGCCAGCCCCAGGCTGCAACGCTCCGGGGCATCCGTCACCAGGTACAGGCGCAGGCATTCGGGAAAATTCTGCATGGCCGCATGTCAATCAAACTTCATGGGCGAAAGCCCCGGCATGCCGTATTCCAGGATAATGGCGGCCTCCGTCTCCACAACCTCCTGCTCCTGCTTGAGCATCTCCCGCTTCATGTCCACCGCGGCCTTGTTGCGCTCCAGGAAGGAATTGGCATCGTCCATGGGCATCTTGCGGATGAATTCCATGCGCTTGGCCATGTAGCTCTTCCAGTTCTCGTACTCGTCCACGCTGCGGCGCAGGGCCTCTATCTTGCTCTTGTGGTCGCGCATGTCTCCCTCTACCTTCTTTTGCGCCAGCCGGTAGCGGTCCCGGCTGTCGCGGTAGCGGTTCCAGTTGTCCAGCTGGGTGTCGAATTGATAGCTGACGCTCAGGTTGAGGTGGGTGTCCTCACCGCCGAGGAAGGTGCCGGTGTAGGTGCCGCCGCTGGAGCTGAAGAGCGAGGGGCTGTACAGGCTGGTGTTGATGGTGGGCAGGTACTGCAGCGCCACGCCGTACTGCGCCAGGCGCGCGTTCTCCAGCTGCATCACAAAGTTGCAGAGCACCAGCGGGTCCAGACGGTCCAAGCGGTTGCGGTAGTCCTTCCACTGGATGCGCGGCATCGTTTCCGGCAGGATGTTCCAGCGCGCCTCCGCGCTGCCCAGCAGGCTGGACACGGTCTGGTAGTAGTCCAGGTCTTGCTTCTCGCGCTCGGCCGTGGCGGTGGACGAGGCGGCGGCGGCCTCCGGCGGCAGCTGGGCATCCAGCTCCTGCATCTTGAGCGCGAGCTCGCGCTTGCGCACGGCCTGGTAGAGCTTGGAGACGGCCTCGCGCTCCGCGCCCTCCAGCGCCTTCACCGCCGCGAACGCGCGCACCTTGTTGGCGTACACGCGGTACGGCAGCTGCGTGAGCGTGGGCAGGAAGAAGTTCACGTTCACGTTGTTCGTCAGGTCGTTCCCGTTCCACCGGCGCGACAGGTCGTTGAGCGATTTGCTCATGTAGGCGTAGTAGGAGACGGCGGGTATCATGTCCGTGTAGACGCGCAGGGTCTCGCGGTCGGCGGACTTGATGTTGTTGCGGGCGGACATGAGCTCCGTGTTGTTGGTGCGCATGAGCGCGATGGCCTGGTTCCAGGAAATGGTGCGCACGGGCAGGGCCTCCCACGTGGCGATTTTGGCGTAGCGCGCCTCCATCTTGTCGGATGCCTTCTGGATGCGCTTGGAGACGCTGCAGCCCGCCAGGGCCACCGCCACCGCCAACAACGCTGCGCACACCTTTGCCTTCACGCACGCTATGTTACCAGAACTTCCCCGCCTTGTCCACCACCAACCCATGCCCGCCGCAAAGCCCCCGCCGCAACAGGCCGCCGGCAAAGGCCTATTCCACAACACCCAGGGGTGCGGTGCGCCGCCAATCCCCGCGGGTGAAATCCGGGAAGAGCTGCGGCATGCCGCCCTCGTTCACCGATTTCTCGGAGAGCGGGGCCACAGCCGACCAGAAGGCGCCCTCGTACACGTTCTGGTCCAGCGGTTCGCCCGCCCGCAGGCACTCCACAATGCGCGCCAGGAGCAGGTAGTTCATGCCGCCGCGGCTGTCGGTGGCTTCCGCGGCCTCGCCCAGCCGCCGCCACAGCGGGTGCTCATAGCGTTCGCGCAGGGGGGAGATTGCCTCATCGCCCTGCACCCATTCGCTGCCGTCGTTCAGCCCGGCGCCTGCAATGCGGGTGGGGAACCCGGCCAGCGTGCCCTCCGTTCCCTGGATGAGGTTGCGGCGGTCGTACGGGCGCGGGCTGGTCTCGTCCCACTGCACCAGGATGGTTCTGCCCAGGCGGGTCTTGATGATGGAGGTGTTGATGTCGCCGCACTTGATGTCCGTCTCGTTCCAGGGGTGGTCCGGCGGCAGGTTCCTCTCCGCGTGTGCGGCGCGGCCCAGGGCGGGGCTGCTGAAGGAGACGATGCGGTCGAAGGTGTCGTCGGTGCGGGCGAGGTTCATGTACTGTGCGAGGGGGCCGAGCCCGTGGGTGGGGTAGAGGTTGCCGTTGCGTGCGGCCAGGTGTGCGAAGTGCCAATCGGAGCCGGCGGTGAGCTGGCGCTCCCGCAAATCGTGGATGTAGGCCGCCTCCCCGTGCAGCAGATCGCCGATGAGGCCCTGCCGCACCATGTTCAGGAACATGAGCTCATCCCGACCGTAGCAGCAGTTCTCCAGCATCATGCAGTGTTTCTGCGTGCGCTCCGCCGTGTCCACCACCTGCCAGAGCTCGTCCAGCGTGAGCCCCAGCGGCACCTCCACCAGGGCATGCACGCCGTGCTCCATGGCGGTTACCGCCATGGCCGCGTGGGTGGCCCACGTGGTGCAGATCACCACGGCGTCCGGGTGCGCCTCGTCCAGCATGCGCTCATACCCCTGCGGCCCGCTGAACAGTTGCAGGGAGGATGCGTTCTCCCTCGGCCCGCACTCCTGCGCCGCCGCCGCCAGCGCGGGGAGCGACAAGTCGCACAGCCCCACCACCTCCGCGTGGGGGATGGATTTGAGCTGCTCCAGCAGAACCGTGCAGCGCTCCCCCAGCCCCACGATTGCCAGGCGCACCGTCTCCAGCGGTGCGGCGCGGAACCCGCCCAGGTACACCGCCCCCGCCGGGCGCGCGGGTGCAATGTCCGTGCGCCCCGGTGCAGTGTTCTGCACATGGATGTTGGCGGCGGTGTCCAGGCTGTTCTTCATGGTTTGCGCGGCGTGGCGGCGTGTTCTCCAAGTCTAGCGCACGGGTGCGCCAAGTCAAGTTGATAGTGCGTGAGCGGCGCGGGGGAAAATGGTGTTGCATCCGCGTGCCGTTTGCGGTAGCATGGCGGCGGTATGAGCGGCAACAACGGCAAGGGGCTGAGCGCCTGGGAAAAGATGCAGCGGGACATGGTGTACGATGATTTCGATGCGGACCTGTTCACCCGGCGCGTGGCCGCCAAGAACATTTTCAAGCAGTACAACAAGACCACGGACGAGCAGCCGGAGCTGCGCCGCCGACTCATGGAGCAGCTCTTCGGCAGCGTGGGAAGCAACGTGTACGTGGAGCCGGACTTCACCTGCGAGTTCGGCAAGAACATCTTCATCGGGAACGATGTCTACATCAACTTCGGCGCCGTGCTGCTGGATTGCTCCCGCATCTCCATCGGCAACAACGTCCTCATCGGCCCAAACGTGGGCATGTACAGCGCCAACCACAGCCTGGACCCGGATGAGCGCGCACAGGGCGCGCTTATCGGCGGCCGCATCTCCATCGGCGACAAGGCCTGGATTGCGGGCGACGTGAAAATCATGGCGGGCGTCTGCATCGGGGAGGGCGCCGTCATCGGCTGCGGCAGCATCGTCACCCACGATATCCCGCCCCGCACCCTGGCCGCCGGCAATCCCTGCCGCGTGATACGCCCCATCACGGAGGCCGACAGGGTGGGCTTCGTCAAGTGACCCTGCAAAACGTTTCAGTTTTTCTTTGCGCATCGGCCACGTTCCGTGTATGATGGAGACAGAGAACGCCATGGACCGAATGGACCCGAACCCGTACCGCCTGACCCCGCAGAACGCCCTGCGGCGGCCGGAGAGCCACTTGACCGCCGCCATCCTGGTGACCATCTTCTGCTGCATGCCGCTGGGCATCGTGGCCATCGTGAAGGCGGCCGGGGTGGACAGCGCGTGGGCGATGGGCGACTACGAGAAGGCCTGCCGCGATTCCGTGAGCGCGTGGCAGTGGGTCAAGTGGTCCATCCTGGCCCTCGTGGTTCCGCTGGCGTTCTTCCTCCTGCTGGCAGCCGCGGATTTCCTCATGCACTAACCTCACCTACTCATGAACGAACAACAATACAACACCCCGCCCAAACCGGACAACTACCTGGCCTGGAGCATCCTGGTAACCATCTTCTGCTGCCTGCCCTTCGGCATTGTGGCCATCGTGAAATCCTCCCAGGTGGATTCCCTGTGGACCACGGGAAACTACGATGCGGCGCGCAAGGCGGCGGACGAGGCGCAGACCTGGTGCATCGTCTCTGCCGTGTGCGGCGCGCTGACCGGCGTGGCATTTGCCCTTCTCTAGTCCCGGATGGCCGTCTCAAAAGGATTGACAAACGCGCGGCGCTGGGCTAGATTGGCGGCACTATGAGTCTTCGCCTCGCTGTACTGGGTTCCGGGTCCGGCACCAATTGCCAGTCCATCTTCAACGCCATAGACGACGGCCGCCTGGATGCGGAAGTGGTGCTGGTGCTGTCCGACCATGCGGAAGCGCGCATCCTGGAGCGTGCGCGGCAGCGCGGGGTGCCGGCGGAGGTGATGGACTGCGCCGGGTACAAAAACAAGTTTCCGCTGGAGGAGCAGGAGCGCGTGGCGCGGCGGCTCACGGAGCTGAAGGTGGACCTGGTGTGCCTGGCGGGCTTCATGCGCCTGGTGAAGGAGCCTCTGCTGCGCGCCTTCCCCAACCGCATCCTCAACATCCACCCGGCCCTGCTGCCAAACTTCCCCGGCGTGGAGGCCTGGACCCAGGCCCTGCAGGCCGGCGCCAAGCAGACCGGCTGCACCGTGCACTACGTGGATGCCGGCATGGACAGCGGGGAGATCATCATGCAGGCGTTCGTGCCCGTGCTGCCCGGCGACACCCCGGAAACGCTTCACGCGCGCATCCAGGTGCAGGAGCACATCCTCTACCCCGCCGCCATTCTCTCCGCCGTGTCCCGGCTGGGTTAGGCAAACTCCCGTTTCGCGCGGGCCCTACCTCTTCGGCAGGAAGAACCCGCGCTGCTTGTCGGAGATGGGCAGGCCCACCATTTCCATGACGCGGAGCATTTCCTCCCACAGGCGGCGGCGCTCCGCCAGATCGCTTGTGCGCAGCAGGTAGCTGGGATGGTGGGTCACCACCACGGGCACGCCGTTGTAACGGTTGGGGCGCCCCTGGTAGTCGGAGAGCGGCAGGTCTCCGCCCCGTAGCAGGGCGCGCGCCACCACCACGCCGAACGCCACGATCACCTTGGGCTGCACCAGCCCGATTTCAAAGTCCAGCACGGGCAGGCAGGCGCGGACCTCCCGCTGGGTGGCGGCGCGCGTGCTCACGGTCTGCCGCGGCTGCGCGGGGCGGAACTTCACCAGCGTGGTCAGGTACACATCGCCGCGGGAGATGCCCATGGCCTTGAGCATGCCGTCCAGCTTCTCGCCGGCCGGGCCCTGCATGGGGCGCCCGGCCTTTTCCTCTTGGTAGCCGGGAACATCCCCCACCATCATGATGTCGGCGCGGCGGTTGCCTTCGCCGAAGACGGGCGTTTCACGCAGGGTGCCGAGATTGCGCAGGGGATCCCACTTGGGCAGGGCCAGGCGCATGGCCTCCCAGGCCTCGTCCGCGTTGCGGCCTCCGGGGCGGAAGTATGCCACCTCCGGCTCGTCCTCCTTGGGGGCGGTCTTCTTGCCCAGGCTTTCCTTGAGGGCCTTGAAATCATCCATTCCGCCGCCATCCGCCACTGTCTGCTGCGGCGCGGGCGGGTACGGCTGCGCGGCGGCGGTTGCGGGCATCGGCACGGCGGCGGTTGCGGGCATCGGCACGGCGGCGGTTGCGGGCATCGGCACGGCGGCGGGCGCGGCGGCGGGCTGCCGCTTGCGGTCTCGGGCGTACACGCACCAATCGTGCAGGATAGCGCGCGCGGCCTCGTCCACAGGCTGGCGCAGGACGCCCCGCTGCTGCAGGCCGCCCAGGTATTCCACCACCATGTCGCGCACGTCCATCTGTGGGCGAATTCTACCAGATGCCCGGTGCAAGTCAACGTTCAATTCCGGCGGGCGCGGTGTCCGCGGGTTGAGGCAAATCCGCGGCGGTGCGGCGGTAGGGGCCGTCGCCCACGGAGAGCACCTGCACACGCACGTTCTCCAGCCCCTTGCCCACAAACCCCAGCCTCTCGGCCACGGCCGTGCTCACATCGATGAGCCTTCCGGGGATGAACGGCCCGCGGTCCGCCACGCGCGCCAGGGTGCTGCGCCCGTTGCCCAGGTTGGTGATGCGCACCACGCACGGCAGCGGGAGCGTGCGGTGCGCCGCGTACAGCTGGTCGCGGTACAGGCGCTGGCCCAGCGCGCCGCGCGCGCCGCCGGCCTCGTAGTGGGAGGCTATGCCATCCTGCTCGTACCGCAGCGCGGCCTCTATCCCCATGGGCACGAAATCCCAGCCCCGCACCGTGTACGGAGCCATCTTGTAGCCCGCATACGGCTTGAACGCGTGGTGCTGCGTGCACCCCGCCACTGCCGCCGCCGCCAACACCGCCAGCGCCGCCCCCATCTGTCTCCCCGGTACCATTTCTCCCCAACATACCACGTCCCGCACCTCCTGGCGAGGAGTTTTTTCGTTGCTCCTTGTGCGGTTTACAAAAAAATGGCGACTTTTTCAAAATTTCGGTTGACAGAACGCTCCGTTATGTGGTAATTTGTCAACCGTACCCGCTACAACGCCCATGAACACTACGTTTGCAAGCCAGATGAGGAACCGCCGGAAGGTGCGCAGGATGTCGCTGCGCGCGCTGCGGGATGCCATCGGCGGGGTGGTGTCGCACGAGATGCTGGCGCGCTACGAGCGCGGCGAGGTGGCGCCGCGGGCGGACGTGGCGGAGCGGCTGCGCGCGGTGCTGGGCATCCTGGATGACGTGGCGCTGCCGATGGAGCCGCTGCAGAACATCCAGTTCCGCGCGCGCTACGAGCTGCCCAAGAAGGAGCAGGACGCCATAGTGGCCGCCGCCACGGAGCATTTCAACCTGTACCGCGAGGTGGAGCGCCGCGTGGGCGCCGACACGCCGTTCCGCAACCCCTTCGAGGGCGCCGCGCTGGATTTCTCCGGCGACACGGATGTGATGGAGGACGTGGCGGACGAGCTGCGGCGGCGCTGGAACCTGGGGTTCGGCCCGCTGCCCAACCTCTGCTACCTGCTGGAGCGCAAGGGTATCAAGATTTTCGAGGTGGAGAGCGGCGAGCGCAAGTTCAGCGGCTTCTCCGCAGAGCTGGGCGGCTGCCCGCTCATCTGCGTGGCCCGGTGGCTCAACGACACCATCTACCTGCCCCGAAAGCGCATGACCCTGGCGCACGAGCTCGCGCACATCCTCTTCCCACAACTGGACGCCGCGGAGGGCAGCGAGGAGGAGTACTACATCCAGCATTTCGCCGGGGCCCTGCTGATGCCGCGCGCCGCGCTCTTCGAGGCCCTGGGGAACGCCCCGCGCGATTCCGTGCAGCTCGGCGAGCTGCTGGAGCTCAAGCACTATTTCGGCGCCAGCCTGAAAGCCATCATGATCCGCGCCTGGCAGCTCGGCATCGTCTCGCCGGACGCCCAGGCCCGCTGGGAGGCCTACTACGCATCCCACTACTACCTGGACAAGGACCCCGGCGCCTACGCCGTGCCGGAGCACTCCGAGCGCTACCGCCAGCTTGTCGCACGCGGCGTCCTCTGCGGCGCCATCTCCCAAGAGGAGGCCGCCTCCCGCTTCCAAGCCCCCCTCTCCCCGGAAATGTCCATCAACGTCATCTCACCCCCGCGCGAAGCGCGCGAACTTCCCAAATTGTAAATCGTAAATTGTAAATCGTAAATTACCATCATGCCGTCTATCATCACCACCACCCCGAACACCCTGGTCCGCATCTCACCCAAGGATCCGCACCAGCTCCAGTACTCCGACCTCAAGGGCATCGTCTGGCACAACCTCGGCTGCCCCCACCAGTTCCGGTTCCAGGAGCTCATCGACCCCGGCGACCGCGAAATCCTGGCCGTCACCGACATGGGCCTCTACTACTCCGACCGCAAGTGCCAGGTCTGGCACCTCCGCCGCCGCTAACCGCGCCCTCCCACCAACCACCCACCTAATCCTAATCTTAATCCTAATCCATAATTCCAATTGCCACTATGAAAACAAAATCCATCATCCGCGCCGTCATCCCGGCACTCATCCTGCTGGCCGCCGCCTCTCCCCTCTCCGCGGAACCCTCCGCGGAAGACAAGGCGTTCTACAACGAAAAAATCATGCCCGCCGTCCAGCGGAACGACTGGGCAGCCGTCCATAAACTCGCCGGGCAGCTCGCCGCGCAAACCAAGGATATGCAAGCGCAGATTCTCATGCGCCAGCTGGAGCTCCAGGCAGTCACCATGCAGGGTATTCAGGCCCTCCAGCAAGGCGATGGCGAGAAGGCTCGCCGCTTTTTCCAACAGGCCGCAAGCCAGGGGAACGGCGATGCCCTCAACATGCTGGGCCAGATGTACATCTCCGGCCTGGGCAACACGCCCATCAACGCCCAGTACGGCATCTCGCTCGTCCAGCAGGCCGCCAGGGTGGGCTGCCGCGCCGCCCAAGACTACCTCCGCCAGCGCCGCATCCCCTGGTAACCGGAATTTTCAAATAGTACATAGTACCTAGTACATAGTAAATCCTATGATACCCAATTCCGATTTGCTCCTCGATGCCTCCCGCGCCGACCTCATCAACGTGGTCCGCTTCCTCCTGGACTGCGGCGCAGATGTCAACGCCCGCAACGCCAACGGCTGCTCCGCGCTCCTGCTCAGCAGATCCACGGAACTCTCCGAACTCCTGGTCCGCGCCGGGGCGGATGTCAACGCCGCGAGCAACGGCGGCGACACCCCGCTCTTGATGGCCAGGGACCCCGAAACCGTCAAGCTCCTGCTCGATGCCGGGGCGGATGTCAACGCCCGCAACCAGTATGGCCGCACCGCCCTCATGGATGCGGACGACTCTGAAATCGTCGGCATGCTCCTCGATGCCGGGGCTGATGTCAACGTTTTGGACGAGGACGGCAGGAACGCACTCTTCGACTGTCATCCCGTGGGCATCATGAGGCAGCTCCTGCGCGCCGGGGCTCGCGCCGACGTGGTGGACGTCCATGGCATCACCCCGCTCTGGACCGCATACGACGACGAGTGCGTCGAGCTGCTCCTGCGCGCCGGGTGCGACATCAACGCCCGCGACAACGAGGGCAAGACCTGCCTCTTCCGCTGGATGGGCCCGGATGTGGTCGCCGCCCTGCTCCGCGCCGGGGCAGACCCCAACGCCACCGACAACCATGGCCGCACCCCGCTCATGGAATCCCGCGAGTATCCCATCACCGAGGTCCTCCTCCAGGCCGGGGCCAACCCCAACGCCCGCGACGAGAACGGGCGCACCGCTCTCCACGAGATGCGCGAGCCCGTGGGCATCACCCTCCTCCTCCGCGCCGGCGCAGATGTCAACGCAGCAGACAACAAGGGCCGCACCCCCCTCATGCGCGCATTCGACGAGGTGGACACCCGCATCCTGCTGGAGGCCGGCGCGGATCCCCTCGCCGTGGACAACGAGGGCCGCACCCCCCTGCACGACTGCTGCAGCGAGGGCCAGGTGGAACTCCTCCTCGCCGCCGGCACCCCGCCCGATTCCCCGGCCAAGGACGGCACCACCCCGCTCATGCACGTTTGCGATGCCTTTGGCATGCAACGCCTGCTGGATGCCGGCGCCAATCCCAACGCCGCGGACAATGACGGCAAAACCCCGCTCCACCACCACGCGGATGACCCCCAGATGGTCAAATGCCTCCTCGCCGCCGGTGCCAACCCCAACGCACGCAACATCGATGGCTGCACGCCTCTCTTCCGTACCTGGGACAAGCCAGAGTCCGTCGAACTACTCCTAGCCGCCGGTGCCGACCCCAATGCACGCGACAACAGAAACGGCACCCCCGCCATGGACGTCCACAACCCCCGCCAGCTCCAACTCCTCATCCAGGCCGGCGCAGATGTCAACGCCACCGACATCTGCGGCCGCACCCCCCTCCACCACCTCGCCGACGACCCGGAAATGGTGGAACTTCTCCTAGCCGCCGGAGCCAACCCCAACGCCAGGGACAAGTACGAAAAAACTCCCCTCGACACCACCAACATCGATAAATCCCGGCAACTGCTCCTAGCCGTCGGCGCCGAGCCTTTACCGGATGTGGGAGTCGAAGAAGAAAATGCTTGACAAGGCATTATGACAATGAGAAAATCAAAATAATTAACAACAATATATTAAATTTATGCAAAACGTCTGGAAAATTGGGACACACTGGGGTAAATACGGACCGAGCAATTTTGATTTGTTTCTCAATTATCAATGCGCTTTCTTTAGCTTAGATGATGTCGAACGAATTGGCGACTGGCAAAGTGCAAAAATTGGTGATTTGCTTCTAGTGTGCGATGGAAGTAAACCTATTGCCATAGGCATTATGCAAAGCCGATTTGAGAACTACCAACAATTCAGTAGCCGATTCAGCAAAAGCGATGAAGACGAATGGATTGATGGCAGCGATAAAGTCCGCATCTGCAAAGCTCGCTTTTGTCTTATTCCCGAAGGAGAAAAAACTGCATCTTGGGGCAATGATGGAGAGAAACGATTCTGCGCCCATTCTAATAAAGACATAGTCATAAATAAGTGGCGTGAATACAAAATCAGGGAAAAATTGGACTCGAACAAAGAATTAATTTCATTAACATATGCAGAGCTTGCATACGCAAGTGAAACCAAAATTTTAACCATTCCTGCAGTTCAGCGCGGCGTTGTATGGTCACCTTTGCAAGTTATAAATTTATGGGATTCGATAGTTAAAGGCTATCCAATAGGGTCATTTATGTTATACCATGATGGCAAAACATGGTGTCTATTCGATGGACAGCAAAGGGTCATAGCTCTTAGCTATGGCTATTTTCCAAAAGATATAAGGATTTGGTGTCGGAGGAATAATGACGGGATTCAATTTATGGCAACTACAAGGCGCCATCCATGGGGATTTAAATGGCATGAAAAGGATGGACATCCTGAATTGTCTGTATTAAAATGGAATGAACGTGAAGAAGCTTTCAAACTAATGTATCCGGATGCTACTGATAGTTATTCGGAGTTAAATATCGAATCAGGATATCCATATGTACATGACGGGAATCCTTATTTACCATTGCAGTATCTGCTAGAAGTTAATACCGCCGAAAAAGCTTATAATAAATGGATTGCGGAGCTTAAAGGAATCGCCATAAAAGAATATGCGAAAACGAATCGAGAAACTTTCGATAATTTGTTCAAAGACACAAGATTAGAAAAAATAAGGCAAGGGGTAAAACAGGTTCCTCTTGTGATTATTCCGAATGAAACGTTCAATGATAATAAGAATGGAGCGTTGCGAGAATTATTCTACAGAATCAACAAGGGAGGAACTCCATTAAGTAAAATTGATGATTTATACTCGGAATTATGCGTACGGTGCCCAGACATTAAGCCAGAAATTGAAAAATTATGCGGAAACGCGAATACGCAATTCCTGCCGGCAAGTAGATTATGTATAGTTGCTGCAAGAATGGCTATGAGCGAGTCTCAAGGTTATCCTCAACCGAAAAACTTGAACGGAGTGTTGACTCAAATAGAAAATCCAAGCCAAAAGACTTGTTTCGAACAATTTGTGTTGACTCAACAGCGCACCGAAATAACAAAAGATCGCGTGCCGCTCTCAAAAGCATTGGAGAGGCTAAATAACGCATTAGATCCTTCTAGTGTAAGGACATACAAATATATATTGTTGCGCGATGGCAACGATAGTTGGTTCTTTGTAATGATATATCTCCTTTGCAACATAGCATCAGACAGTTTAGAAGATGATAATAAACATATCCCATTGTTAGCATGTTTGCCATTTTTAACATGTTGCACTAACTCTCCTACTGATAGGAACAGGTATGCACAGGCCTTTTACAACGGAATTTCTCTGCTCGCAGGTGAGAAACCTTCATTGATAAAGGCAATCGCGGTAGGTTATTTGCATACAGCTTTGAATTGGCAGCATCTTGTATATCCTCTGGATGTTGATTTCAGAGCATGTGATTACCTACGTTGTTTTCCTAAAGAGGCGTACGGCACATGGGCAGATATGTTCAAAAAATCGTGGGGAACAGCTGAAAACTTCGCTCTCTATCTCTACCAAAGCAAGTATCTTCATAATCTTCTAGGTTCATATTTCAATCCCGCGTCATCTATAACATGGGATGATGAAAACCGCCCCTGGGATATGGATCATATCATACCATTCGAATGGTGGAATGACCAAGAACAAAACCTTAGGGATACATATCGAGACTTTTTCAGTAATATTCAAGCATTGCATTTCCACGACAACAGGAGCAAGAGCAACAAGAGATCAGGCGTCCCCGATTATATTCATGTATCTTCTATTGATAATAGACTTGGCAATAAGTTTAATAATCTCACTAAAGATGAAATTTCAACACAAGGACGCATGTTGCTCGAAGATAGAAAAATTGATATAGTGCAAAAAGTTCTACAAGAGACGTCATTTTTCGATTTAATTGATAGTATTGAGAGTTTAACCAACGAAACTTATCTTGTGCTAAGAGCACGTCAAAGATTCGAGCTATTCTGCATGATAAGAGATAAACTCAAGGCGGAATATACTGTCAGTTTCGGTCGCACTGCATATGAACGTAATATTAGAAATACAGGAATTACTACAAATGAAATGAAGTCTATGTTGCTTCCTATTTCCAATTTTTGTTTCTATACTTCGCTCGTACCCTGGTTGGCAGTGGGAGTTTGTGAAGGCAATAAAATGTATGGCATACAGTGTATGTGCGAAGGGAGTGATGCACACGGTTTTCATATCCAATTTGGTGTTATGCGTGCGCCAAATATTTCTTCTGAAAAGTGGATGTCCGAAGAACAAACTAATGACCCGTGGTGGAAACATAATGTTATCGCTAATAGTGATAATAACTGTTGTGATAATTATGTGAATGCCAATCATTCATTGAATGAGTTAGCCGAAGTTTTTTCAAATATTATAAAAGATATGCTCAACGGTAAAAAAATTGATAAGGACGTTCTCGAAAATATGCTGCCCCCAATTTTAGGGCAGAAAAATGAAAAAGCCGGATAGGCTTGCGAGAAGCTGTTGAAGCGGTCAGCGTGCGGGTATATAATCAACAAAGAATATCCGACATGACCAAGAAGATAAGCAAGAGGGGCGGCCGCGTAAAAATACAAATGACTTCCGTGATGGGGCTATACTTGAGTCGCCATCGCGATGGCTTACACAGAGCGCGCCTGGTGGCGCGAGGACGACAATCATAGCTGCTCCGTATGCAAATCTCGCATGTCTACTAACACCCACTACATATCTGATGAACTCCACTACCGGGAGGTGGTGGAGCGGATGGTGGGTGTGAAGCGGGAGTTGTGGATTGGGACGGCGGATATAAAGGACGTGTATGTGAAGAAGGGGCGGAAGGCGGTGCCGTTGCTGGGGGTGCTGGCTTCGCTGTTGGAGCGCGGGGTGAATGTTCGGCTGATCCATGCCAAGGAGCCGGGGCCGGCGTTCCGCGAGGATTTCGACAAGTACCCCATACTTGCCACCAACCTGGAGCGGGTGATGTGTCCGCGGGTGCATTTCAAGCTCATCATCATGGACTTGGAGACGGCCTATATCGGGTCGGCCAACCTGACAGGCGCGGCGCTGGGCATGAAGAGCGAGCAACGCCGCAATTTCGAGGCGGGCATTCTGACCACGGATCCGGAGCTGGTGTCCCGCGCCATCCAGCATTTCGATTCCGTGTGGATGGGCCAATCCTGCGCCGCCTGCGGCCGCAAGCAATTCTGCCAAGACTGCATCGCGTGAACACGCGGTGCAATTTACAATCTACAATTGACGATTTACAATTTGTAAAGTTTGCGCGCCTGGGGGCGCGGAGTGATGCGGCGCGCTTCGTTTTTCCTTGCGGAACCCGAGCATCTGTGGCTAAACTCTCCCCATGACAACCAAGGTGTTCACCGTAGCCGCGCTGGCGGCGCTGGCGGTTCCGGCGCTCTGCGCCGAGGGGGAGCGGGCGTTCCAGCGCGATTTGGTGAAGGAATACGCGCAGGGGCTCATCCAGGAAAAGGGCACGGCCGCGTTTGCGGAGATTGTGGCCTTCTGCAACGAACGGCTCGCCACCGCGGAGCCGTGGCTGCGGCTGGACTACGTGCTCGTCAAGGCGAACGCCCTCATGCTCTCCGCCGAAACGAAGGAGGATTTGCAGAAGGCGTGCGACGCCCTGGAGGCCGACCTCCAATCCGTGGACCGCACCAGGGAGGAGCGCGCGGACCTCATCGCGGAATGCGAGCGCGCCCTCAAGGCCTGGCGGGAGCAGGCGGACCAGGTGCTCCGCGCCGCCGCCCACACGCGGGGCGTCATCGAAGCCGCCCGCCATCCCCGGCAGTAGGCGGCGGCTAATTCTGTCATTCCCCGTTTTTGGGCTTGCGGGGCGGGCGCGCGGGCGCGTATACTGCGGGCATGTTTAGCAAGACATTTACGGCAGTGGGGCTCGCAGCCCTGGTGGCCCCGGCGTTCTGCGCCGAGTGGATGACGGATTTCGAGGCGGCCAAGACCAAGGCCGCAGCGGAGAACAAGGCGATGCTCGTGGACTTCACGGGGTCCGACTGGTGCGGCTACTGCATCATGCTCCGCCAAAACGTGTTCGACAAGCCGGATTTCGACGCCTACGCCAAGGACAAGTTCGTGCTGGTGGAGGTTGACCTCCCCCGCGCCCAGAACAAAATCACCCCGGAGCAGATGAAGAAGAACCAGGAGCTCGCGGAGCAGTACCGCGTCAGCGGCTTCCCCTCCATCTTCGTGATGACCCCCAAGGGTGAGGTTGTGGGCGGCTTCATCGGCGGCGCACGCGCGCTGGCGGATGTGCAGCCGACGCTGGACGAGGGCGCCGCGAACGTGAAGGCGCTGGAGGAGGCGCGCAAGCTGGAGGGCGACCAGAAGCTGGAGGCCTACGGCAAGATCTACAAGAGCCTGAAGGACGGCGTGAACACCGCCGCTACCCACCTGGTGGAGGAAATCATCCAGAACGACCCGCAGGACAAGTGCGGGCTGCGCCACGGCAAGGACGTGGAGAACCAGATGCGGGAAATCACCCAGAAGCTGGACAACGGGGGTGTGCCGCTGAGCGCGGACGCCGCGCTGGCGCTGGTGAAGGAGTACGAGGGCAAGGTGTTCCCGGAGAACAAGCTGGAGCTCATCCAGATCAAGCTCAACGTGCTCATCCTGAAGTCCGAGACCGCGGAGGACCTGCAGAAGGCCAAGGACACCATCATGGAGGACCTGGGCAAGGTGGAGAACAACCCCTACATCGACCGCATCAAGGAGGGCATCAACGGCGCGTTCGCCCAGCCGGAGCGTCTCCTGCAGATGGCCAAGCAGCGCCGCGACCGCCTGGAGCAGATGAAGAAGGACATGGAGCAGGCCAAGAAGCCCGCCGAGCAACCTCAGCAGGCCCCCGCGCCCGCCCCGGAGGCCCCCAAGGCCTGATCCGCCCCGCACATTTCAACCATCGGGAACCGTCCGCAACCCGGGCGGTTCCTTTGTTTTACCGCGCGCCTGCCGGCGCGGGGTCACATACCCTGGGCCTCCCTCTCCCTGCGCGCGCGGATGGATTTAACCTGGTAGAAGAGGTGGCGCGTGTCCTTGAAGGTGGCCTGGATGCGGGCGGTGATTTCCGCCTTCAGCGGGCTGTCGGGCAGGGAGGCAAGCTCCGCCGACACGGCATCGCGCGCTTTCACCAGGTCCTCCTCCGATTGTGCGCCGAGCACTTTCCCGGTGAGTTTCAAATCCAGCACCAGGGGCAGGTTCTCCGGCATCACGGTGGGCTGCAGCTCCGCCACGGCGGCCAGGATCTGCTGCGGGTCGCGCCACTGCATGAGCGTGAGCGTGCGCTTCTTGATATCGCCGCGCTGGCGCTCCACGGCGCGGCGGTGGGCAAAGCCCAGGGTGTCCTGCGGGTCCGCCTGGATGATCTGCTCCTCCAGCGAAACGGCGCAGGGGCGGGCGTCGTTGTTCAGGGCGTTGTAGAACTCGCCGAGGGCCTTCAATTTCTCCTGCCCGGCGAGGGATTGGGCGTGCTCCAGCTTGGCGAGGTTGTCCAGCCCCTGCTGCAGCTCCTGCCGGATTTTCTCCATGGAGAACCCGGAGCCGAGGAAGCCGCCGGTGACATCGCCGTTCGGGGAGAGCACCAGCACGGTGGGGAAGGCGCGCACCGCGTAGCGGGTGACCAGCGCCTCGTTGCGCGCCTTTTCCTCCTCCGGCATCTTGTCGCCGTGCGGGCAGTCGATTTCCAGCAGGATGAAGCGGTCCTTCACGAAGGCGTCGAACTCCGGCTTCTCGAAGACGGTGCTGTGCAGGTGCATGCACGCGCCGCACCAGTCGGACCCGGTGAAATCCATGATGATGGGCTTGTGCTCCGCGGCGGCCTTCCGTTTGGCGGCCTCGAAATCCGTCATCCACTCCGCGCAGAGCGCGGGGCACACCAGCGCGGCCAGCGCCGCCAGGGTGAACGCTCTTTCAAACATGGCGGTTCAGTGCTGCTGTTGCTGGGCCTTGAACTCCTGCATCTTCTTGAGCGTGCCGGCGGGGTCCGCGAACTGCTTGCGGATCTGCTCCATCACCTCGTCCTTCATCTCCGGCAGGGCCTCCGCGTCCTTCAGCAGGATGTCGCGCGCCTTGTTCATGTCCTCCACGCTCTCCGCCGCGTAGAGCAGCCCGGTCATCTTCACCTGCAGCAGGGAAAGCCGGTTCTCCGGGTAGATCTTCGGCTCGAACTCCTTCACGATGTCGAGTATCTGCTGCCCGGTCATGCTGAACATCTTCTCGCCCGTGCGGGCCTCCAGCTCCCGGGCCTGGGCGTGCACGTCCTGCTCCCCGCCCACCAGGCCGAGGGTATCCTGCGGGTCCTTCTGGCGGATTTCGGTGTGCAGGGCGGCGGCGCAGGGGCGCACCTCCTTGCCCATGGCCTGGTACACAGCGTACAGGGCCTTGGCCTGCTCCGCGTCGCTGCCCTTGAGGTGGTGGGCCTTCACCAGGGCCTTGGCGTTGCCGTACGCCTGGTCCAGCACGGCCTTCACGGCATCCACGGATGCCTTGGCGCCCACGAACCCGCCGGCCACCTCACCCTTGGGCGTCATCACCAGGATGGTGGGAAAGCCCTCGATGTTGTACTGCTTCACCAGCGCCTGGTTCTTCTGCTTGAGCGCGGGATCCATCTGCGCGCGCATAGGCAGGTCCACCTTCACCAGGATGAACTTGCCCTTGGCGTACGTCAGGAACTCCGGCTTGTTGAGCACCGCCGCCTCCAGCGATTTGCACGCCGAGCACCAGTCAGAACCCGTGAAGTCCACCAGCAGCGGCTTCTTGTCGGTCTTCGCCTTCGCCTTCGCGGCATCGAAATCCGCCATCCAATCCCCGCAGAACGCCGGTGCCACCACCGCAGCGCACGCCAGCATGAACATTTGTTTCAACATGCGGCCATTATACGCCTGCCGGGGTGGGCAATGCAAGCAATTGCGTTGCGGCACGCACCGGGCTGCGGGATGTGCGCCGTTGTTCCGTCTCGCCGTGCGCGCTTGACGCGCGGGGGCGGGGCGGCTATACTGGGGGCATGAACCATTACGCGCTCATTCTGGCGGGGGGAAGCGGGACCCGGTTTTGGCCGCTTTCCCGCAATGCGAAGCCCAAGCAGCTGCTGGACCTTTTCGGGCAGGGAACCATGCTCTGCCAGGCCATCGACCGGTTGAAGGGCATTGTGCCGCCGGAGAACATCTTCATTCTCACCAACCACCTGCAGGAGGCGGAAGTGCGGCGCCAGGCGGCCGGGCTGCCGGCAGAGAACATCGTGGCGGAACCCGCGCGGCGCGACACCGCGCCCGCCGTCTCGCTGGGCGTGGGGCTCATCGCCGCGCGAGACCCGCAGGCCAGCATGATCATCATCCCCAGCGACTCGCTCATCCTGGACACCCCGGCGTTCCAGGCGCTGGCGCAGGATGCCCTGAACCTGGCGGACCGCGAGGCCGCGCTCATCACCATCGGCATCAAGCCCACGTGGCCGTGCCCGAGCTACGGCTACATTGAGAGGGCGGAGAAGCTCGACGACCCCGCGCTCTCCCACAACTGCTACGAGGTGGTGCGCTTCCGCGAGAAGCCGGATGCCGCCACCGCGGAACAGTACCTCGCCAGCGGCAACTTCTCCTGGAACGCGGGCATGTTCATCTGGAGCGTGCCGCACGTGCGCAGGCAGCTGGCCGCCCACGCGCCGGAGCTGGCGGGCTTCATCGACCGCCTCAGCCAAGCCGCGGACGCCCCGCAGTTCATCCGCGACGAGTTCCCGAAGCTCACGCCCATCTCCATCGACTTCGCGCTGCTGGAGAAGGCGGACCGCGTGCTCAACTTCGAGGCCACCTTCGACTGGGACGACGTGGGCTCCTGGATTTCCGTGGGCAAGTACCTCCCCAAGCAGGAGGACGGCAACGTCTCCAACAGCCCCGTCAGCACCATCGCCTCCGCCAACAACATCGTCTTCACCGATTCCGGCAAGCGCGTGGCCCTGGTGGGTGTGGACGACCTCATCGTGGTGGACACCGGGGATGCCCTGCTGGTGGCCCGCCGCAGCGAGGCCGACAGCATCAAGAAAGTGGTCGCCACCCTCCCCGACGAACTGCTGTAATTCCCCGCGCTGACAGGCGCGCGAGCTTTTCAAATTGTCAATCGTCAATCGTAAATTGTAAATTGTAAATTGTAAATTGTAAATTGTAAATCCCCATGCATCCCGCGTTGGGCATAGATTTCGGTCAAGCGCGCATCGGCATCGCGGCCACGGATGCGTGCGGCATCCTGGCGCACCCGGTGGAGAGCATCCACCTGGACCGCACGGAGCCGCTGGAGCGCATTGCGCAGCTGGCGGCGGAGCGCGGCGTGCGCACGCTGGTGCTGGGCCTGCCCCTGCGGCTGGACGGCACGGAGGGAACGGCGTGCGAGAAGGTGCGCGCGTTCGGCGAGAGGCTGCACGCGCGCCTGCCGGAGCTCCCGCTCGTCTACGTGGATGAATTCCTCACCACCACCATGGCCCAGGAGAAGCTGCACGCCGCCGGGAAGAAGGCCAAGGATTTCCGCCCCATCATCGATCAGGCCGCCGCCGTGGAAATCCTCAATGCCTGGATGCAATAGGATTTACGATTGACAATTGACGATTTACAATTTGAAAATTCGCGCGCCAGACGGCGCGTTATTTTTTCTTGCCCTTTTTCTTGGTGGGCTCGCGGAGGCTCAGGCCGGTGATCTTGCGCTGGGACCAGGCCTTGAGAAAAGCCTTCTGCAGGTTCTCGGCGCTCTTGTACGGGGCGATGAGGGTGTCCACCGCATCATCCTTGGGCTTGCCGTCGCGCAGGGCCTGCATGTAGGCGCGCATGGCCTCCACGCCGCGGTTGCCGTCCTGGTGCACGAAGAAGGTGACGAGCATGGTGGCGAGGAGGTAGGAGTTCTGTCCGCGGCCCATGCAGTCGTACATCTCCTGCTGTGGCATGCGGAGGAACTGCTCCAGGGTGAAGCTGAATCGCAGCTGGCCGTCCTCGGAGTATTTCTGGGCCTCGCGCAGGATGACGGCGAAGCAGCGGTCGAAGTCCAGGTCCTCGCCCACGTAGGGGACGTAGCCCACGTATTCCGCCCAGCCCTCGCTCGCCCAGGTGTGGAGGCGGTTGAGCGCGAAGTTCTGGTGGGTGAGCTCATGCACCAGGGTGTGCGTGTTGATGTCGCTCTTCACAATCTTGCCGTTCTCGTCCATGCCCAGGGCGTCGAACGGCACCAGCACGTAGTCGTCGTAGATTTGCCTCTCGTCCAGCGGTTCGGGGTCGGCGGTGGTATCGCTGCCCGCGCGGGCCATCGGGATGTACGGGCTCTGCTGCGTTTGCGGTGCGGGCTGGGGTGCCGGTTGCGGCGCGGGTTTGTCCGGCTTCAGGAAATCCGGCACCTTGTCCGCGGGAATGCGGATGACGGGGTTGCCGTTCTCGTCCTTGGTGACGCCGATTTTCTTGAGGTACTCCTCGGGATCCATGTCGGCGGGCACCTGGATGACCTTGTTGCCGGAGTCATCCGCACCTGGCGTGGCAGGCACACCGGGGATGCCGCCGGGCACGATTCCGGGGATGTTGCCGGGCACCATGCCGCCGCCCGCCGGGGCCTGCAGGATGAACATGCCGTCCGAGCCCTGGCTGCCGCCCTTGGAGAGGTACTCGCGGCGGGTGCGGCAGAGGGTGACCTTGTACTTTTTCTGGGAGCGGTCCTGCTTGGCGCGCTCCACGGGCAGCACCTTGGCGATGGCCTTGTTGGCGGCGAAGGCGCACTCGAAGAGGCGGCCGATGGTCTTGCGGCTCTCCGGGCTGATGGGCACGGAGGAGTGGAAGACGTAGTTGTTGCTCTCGTAGGTGTACTCCTTGTCGCCCTCCTTGTGGGGGATTTCCGCGAGCTCCGTGTTCTCCGGCACGGGCACCTTCTTGGGCCAGCTGTCGGGCGACTTCACGCGGATGTTCTTCACGCCGGCGTCGCGCAGCTCCTTCCGCTTCTCGCGTGCGGCCTTCTGCACGTTGCGCTCCTTCTCCTCCTCGTCGTCGGCCTTGGCCTTGGCCTTCCCCGCGGGTTTCTTGTCCGCCTTGGCATTCTTGTCACCCTTGGCGGCCTGGGCGACGGTGACCACGGGGGCTGCATCCGCCGGGTGCGCCCAGGTGTTCATTCCAAGGACGGAGAGCAGCAGTACGGCAGTGCAGGCGAGTTTCATAAGATGGTGTCAATGGGTTAGGCCGTCTTGTTTGGCCTGGTTCCAGTAGGCGTATTCGGAGCGGTTGAAATCCACGTATTCCGGGGAGAGGTCCGTGGTGTACACCACATATTCCTCCTTGCCCAGGTTCAGGTTGATGAGCACCTCGAACTCGCGCGCCTGCACGCGGTCGCGCAGGTCGTCGCTCTTGGTGGTGGTCTGCATGCCGCCGCGGCAGGCCGGCAGCCCCGCTATGTCGATATCCACCTTCTCCTCCCTCACGCGTGTGCCGGAGTACCCCACGGCGTGGATGATGCGCCCCCAGTTGGGGTCGCCGCCGTTCCACGAGGATTTGACGAGCGAGGACTTGGCCACGCCCTCCGCCACGCGCTTGGCCTCCTGCGGGGTGGGCGCGCCCTTCACGCGGACGGTGACGAATTTGGTGACGCGCTCGCCGTCCTGCACGATGTGCTTGGCCTGCTCCATCATGACGTGGTGGAGGGCGGCGGTGAACTTCTTCCATCCTGGGCGGCCGGGGGCCAGCTTCACGCCGGAGGCGCCGTTGGCCATCACCAGGCAGGTGTCGTTCGTGCTCATGTCGCCGTCAATGGTGATGCGGTTGAAGGAATGCTCCACGCCCTCGTGCACGGTGGCGTCCAGATGCTCGCGGGTCACGGCGGCATCCGTGGTGATGAGGCAGATCATGGTGGCCATGCACGGGGAGATCATGCCGGCGCCCTTGCAGCAGGAGCCGATGCGCACCGGCTTGCCGTTCACGGTGATTTCCACCGCCACCTCCTTCTCGCGCGTGTCGCTGGTGATGATGGCGGAGGCCACATCGTGCCCCTTCTTGCGGGAAAGCCCGGCGCAGAGCTCCGGCAGGCGCGGCTCGATGCGCATCATGGGCATCGGCAGGCCGATGACACCCGTGGAGCACACCGCCACCTCGCGCGGCTGCAGGCCAAGCTGTTTTGCCACCACGGCGCACTCCTTGCGTGCCACGGCCACGCCGGCGGCGCCGGTGCATGCGTTGGCGTTGCCGCTGTTGGCCACCACGGCGCGGATATCGCCGCGCTTCAGATGGGCCTGGCTCACGCGCACGCAGGCGGCGCGCACGCGGTTGGTGGTGAACGTGCCGGCGGATGTGGCGGGAAGCTCGGAATACACCAGCGCCAAATCCAGGCGCGTGGCCGTGGGCTTCTTGATACCGCAGCTGATGGCGTTCGCCGCAAACCCCTTCGCGGCCGTCACGCCGCCCTTCACGCTCTTCATCTCCTGTTCTGCCATGATGCTAGTTTGGGAACGCCCTACAGTATGGCACACGCCCCGCCGGATTTCAAGGAGAAAACAATCCGCCGGGCATGCCGCGCGTTGGGCTTGAACACGCCCGCCCCCGCGTGTATAATGCGGCTCTCCCACACCATGGTCACCGCCACTCGAGAGAAACCGGAAAAGGACAGCGCCGCCGAGCTGCTCCGCAAGGCAGGGCTCCGCCACACGCGGCAGCGCCGCGCCGTGCTGGATACCGTCCTGCACTCCACGGACCACCCGAACGCCGCCCTCATCTACAAGCGCGTGCTCAGGATCATGCCCGGCATCTCCCTGGCCACCGTCTACAACTGCCTGGAGGCCCTCGCCGGAAAGCGCATCGTCAACCAGCTCAACTTCGACAACGGAGCCTCCCGCTTCTGCCCCAACCTGGTGGAGCACGTGCACCTGCTGGACGAGGCCAGCGACCGCGTGCTGGACGTGCACCTGAAGCCGGGTGTGTGCGTGGAGGACGTGTTCGACCTGCCGGCGGGCGTGCGCGTGGAGCGCATGGAGGCCTGCCTGCACGGCACCATCCCGAACAAGAAGCCATGAGCCTTGTCATCAAAGACCTCTGCGCCCGCGTGAAGGACGGCGCGGACATCCTCAAGGGCATCTCCCTGGAAATCCCCAAGGGCCGGGTGCACGCCGTCATGGGCCCCAACGGCTCCGGCAAGTCCACCCTCTCCAAGGTGCTCTGCGGGCACCCGGACTACGAGGTGACGGGCGGCACCGCGGAGCTGGACGGGCAGGACCTGCTCTCCATGAGCGTGGACGAGCGCAGCCGCGCCGGCCTTTTCCTGGCGTTCCAGTACCCCGTGGAGGTGCCGGGCGTCACCAACGCCAACTTCCTGCGCGCCGCCTTGCAGGCGCGCCTGCCGCAGGGCGAGACCGTGGACGCCGTGGCCTTCTACAAGGAGCTGCGCGCCAAGATGAAGCAGCTCGGCATGGATGCCAAGTTCACCGCCCGCGCCGTCAACGAGGGCTTCTCCGGCGGCGAGAAGAAGCGCAACGACATCCTGCAGATGCTCATGCTCCAGCCCAGCTACGCCATCCTGGACGAGACGGACAGCGGGCTGGACGTGGACGCGCTGCGCATCGTGTCCGACGGCGTGAACGCCATGCGCGCGCCGTTCCGCAGCTTCATGGTCATCACGCACTACAAGCGGCTGCTGGACTACATCCGGCCTGACGTGGTGCATGTGCTCTATCAAGGGCGCATCGTGCGCACGGGCGGGTTCGAGCTGGTGGAGCGCATCGAGCAAGAGGGATTCGACTTCCTGAAAGACTGATGGCGGACGTACCCTTCCAGCCGGACACGCGCGGCGAGTTCTCCTACCCGGAGAACCACAAGTTCGACGCGGGCTACGGGCTCACGGAAGAGACCATCGACTACATCTGCGACGCCAAGGGCGAGCCGGACTGGCTGCGCCGGTTCCGCAAGGACGCGCTGAAAAAGTTCCATGAGCTGCCGATGCCGTACCACTGGGCGCCGGAGGGCATTCGGGATGTGGATTTCGACAACATCCGCTACTACCTCTCCCACGGCGTGCCGCCACGCAAGAGCTGGGACGACGTGCCCGACGACGTGAAGCGCACCTTCGAGCGCCTCGGCGTGCCGGAGCAGGAGCGCGCCTTCCTCGCCGGCGTGGACGCCCAGTACGACTCCGAAACCGCGTACAACAACATGCGCGAGGAGCTCTCCAAGCAGGGCGTCATCTTCGTCAACTCCACGGAGGGCCTCAAGGAGCACGAGGACGTGTTCCGCCCGTGGTTCGGCAAGGTCATCCCCGTGGGCGACAACAAGTTCTCCGCGCTCAACCACGCGGCGTTCTCCGGCGGCTCGTTCATCTACGTGCCCAAGGGCGTGAAGCTCAAGCAGCCCCTGCAGGCGTACTTCCGCATCAACTCGGAAAGCATGGGCCAGTTCGAGCGCACGCTCATCATCGCGGACGAAGGCGCGGAGCTTATGTACATGGAGGGCTGCACCGCTCCCAAATTCGATTCCGCCACCCTGCATTCCGGCGTGGTGGAGCTCGTGGCCCTCAAGGGTGCCAAGATCCAGTACGTCACCGTCCAGAACTGGGCCACCAACGTCTACAACCTCGTCATCCAGCGCGGCCTCGCCATGGAGGACGCGGAAATCCGCTGGATCGACTGCAACCTGGGCTCCAAACTCACCATGAAGTACCCCGCCGTGGTGCTGCAGGGGCGCCGCGCGCGCGGCGAGGTGGTCAGCATCTCCCTGGCGCGCGACGGCCAGGACCAGGACACCGGCGCGCGCATGATCCACGCCGCCCCGGAGACCACCTCCAACATCGTCGCCAAGTCCATCTCCATCGGCAAGGGCCGCGCCAGCTACCGCGGCGAGGTGAACGTGCTGAAGGGCACGCCCGGATGCCGCAACAACACGGAGTGCGACGCCCTGCTCATCAACGCCGACAGCCGCACGGACACCTACCCCGCCATCACCGTGAACGGCAACGCCTCCGCCGTGCAGCACGAGGCCTCCGTCTCCCAGGTGGACGAGGAGATGCTCTTCTACATGCAGCAGCGCGGCCTCACGCGCGCCCAGGCCATGAGCCTCGCCGTCAACGGCTTCATCAACGACCTCGTCAACGAGTTCCCCATGGAGTATTCCGTGGAGCTCCGCCGCCTTATCGACCTCGAAATGGAGGATTCCATCGGATAGCATGCACGCCGCGCACCACAGCACCCCGCAACTCCCCGACCGCCTCTGCGAGGACTGGCGATTCGGCGCGCCGCACAAGCATGCCGCCGCGCTGGCGCAGATGATGCGGGGCTGCACGCGCCGCGGAACCATCACCGTGGAGGGCGCGGACGACGCGCCCGGCGGATGGAGTGTGCACGGCGTCCGCAGCATCGGGTCGGACGCCCTGCTGGCGCTGCACCAGGCCGCGGAGGGCGTGGGGCTGTATTTGCAGCACGACTACGCGGAGCCCATCACCATCACCTGCGAGACGGACGGCGTGTACACGCCCGCCGTGTACATCGTGGCCAGGGCAGGGGTGCATGCGCACATCATCGAGCGCCACATTTGCCGAGGCGAACACAGCGCCATGGTCTGCGCGCGCCGCATTGTGGCGGAGGAAGGCGCGCAGATTTCTGTGGAATTGCAGGAGGAAGGCTGCGGAACCTCGCGCGTGCTGAACATCACGGACATCACCGCGCGCGGCGCATGCGTGCGCCATCTCACCACCCATGCCAACCATGAATGGGCGCGCGAGGAAACCACCGCGGAGGCCCTCGGCAACGCCGCCGATATCCAGCTCTTTTCTGCCAACAGGCTGGAGGACAGCCAGATGCTGGACCAGCACACCCGCCAGCTGCATTCCAACCGCGGATGCGCCAGCAACCTGCTCTACAAGAACGTGCTGGATGGCCGCGCCACCGCGGTGTTCGCCGGCAACATCTACGTGGCCCCCGGCGCGCACGACACCGACGCCTACCAGAGCAACCGCAACATGCTGCTCTCCGAAAACGCCACCATGCATTCCCTGCCGGGCCTGGAAATCCTGGCGGACCGCGTGCGCTGCTCCCACGGCAGCGCCTCCGCACCCATGGACGCGGAGCAGCTCTTCTACCTCCTCTCCCGCGGAATCCCCCGCCACCAGGCCCAGCTCCTCGTGGCGGAAGGCTTCCTCAACGACGTCCACACCCGCTTCCAAGCGGAGTAGCGCCGCGGGATTTACAATTGACAAGACCGCCGACGGCCCCGTACAGGGCGCGCCGTTTACGGCGCGGTAAGGCGGGTTGGCCAGAAGCGGAGCTTCTGCCCGTAGGGCGAACCGCCGTGAGGCAATCCCGCCGAACGGCGAGGCGGATTCGGGGTCTATTGACAGTCAGTCGTTTATCATAACATGAAAGTATACTTTCATGTTATCGTACCTTATCATGAAAGTATGTTTTCATGTTGTCGTTGTCTATTGATAACGAGCGTTTAGCAAGTAGCACAGGGCGAAGGCGGGGATTTTGACGATAGGTGTGCCGCTATCGGCGAAAGGTTGCATAATGGTGAAATCATTGGCGGATTTGGTGGCCACGAACGCGGCGGCGGCCCTGCCTTCCCGGCAGAGGGTGGGGAGGGCGTCGTTGGGAGCCAGTTCGGCATCGTTGCGGTACTTGGCCTCGCAGAGGATGAATTTGTCGTGCGGGAAGAAGTCCACGGCCACATCCACCTCCTTGCCCTTGCCGGGTGTTCGGAGGTAGCCCACCTTGGCGGAGCGGGCGTAGGCGTTCTGGAAGTGCTTGTAGACGGCGGTTTCCACCACCATGCCCAGGTCCGCGCTGTCGGAGAACGGGTTGGGCAGGGCCAGGCTGGCGTTGCGCAGCGCGGCGTCGGCTATGTAGATTTTCGGTTGGGCGGAAAGCCCCTTCTTGCCCGTGGCGAGCACGGAGTGGCTGATGTAGATGAGGTTGGCGTCCCGCAGGTAGTCGATATAGCGGGAAAGGGTGGGCTTGGTGACGCCCAGCGCCTTGCTCATCTCCGCGTAGTTGATGATGTTGCCGCTCTTGAGACAGAGGTAGAGGTAGATTTTCTCCAGGAAGACGGAGTTGCGGACATCGAACAGGGCAGGCACGTCGCGCTTGAGCACCTTGTCCACCACATCCTCGCGCAGCAGCTGCTGGGCGCGCGCGGTGTGCAGGTGCACGAGCTCCGGGAAGCCGCCCTGCACCAGATAGCGGTTCCAGTAGGCCTCTAGGAAAGAAAGGCGCATCATGAGCATGCCGAACGCACCGCGGTCCATGGCGGGTAGCTCCTCCAGGGCCGGCACGCCCTGCGGCAGGTTCTCCACGCCCGCCACCGCGCAGTACTCCGCGAAGGTGAGCGTGGGCATGCGGAACACGCGCCACCGCCCCACCCCGCTGTCGGACGCCCCTTTCTCGATGCTCGGGCTGGCCGACCCCGTGGCCGCCAGGCGCAGCGCGGGTTCGCTGTCGTACAGGCGTTTCACCCACAGGGACCAGTCCTCCGCGTACTGCACTTCGTCCAGCAGGAAATAATGCACGCCCGTGTGCGGGATGTAGCTGCGGTAGGTCTCCAGCACCTGCGCGAACCCGCTGAGCTTCAGGATGGGATCGTCGAACGAGATGTACAGGATGTTCTCCGCCGGTACGCCCCGCTCCAGCAGGGCACGCGCCACCTGCAGCAGAACCGTCGTCTTTCCCACGCGCCGCGCGCCCGACAGCACCGCAAACCGCCGCACGTCCTCCGCCGTGACGGTTTCCAGCACCTCCCGGTACGCCCCGCGGTGTATCGGCGGCAGCTCCCGCAGCGTATGCTCCCCCTGCCACCAGGGGTTGCTCCGCTTCAGCAGCTCCAGTATCTGTTCATCGCTGAATAGGCTCATCTCACCGCCATCATACCGCCGCACACGCCCTTGTCAAGCATATAATGAAAGTATACTTTCATGATGACGTGCATTTTCATGAAAGTACGTTTTCATGCTGTCGCTCGGCATTGATGCCGCGCGTGTTGCATGCGGTACCGGTGTGGGCGTGCGTTACTCACCACCTCTATCGGCACCAATCGCCCCACCCCACCCCGCGCGGCTCTGCCGCGCCTAATTTTCAAATTGTAAATCGTCAATTGTCAATTGTAAATTCAATGGCGGAGCGGTGCCGGTGTGGGCGTGCGTATCCCACCACCTCCATTGCCACCAATCACCACCACCCCGCGCGGCTCTGCCGCGCCTAATTTTCAAATTGTAAATCGTCAATTGTCAATTGTAAATTCAATGGCGGAGCGGTGCCGGTGTGGGCGTGCGTATCCCACCACCTCCATT
>JAKSOU010000148.1 GCA_024405435.1 Akkermansia sp. | reverse complement strand
ACCACCTCTTCACCGCTGTGGGAATCGCGGTACAGGCTGGTGTTGTAGCGGCTGCGGCCCTCCCTGCGGGGCAGGGTCTTCACGGCGTCGAGGTACGGCTGGCCGTCCACGCAGAGCATGTTCGGAATCACCGTGCCGTCCTCGCGGTACACCAGCACCACGCTGAACTTGTCCTTCCAGTCCTCCGGAATCTCATAGTCGTTGGGCGTCATGTTGTCCGGTATGTAGAAGTGCAAGCCGTCGTAGTTGGTGATGCCGGAGAACTTGAACGTTGCCGTCACGGTGTAGTGGATTTCCTTGTTCTCCTTGCTCTCCTCGGCTTCCCCGTCCTCGGCCTCGCTCTCCGCATCCTTGCCCTCCTCGTCCGTTTCCACACGCTGGGGGACAAATTCGGCAAATTCCACATTCATGACGGTGCGGATTTCACCCTCTGCGGCGGTGTCCTCGGCAGTGCCGGGGGCTTCCACGCGGGTGGCGTTGTGGATGCCGTCCTCACCCTGTTTCCAGAAGACCGCCAACGTTCCGCCATCGATGAACGTATTCAGCAGATCGACGGCATCGTCGGCACCCTTTTCGCGCGGGGTGATGACGAGGACAGCCTTGCCCTCGTTAAGGTAGATGTGTCTGCTGAGCACGCGCTCCTGGTCGAAATCCTTGCCCCAGTACAGGGACTTGCCCCAGACGGGGGAATCCAGCTCCAGTCGCAGGAAGGAGTTGCTGATGGCGAAGTAGTCGCCGCGGAGGATGTCGCGCGGGTCGTACTGCTTGCATTTGAGCACCAGGTGGGGTGCGTTCTCGATTTCCTTGGTGCGCTCGCCGTAGCTGTACACCAGGTAGGCCACCTGCGCGGCCACAATCAGGATAAGCAGGAAGTAACGGATGAATTTCATTGCTCGGAGGGGGTTGAGGTTGCAGGTTCGGCCGGCTTTTCCGCAGCGGGGGCTTCCGCGGGTGCGGGAGCGGCGGGTGCGGCGGGTGCGGCGGGTGCGGCGGGTGCGGCTGGCGGCGGCGGGGTGGGCGCCGGCGGTGTTGCCGGGGCGG
>JAKSOU010000147.1 GCA_024405435.1 Akkermansia sp. | reverse complement strand
GATGAAGTACGTGGCCTGCTGGTAGTACATGAAGGCTTCCTCCGTGCCGTCCGGGAATCTCATTCCCTTGAAGATGGTGAGGATGGAGAAGAAGCCGCAGAGAAGGTTGCCGGCCGTCAGCATGTTGGGCAGCACGGGAATCTTCGGCTCGTCCGGGTATACGGGGGGATTGGGTGCCATAATCGTGTGTATGGGTTGGGGTTGCTTCAGTGTTGGTTCATGGCCTCGATAGCCTTGCCGAGAAGTTCGTCCACGTCGGTGTCCGGCTTGCCGGAGCCGCGTGCCATATCGTCCTTGCCGCCGCCCTTGCCGCCGGCGAGGGGCGCGAGCTTGCGCATGAGCTCGCCCGCCTTCAGGCCGGAAGCCCGCGCGGCCTCGCCGCAGTACGCGCCCAGCAGCAGGGTGTCCTCGTTGCCCACCACAATGAACATGGCGGCGGAGAAATGGCGCTTGCGGAGCCCGTTGAGTATCTCCGTGAGCAGCTCGTTGCCGCCTTCCTGGTAGAAGACGCCGTTGCCCTCGCACATGCCGCCGCAGGTGGCGTCCTCGAGCATCTGGTCCGCCTGACTGGCTGCGGCTGCGGCCACGGCCTTCTTCACACGCTTGTCCGCCTCCAGTGCGGCGTCCTTCACGGCGTCGCAGTACGCCAGATAGGCGTCCATGGCGGCGGTCAGGACCTCATATTCCCTCGCGTTGACAACGGCCTCGGCCTGGCCCTCATCGGCGGGCACGGGCTCGGCGGGTTGGTCCAACCCATCCAGCTTGGCGTTGGCGGCGATGAGCTTGGAAAGGAAATCGGCGGTTTCCGCGGCGTGGGCATCCACCACGGATTGTGCGTAGGCGAAGGCGGCGGGGCCGCAGGCGGCCTCGATACGGCGCACGCCGCTGGCGATGGCGCCCTCGCTCATGATCTTGAACACGCCCACCTTGCCGGTGGAGGCCACGTGCGTGCCGCCGCAAAGCTCCATGGACACGCCGTCGAACTTGCCGGGCTCGCCGCCCATCTGCACCAGGCGCACCACGTCGCCGTACTTGTCGCCGAAGAACTGGC
>JAKSOU010000146.1 GCA_024405435.1 Akkermansia sp. | reverse complement strand
TGGATGTGGCAGTTCGAGAGCAGCTTCCCCTTCCGCGAGACACCCGACCAGCTCCGCGCCATCAACCAGACCAAGGCCGACATGGAATCCCCCCGTCCCATGGACCGCCTCATCTGCGGCGACGTGGGCTTCGGCAAGACGGAAGTGGCCATCCGCGCCGCCTTCAAGTGCGTCACCGGCGGCAAGCAGGCCGCCATCCTGGCCCCCACCACCGTGCTGGCGGACCAGCACTACCGCACCTTCCGCGCCCGCATGAGCGAGTACCCCGTGCGCATCGAGCTGCTCAGCCGCTTCACCCCCGCCAAGCGCGTGGGCGAAATCCTGGACGGCATCGCGCGCGGAGACGTGGATATCGTCATCGGCACCCACAGGCTCATCTCCAAGGACGTCCACTTCAAGGACCTCGGCCTCGCGGTCATCGACGAGGAGCAGCGCTTCGGCGTGCGCCACAAGGAGCAGTTCAAGCGCATGTTCCGCATGGTGGACATGCTCACGCTCTCCGCCACGCCCATCCCCCGCACGCTCTACGTGGCGCTCATGGGCGCGCGCGACATGAGCACCATCGACACCCCGCCGCTCAACCGCCTCCCCGTGCAGACCGCCGTCTGCCCGTACAACGAGCAGCTCATCGCCAAGGCCATCGAGCGCGAGATGGCCCGCAACGGCCAGGTGTTCTTCCTCCACAACCGCGTGCAGAGCATCCGCAAGGTGGAGCAGGAGCTCCGCCGCCTCGTCCCCAAAGCGCGCATCGTCGTGGGCCACGGCCAGATGGACAAGGGCGAGCTGGAGTGCATCATGCGCGATTTCGTCAACGGCAAGGCGGATGTCCTGCTCTCCACCACCATCATTGAGAGCGGTATCGACATCCCGAACGCCAACACCATCATCATCGACCGCGCGGACCGCTTCGGCCTGGCGGATTTGTACCAGCTGCGCGGGCGCGTGGGGCGCGGCGGCCACCGCGCGTACGCCTACCTCCTGCTGCCGCGGGAAGCCCTCTGCACCGGAGACGCCCGCAAGCGCGTGTCCGCCATCAAGCAGTTCACCGAGCTGGGAAGCGGCTTCAAAATCGCCATGCGCGACCTTGAAATCCGCGGCGCGGGCAACCTGCTGGGCAC
>JAKSOU010000145.1 GCA_024405435.1 Akkermansia sp. | reverse complement strand
GCGCAGCATGTTGGGCGTGCGGTAGCGCGCGTTGAGGAACACGGGGCGCGCGGAGCCGTCGTCCGCCCGCCAGAACGGCACGGAGGAGTCCTCCCATCCCATGTCGTCCACCAGAAAGAGGATGATGTTGGGCTGCCGCGCGTGCGCCGCGGCCACGAAAAGCGCGGCCACCGCGAAGGCGCACAAGCTGGACAATGCGCGGCGCATGGCGAGAAAGGGAATCAGCCCCTGCGGGGCCTGCGGCGGCCGTGCGACTCGTCGTTCCATTCCGCGGTGGCGTACTTGGAAGCCACCAGCTCCTCCACCGCGGCATCAAATCCGGGGAAAGGCTCCGCGCCCTCCACCACATTTACGCGCGGGGCGAGGCCCTGCGCCAGCAGGCGCTCCCAGCCGGGCGCGGGCGTGCATTCCTGAATGAGCCCCTGGTGCAGCACGGCACCCTTGCGGCGGCGCTGTCCCGCCCCCGCGAGCTTCTGCCCGGCGGCATCCACGATATCGCTCTTCACCGGGCTGGCCCAGCAGGCGCGGCCGCCGTCCGGCGCATCCTCGGTGAGCAGCGTGCACGGCACCCCGCATGCGGCCAGGGCCTTCGCCAGCGCACCGTGTATCCACAGGTAGAGCTGGTCCGCCATGGGGTAGACCACGCCCTCCCGCGCGGGCAAGGTGACCGTGTAGGTGCAACCCTTGCGATGGTCCACAATGCCGCCGCCGGTCCAGCGGCGGATGTATTCCCGCGCGCCGGGGAAGATGGAGGCGGCCTCCGACGCGGTGTCGAAGTAGCCGAAGCTCACGGCGGGCAACGCCCAGCCGTACACGCGCAGCCAGGCCTCCGGGCGGGTGGAGAGCAGCTCGTCCGCCGCCATGTTCTGCCATCCCGCGCGCGGCACGGGGTCGATCCACAGGTTGATGCACTGCGGCAGGACATCCAAGCCGGCATCCGGCATCTGCATGGGCGCGGCCTCCATGGCGCTTACAGCGGCTGCGGCGGCATCACCGTGGTGGAGTACGTGCGCGTGTAGCGGTGGAAGAAGTCCGCCGCCTTGGGAGCGCGGCGGCGGTGCTGGCGCACCTGCTCGATGATGTTGGCGCCTTCCTCCGTGAGCACGGTCATGGAGATGTTCACGCT
>JAKSOU010000144.1 GCA_024405435.1 Akkermansia sp. | reverse complement strand
CGATGCCGATGATTTCCTCCGGCGGTATCATCTCCGCGCGGTCGTACAGGTTGCGGTACATGTTCTTGTCCGCCTTGCCGGTGCGCCAGAGCATGGCCTGCTGGATGCCGCTCACCAGCCACTGCGGCAGGCTCACCGTGTCCGGGAACGCCTCTGCGGGCAGGTCACGCAGCGAGCGCTCGTAGAGCACCATGGTGATGATGGCGTTGTCCAGCCGCTCCAGGTCGATGCCGCCGCCGGGGAAGATGCGTATCTGGAAGTTGGGTGCGCCGCCGATGATGTTGACGCGCAGGCGGATGGGGTTGCGCACGGGCTGGTCGGAGGGCTGGCCCTCCAGGCGGATGGAGATGCCGTTCTTCCAGTCGCGCGGCAAATCCAGCAGCGAGCACAGGCGGGAGTACACCTCGTCCGCCCGCGTGGCGATGGCCCCCATGCGCAGGGAATCGCCGCCGCTCACCGAGAACAGGCGCGATTGCGACACCACGTGCTGGTCCTTCTCCGCGCGCGCGGGCGCGGCGCGGCGTGCGCGCTCCTCCGCCGCGGCGTTCATGCGCTCCAGGTCCTCCTGCTGCTGCATGTTGTCCTGCAGCCAGGAGGGCACCTCGTCATGCTGGTCGTCGGTGTCCGGCGGCGGTGCGGGCAGCGGCTTGGGCTGCACTTGCGGAGCGGGCTGCACCGGTTCCACGGGAGCGATGGGCGTGGGCTCCGGCAACACCGGCTCCCCGGCTGGCTGCGGTTGCGGTTCCACCGCGGGTTCCGGCTCAACGACCTTGTCGGGCTTGTCGTTCTTGGGCGCCTCGCCCACGGGGTGCGCCACGGTGTTGCCCTTCTCATCCGTCGTGTCCACGAAATCGCGCGGCTTGGGCGGCGTCACATCGGGTATGACCACGCGCTCGCCCCGCCCGTCGTCGATAATCGTCTCGTCATCTTGCGGCGTATCCTCCCCCCGTGCCGCAAGTGGCGCAAGGCAAAGCGTCAATCCCACTGCAAACCGCCACCGCATACCGACAAATTCCTAATCCTAATCTTAATCTTAATTCGCGGCTGCGCCGCGTTCCCCGTGTCTGGGGGAAACATATCCCGGCTCAATTCCTGCTCTTGATATCCAGCAGCAGCTGCGCGTTGGTGGGGCACTTGCG
>JAKSOU010000143.1 GCA_024405435.1 Akkermansia sp. | reverse complement strand
CTCTTCGAGAGCAAGGGCATGGACCCCAAGGTGCACGTGGTGAACGGCAACATGCACGACAACTTCTGGATGATGGGCGAGACCGGCCCCTGCGGTCCCTGCTCGGAGCTGCACGTGGACCTCACGCCGGAGGGCAACACGCAGGGCAAGCTGGTGAACAAGGACAGCGACAAGTGCATCGAGATCTGGAACCTGGTGTTCATGCAGTACAACGCGGAGACGGACGGCACCTTCCGCGACCTGCCCGCCTGCCACGTGGACACCGGCATGGGCTTTGAGCGCGCCTGCGCCATGATGCAGTGCACCAACGGGTTCACCGACTTCACCTCCCGCCGCATCTCCAACTACAGCACGGACGTCTTCCGCCCGCTCTTCGACAAGATCGAGGAAATCTCCGGCCACAAGTACGTGGACATCTACCCCGCGGACGCCACCGCAGAGCAGGCCGCCGTGCTCAAGGAGAGCATCGCCTTCCGCGTCATTGCGGACCACATCCGCACGCTGTCGTTCAGCATAGCGGACGGCATCCTGCCGGGCAACGGCGGGCGCAACTACGTGCTGCGCCGCATCCTGCGCCGCGCGGTGCGCTACGGCCGCACGCTGGGGCTGGAGAAGCCCTTCCTCTCGGAAATCGTGGACACGCTGGTGGGCCAGATGGGCGGAGTCTTCCCGGAATTGGAAGCCCGCCGCGACACCATCAAGGAGGTGCTGCTGCGCGAGGAAACCAGCTTCAACGAGACCCTGGACCGCGGATTGGAGCTCTTCGACAAGGAAGTGGCGGCCACCGGCAAGGTGAGCGGCGACTTCGCCTTCAAGCTGTACGACACCTACGGCTTCCCCATCGACCTCACCGCCCTCATGGCCCGCGAGCGCGGGCTGAGCATCGACACCGCACGCTTCGATGCCCTGATGGAGGAGCAGCGCCAGCGCGCCAAGGCCGCCCAGAAGAAACAGGTGGTGCGCGCCCTGGACATCAAGACGGATTGCGTGACCGAATTCACCGGCTACACGGAAACCCGCTGCGAGGCCAAGGTGACCGAGGTGCATGAGAACGACGGCGTGCTCTTCGTCATCACGGACAAGACCCCCTTCTACGCGGAAATGGGCGGCCAGGTGAGCGACGGCGGCACGCTGGAGCT
>JAKSOU010000142.1 GCA_024405435.1 Akkermansia sp. | reverse complement strand
TGGAGGAGCGCAAGAGCAGCAAGTGGCTGGCCGTGAGCCTGAGCTCGCTGGCGGGGCTGCTGGTGCTGGGCGGCATCATCATGCTGATCTCCGCCAACTGGGAATTCATACCGCCCATGGTGAAGATGGGCACGGGCATAGGCCTCATGGTGCTGTTCTGGGTGCTGCACATCTGCTTCAGCGGCAAGCGCCCCGTGACGGCGGAGGCGTTCTCCCTGCTGGGAGGCGGCATGTGGCTGGCCAACATTGCGCTGTACGCGCAGATATTCAACCTGCAGAACCCGCCTGTGGAGGGTTGCGCGCTGTTCTTTGCGGGCATCGTGCTGCTGCCGCTGCTCACGCGCCAGCGCGTGCTGGTGGCGGCGGTGGCGGTCACCAGCATTGTCCTCTTCGGGCTCGCAACGGACGTGCTGCCGGAGGACTCCTTCCTCTCGCTGAGGGACTACGCGCTGCCGAACCAAGATTACTTCGGCTTTGCGGGCGTGACCGCGCTGATGGTGTTCTGGTGGGTGGTGAGCGAGCGCTGCCGCGACTGCAAGAGCTACCTGCGCTCGCACGCGTGGCTGGCCATTCCCGCCGGGCTGGCGCTGGTGTTCTTCCTGCAGGGCATCCTGCAATACGTTGAGCAATGGGGCGAGCCCACCGCCTACACGCTGGAGCAGTGGACGCCCACGCTGTGCGTGCTGGCGATTGTTCCGGTGGTGCTGCTGCTGTTCAAGCCGAAGGGTCCGTGGGGCATCTGGCTGTTCTTCACGCTGTGCACCACGGTGATGGCGTGCGCGTACTATGCGCTGCGCCTGCCGGAGCTGGCGGAGCTGCCGGGGCGTCTGATCGCCATCGGCCTGTGCTTTGCGTACGGCATCGTGTTCATGTTCACGGGCACGCGCTTCCTGCGCCTCTCCTGGATCAACTACGGCTCCCTGTTCATCGTCTGCTCCGGCATCGCGCTGATGGCGGACGTGTTCGACTCGTTCACGGAATCCGGCATAGCGCTCATCGGCTGCGGCGTGCTGCTCTTCGTACTGCTCTGCCTGGTGGAATCCTCCCGCCGCAAGGTGGCTAACAAGGTGCGCGAGGAGAAGATTGCCGCCGCCAAGGGCGCGGCACCCGTTCCCTCCCCTGCCCCGGCGCCGAAGCCTGCGCCCGCGCCGAAGCCCCTCGCCAAGCCCGTGGCCGTGGTGAAACCCGTGGCCGTGCCGAAGCCCGTTCCGGCTCCCGCCCCCGCGCCGAAGCCTGCACCCGTTCCCGCCCCGGCAACACCGCCGGCGCCCACCCCGCCGCCGCCAGCCGCACCCGCCGC
>JAKSOU010000141.1 GCA_024405435.1 Akkermansia sp. | reverse complement strand
TCCTCCCACTTGGTGCACTTGGTGATGTCCTGCTTCCAGCCGGGGAGCGTCTCGTAGATGGGCTGGCAGCGCTCCCAGTCCTCCATGAGGGCGGGCGGGTACTCCAGCACCTGGTCGCCGAGGCGGTAGGCGGTGCAAATCTTGATGGTGTCGCGCTCGTCCAGGCCGTCGAGGTTGGTCATGGCCATCTCGTTGAAGCCGTTGAACATGGCGGAGAATCGCAGCACCACGCCATCCGTCCAACCGCAGCGGCGCGGGCGCCCGGTGGTGGCGCCGAACTCGCGCCCCAGCCCGTGCAGGTAGTCCGCTATCTCCGCGTCCTCGGTCACGAAGGGACCGGCGCCCACGCGGGTGGTGTAGGCCTTGCAGACGCCGATGGACTTGTCGATGCGGGTGGGGGGCACGCCGGAGCCAGTGCAGCATCCGCCGGCGCTGGTGTTGGAGCTGGTGACGAAGGGATAGGTGCCGAAGTCGATATCCAGCATGGCGCCCTGCGCGCCCTCGAAAAGGATGTTCCTGCCGGCCACCACGGCCTTGTGGAGTACGGGGATGGTGTTGGTGATGTGCGGGCGCAGCACCTCCGCGGCCTGCATCACGGCGTCCAACGTCACCTGGGGGTCGGCGGGCTGCCAGCCGAGGCGCGCGAGCTCCTCGTTGGCGGTCTTGATGCGGGCCTTGAGCACCTTCTCCATGCGCACGGGGTCCACGAGGTCCACCATGCGGATGCCGATGCGGCGGGCCTTGTCGGCGTAGGTGGGGCCGATGCCCTGCTTGGTGGTGCCAATCTTCTGGTCGCCGAGGGCCTCCTCCTGCGCGGCGTCGATTTCCTTGTGGATGGGCAGCACCACGTGGGCGCGATCGGAAATCAGCAGGTTCTCCGGGGTGATGGAGACGCCCTGCGCGCGCAGCCCGGTGATTTCCTCCACCAGGGAGGTGGGGTTGATGACCACGCCGTTTGCGATGACGTTCACCTTGCCGGGCCAGAGGATGCCGGAGGGGACGAGGTGGAGGACGTACTTGATGCCGTTGGCGATGACGGTGTGGCCGGCGTTGCTGCCGCCCTGGCTGCGCACCACGATGTCCGCATCCTCCGTCAGGAAGTCGATGACCTTGCCCTTGCCTTCGTCGCCCCACTGGGAGCCTATCACTAGTGTATTCATGGATGAGATGTCTTATTTCTTAAAGTCGCGGATGAGCTGCAGGAACTCGGGGAAGTAGCAGGGCTTGCCGTCCGCGGCGGGCTCGCCGATGGGGTCGAACTCCACGCCCAGCGCGGGGTGGGTCTTGTGGCGCACGCCCTCCACGGAGCCGTCCGCCATGTTGACGTGGGTGACCTCCAGCTCCGCGGGGATGGAATCCGCATCCACGGCGAA
>JAKSOU010000140.1 GCA_024405435.1 Akkermansia sp. | reverse complement strand
CCAGATGAAACCTTGCGCAATGCATGCCCACAGCGCATGTTTTTGGTAACGGTGCAGCATTGCCTCCACCCGCACCCATCGGGTGCGCCACCTTTCCCCGCGCCGTATGGCGCGCGAACATGGAGCCATTCCGATGGCGACTCAAGGTTAGCCCCACGCGGAAGCGTGGGGGGTGTCCCCCTCCGCGCTTGCATTAACGGAGTCCCGCCGCGTTGCGGCGGGGCGGATTCGGGGGCGGTTTGCTCACCAACCACGCCCGTTCACGCCAAAGCCGCCGACGGCCCCCGAAGGGGCGCGCCGCTTGCGGCGCGGTAAGGCGGATTGGACAAACCGCGAAGCGTGTTTGCCCCCACAGGGGGTGAGGTGCCGTGAGGCGGCACCGAATCAAGGGTTGCACCTCTCCGAGCGTTTTTTTCTCCGCCATGCAATGGGGGGGCTTCGATTTTCACAAATTCCCCATCGTTATATGAACCAGCATCTTGCGTGGCAGAAATACAACCATTGGGACACATGTGGGATTTTTCGCCGCCCCGTTCAATAATCTTGCTGGGGTGTCCGCGCTGTGGTAGAATACCCGCAACATGACCCCGAAACACATTGTTGCCGTCATCGACTACGGTTCGCAATACACGCAGCTCATCGTGCGGCGCGTGCGCGAGCTGGGCTACCTCGCCAAGCTGTACGCCTTGGAAGATTTGCATGAAATCAGCGAGCCCGGCGCCATCATCCTCTCCGGCGGCCCCCGCAGCACATCCGAGCCGGACGCCCCGGACATCGACTTTGCGTGGCTCACGGCGTTCAACGTGCCGGTGCTGGGCGTGTGCTACGGCATGCAGCTGCTCAACATCAAGACCGGCGGCTCCGTGCGCAAGAGCAACAAGCGCGAGTACGGCCCCGCCGCCCTCATCCCCGACAAGCTGGAGGGCCTGTACGCCGGCATGTCCCCGTCCTCCCAGGTGTGGATGAGCCACTCCGACACCGTGGACCACCTGGCGGACAACTGCCGTGTCATCGCCCGCAACAGCGAGGGCGTGCCCGTCTCCCTGCAGTGGGGGGAGCAGATGTTCGGCATCCAGTTCCACCCGGAGGTCACGCACTCCCACGAGGGCCGCACCATCCTCAAAAACTTCCTCTCATACGCCAAGGATCTGGCCAAGTTCGACATCGGCGACTTCAAGCGCCAGCTCATCGAGGAAATACGCGCCAAGGTGGGAACCAAGCAGGTGGTGTGCGGCGTATCCGGCGGCGTGGACAGCACCGTGCTCGCCGTTCTGCTGCACGAGGCCGGCGTGAACGTGCGCTGCATCTTTGTGGACAACGGCCTTCTGCGCAAGGACGAGGCCAAGGAGGTGCAGGCCAACTTCCGCCGCATGGGCGTGG
>JAKSOU010000014.1 GCA_024405435.1 Akkermansia sp. | reverse complement strand
CGGAAACCGAGTTTGTGGACGGCGCGGTGCAGCTGCTGGAGGACATCCAGAACGCGCTGCTCAAGCGCCAGCGCGAGTTCCGCGACAGCCACATCCGCCCCTGCAACAGCCTGGACGAGCTGAAGGAAAACTTCGCCGGCGAGGGCGACGCCGACTGGCTGCTCTGCCCATGGGACGGTTCCCCGGAGCAGGAGGAGGAGCTCGCCAAGAGCGTGCGCATCTCCATCCGCTGCATCCCGCAGGGAGAGATGGGCGTGGGCCCGGAAGCCCCCTGCATCCTCACCGGGCGCCCCACCACGCGCCGCGTGCTCTGGGCCAGAAGCTACTAACCCCCGCACACCCCGCCAGCCATGAAATCCATCCTCATCGCAGCACTCTGCTCCCTCGGCATGCTCCATGCCGTGGAGGGTCCGCCGGAGAATTACCAGAAGGTGGACCAGAGCGTCCTCTTCATCGGCAACAGCTACACCTACGTGAACGACCTGCCCAAGGTGTTCGACTCCCTGTGCAAGGCCGCCAGGCAAAAGGTGGGCGTGGATTCCTTCACGGAGGGCTCCTGCGCCCTGGTGGATTTCTTTGAGCTGCCCCAGTTCGAGCCCGCCAAGAAGAAGGTGGCGGAGGGCAAGTTCACCTACGTGGTGCTGCAGGACCAGAGCCTGGTGCCCTCCCTGCGCCCGGACTGGACCCTCGCCTACACCGCCAAGTGGAAAAAGCTGGTAACCGCCGCCAACGCCACCCCCGTGTACTTCATGACCTGGGCACGCTGCATCAACGGAACCAACCGCCCGGACATGGCCGCGCAGGACAAGACCACCGCCATCTACTGCCAGGCCGCCCTGCGCGACGGCGTGACCCTGGTGCCCTGTGGCGAGGTGTGGCGCGAGTGGAACCGCCTCTACCCCGGCACCACGCTCTACGAGCGCGACGGCTCCCACCCCAACCTCATCGGCGTGTACCTGAACGCCTGCACCTTCTACAAGGTGCTGCTCAAGAAATCCCCCGTGGGCCTGCCCGCCCGCTATCCCCAAACCGGCCAGGCCATCGTGGATATCAAGCCCCAGCTGGCCCGCCAGTGCCAGCAGCTAGTGGACAAGGTGGTGGATTCCTTCAATCCCCAGGCTTTCCTGGACGCCCACCAAGACCTCAAGGCGGAGGATTCCGTACCCCTCAACCGCCCCATCGGCAAGTGGTGACCCTGCCATTGGATCACCTATCCAAGGACCAAACTCATTGTCATACCATAACGCCTCGATAGAGGCGCACTAACCCGCATGGTTGCTGGATAGGGGTACGGGAAATCGGAAATCTGGGGAATCCGGTTGCATGTCACCTATAGGGAGGGTGCAATGGTTGGAGGTAACGAGCGTGGTTGGTATGCATGCGTTGGCGCTCATCCGCCCCGCCGCGGAGCGGCGGGACTCTGTGCCGAAACGTCTATCGTGGTTGCCCCCAGGCCTTCCGGCCTGGGCTAACTTTGTATCGCCATCGGAATGGCTCAACATAGAGCGCGCCTATCGGCGCGTGGCAAAATGTTTCATCTGGCATCCTGCCAGATGAAACTTGAAATCATCCGCGCCGAAAGGCGCGGCTAACTGGGAGCCATTCCGATGGCGACTCAAAGTTAGCCCCATCCGGGAGGGTGGGGATTGACCACGTTGATTTGTTCGGTAGAGAGTCCCGCCGAATGGCGGGGCGTATGAGCGCCAAGGGTTGCATCTCTCCGAGCGTTTTTATGGGATGGTAATGGTCCAAGCTTACATGCTCAAAGCCAGCAGGAAGAGCATGGCGTGGAGGGATGCCAGGCCGAGCATGACGTTCATCTTCTTGTTGGCGGGGGTGGTGTGGAGCTTGAGCAGGATGACGCCGCCCACGATGATGGCGGCGAGCCAGCAGATGTTCCAATGGAAGCCCGGCAGGAACATGCCGGTCCAGCGGATGGTGGCGTAGGGCAGGATGAGGAAGGCGAGCGCGAGTCCGCGGGCGCGGCTGTCGCCCAGGCGCACGGCGAGGGTGCGCTTTCCTGTGGAGGCGTCCTCCACGCGGTCGCGTATGTTGTTGACCTCGATGAGCAGGCAGGAGAGGATGCCGCACTGCACGCCGACGATGAAGGCGCAGCGGTACACGGGCGCCCATTCCGGAATCCAGCCGATTTGCACGAATACGGTGCCCGCCACGGCCACCAGCCCGAAGAACACCAGCACGCAAAGCTCGCCCAGCCCGTGGTAAGAGAGCGGGTACGGTCCACCCGTGTAGCAATACGATGCCGCCATGCACGGCAGCCCGATGGCGATGACGGCCGGGCCCTGCTGGTAGATGAGCGGGATGGCGAACCCCGCCGCCGCCGCCAGGAAGCACGCCCCGATAATCAGCACCGTGCGCGGCGAGAAATCCCCGCTGGCGGTGATGCGGCGCGGGCCCTGCCGCTTCTCGGTGTCGGCGTGCTTAAGGGTGTCGATGGCGTCGTTGAAGATGTTGCTGGCAATCTGGAGGCACATGCAGCTCAGTGCGGTGAAGACGGCGAGCGTCCAGTTGAGCGAGATGCCTAGCGACGGCATGTAGTGCTCGAACTTCCAGACGATGAGGCAGCCGGCCCACACCGCCACCAGTCCTGCGGGCAGGGTTTTGGGGCGCGCGGCCAGGAAGATGGATGTCAACTTGTTCATGGGAGAAAGGGGAAAATCATTTGCGCGGGAACTTGCGGCGCCCTCCGTTGGCTGCGCGGAAAGGCTCGAACAAACTGTCCAGCCCGCTGTTCTTGATGAGCAGGGTCTGCTCCATCAGTTGTCCGAGCTTGCCCTTGGGCCAGCCGTGCTGCCAGAACCAGTCCAGGTACTCCGTGGGCAAATCCATGAGCGGGCAGCCCTTGGTCGGGTACTTCTTGGGGCCGTACATGCCGTAGGGCATGTGCATGGCGGCTATCTCCGCCAGCAGCGCGCGCAGCTCGTCGGCACTCGGTATGGGCGCAGGCTCCATGGCTCACTTCACGCTCCAGCCGATCTCCTGCCCGGCGTACATCGGCACCACGGTCTCGCCGTACCCGCGGTAGGCGGCGGGTACCTGCATGGGTACATTGTGCAGCGTCACCTTCTTCTCCACGGGCTTCAGGCCGTAGATACGGCGCGCGTTGCCGGAGACGAACCCTTGCAGCTTGTCCAGCGCGCCGTGGGTCGCAAACAGCTCCGCCAGCCTGGGCAGGGCGAGCGGCGCGGTGAACACGCCCGCCGCGCAGCCGCAGGATTCCTTCCTGTGGCGCGGGTGCGGCGCGGAATCGCTGCCGAACATGATGCGCCCGTGGCCGCCCAGAACCGCGGAGAGCAGGGCCTCCCGGTCCTCCGGGCGCTTGGCGATGGGCTTGCAGAACAAATGCGGCTGCAGCGCGCCGCCCGCCACATCGTCCAGCGTGATGAGCAGGTGCTGCAGCGTCACGGTGGCGCAGAGGTTCGGGAATTCATCGAGCAGCCGCACCGCGGCTGCGGTGGTGATGTGCTCCATGCTGATGGTGAGCTTGGGAAAGCGTGTGGCCAAATCGCGGTACACGGCCAGGAACTCCTGTTCGCGGTCCATCACGAAACCGTGGCTCTCCCCATGCACCAGCAGGGGGATGCCCATCTCCTCCATGAGGTGCAGCGTGCGGTCGGCCTCCTGGAGGTTGGCCACGCCGCCCTCGCTGTTGGTGGTGATTCCGGCGGGATAGAGCTTGAGGCCGAAGAACCCCGGCGTGCCCTTGGCCGCCGCCAGCGCCGCTTCGTCCAGCGCCGTGAAGAACAGGGTCATGTACGGCGTGAACGTCGCGCCCTCCAGCGCCGCCCGCACCCGCTCCGCGTACGCCTGCATCATTTGCGGCGTGGTCACCGGAGGAAGCAGGTTCGGCATCACCACCGCTCCCGCAAACGCCGCCGACAGCGGTGCCGTGAGCCTCAGCATCTCGCCGTCGCGCAGGTGCAAATGCATGTCCAGCGGGCTTTCAAGCGTTATCTCCATGCCGCCATTCTACCATGCCGCAACCCGTGTTTCAAGCTCATGTTGACCCAGAATGGGTTTGCAAAATCCGCGGGTGTCTGGTAGGCTTTCCGCAACGATGAAAGCTCTGCATTCCCCCCGCGCGCTCGCCCTTGCCGCCACCCTGCTGGCGGTTGTTTCCTGCACCCACCAGGACGAAACGAAAATCCCCGGCCTGCACCCGCAGGACACCCCCGCCGTTCCCGGCAAGCCTTCCACCACCACCGCCAAGCCCACCGACACCACGGCCACGGAGCCGCCGATGCCCGCCACGCCCCCGGGACGCCGCATCTCGCGCCTGGCCGTACCCGGCAACTACGTGGCCCTCACGTTCGACGACGGCCCCAGCGCGGCCAACACGCCGCGCGTGCTGGATATCCTGCGCAACCACGGGGCGCACGGCACCTTCTTCGTGGTGGGCGAGAGCGTGAACCACAACTCCGGCATCCTCTCCCGCGCCGTTTCGGAGGGAAATGAAATCGGCGTCCACACCTGGAGCCACATCAAGATGACCGGCAGCAGCGCCGAGCGCATCAACAGCGAGGTCTCCCGCAGCATCGATGCCATCTCCGCCGCCACTGGCCAGGCTCCCCGCCTCATCCGCCCGCCCTACGGCGCCACCAATTCCTCCATCGTCAACTCCATGTTCGAGAACTACGGCCTCACCTCCGTGCTCTGGGATGTGGACACGCGCGACTGGCAGCACCCCGGCGTGGATGTGGTGATCTCCCGTGCCGTGGGCAACGCGCGCCCCGGCTCCATCATCCTGGTGCATGACATCCACGCCTCCACGCTTGCCGCGCTGGAGGGCATCGTCACCGGCCTGCAGGCGCGCGGGTTCAAGCTGGTGACCGTATCAGAGCTGATGGCCCTGGCGAACCACGCCGCAGCCTACGGCAGCACTGCCGCAGCACCCGCGGCTGCCCCTGCGCCCGCAGCTGCACCCACGCCTGCCGCCACCGCGGCCGCCCCGGCCATCCCCACCCCGCAGAACGTGCCCACGGGGCGCCTGGTGCCGCGCGTCACCCGCGCCGCCGGGACGGGTAGCGCCACCATCGGCAACGCTCCAGCCCCCGTGCAGGAGACCGTGCAGCCCGCCGCCCCCGCCGTGAGCGGCGGAGCCTCCGCCATTTCAGGCCAAAACTGATTTTTCTCGTCCCATGCCAGCAAAAAAAATCATCGGACGCGTGGCCCTGGTTGGTGCCGGCCCCGGCGACCCCGAGCTCATCACCCTGCGCGGGCGCAACCTCATTGAAGAGGCCGACTGCCTGGTGTACGACGCCCTTTCCTCGCCGGAAATGCTTGCCTGGGCCCAGCCGCAGTGCGAGCGCGTGTACGTAGGCAAGCGCGCGGGGAAGCACGCCATGCCGCAGGAGGACATCTGCCGCCTTCTTGTGAAGTGCGCGGGCAAGCACGCGCTCACCGTGCGCCTGAAGGGCGGCGACCCCTATGTGTTCGGCCGCGGCGGCGAGGAGGCGCAGGCCCTCCATGCGGCCAAGGTGCCGTTCGAGGTGGTGCCGGGCGTTTCATCCGCCATTGCGGGCCCGGCGTGTGCGGGCATCCCCGTCACCCACCGCGACTGCTGCTCCCAGTTCACCGTCTTCACCGGACACAAGGGCGCGGATTCCGATGAACCGCTGGATATCCCCGGAATCGCGGCGGTGCAGGGCACCAAGGTCATGCTCATGGGCATGGCGCGCTTGAAGGAAACCCTCGCCGCGCTCGTCAAGGCCGGGCAGCCCGCCGACACCCCCGCCGCCGCCATACAATGGGCCGCCACGGGCCGCCAGCGCAGCGTTTCCGCCACCGTGGGCACCCTGGCCGCCGCCGTGGACAAGGCCGGCATCTCATCCCCCGCCGTCGTGGTCATCGGCGAGGTCGTCTCCCTCGCCCCGCAGCTGGATTGGCGCAGCCGCCTGCCGCTGGCGGGCAGGCGCATCGTCATCACGCGCACGCGGGAGCAGGCCAGCGCGCTCTCCGCTCAGCTCCGTTCCCTTGGAGCGGACATTTTGGAGCTGCCCACCATCCGCATCACCGATCCCACCAATAGGCAGGACTTCGCGGAGGCCGTGGTGGACGCCCCGCACTACGACTGGCTCATTTTCTCCAGCCCGAACGGCGTGCAGCGCTTCTTCCGCGCCTTCTTCGCCGTGTACGAGGACATCCGCGAAATCGGCGGCGCGCGCATCGCGGCGGTCGGCCCCGGCACCGCGGCGGAGCTCCGCAAGGTCGGCCTCATGGTGGACGTGATGCCCAAGAAGGCCGTGGCGGAGGAGCTCATTGCGGAGTTCGACCGCAAGGCCGACGACTTCGGCGGCGTGGCCAACTCCACCATGCTCTGGGTGCATTCCGAGCAGGGGCGCGACCTCATCTACAAGGAGCTCATGAAGCGACAGGCCATCGTGGACGAGTGCTGCGCCTACAACACCGTGCCGGAGACGGACGACCCCACCGGAGCACGCGAGCGCCTGGCCGCGGAGGGCGCGGACATCATCACCTTCACCAGCTCCAGCACCGTGCGGCACTTCATGGCCCTCAACCTCCCGCTGCCCAAGGGCTGCCGCATCGTCAGCATCGGCCCCGTCACCACCGCCACCCTCGCGGAGTACGGACTCAAGCCGCATGCGGAGGCCGCTGAACACGACATTCCCAGCCTGGTGCAGGCCATCCTCTCCTTGTCCAAGGCATGACCGCCCCCGCCCCAGCGCCGCACATGCTCTGCCTGGGCGTGAACTTCCGCACGGCACCCGTGCCCGTGCGCGAGCGCTTCGCCGTGCTCAAGGGTAGGTTGGCGGACGCCAATCGCGCCATTGCCGCGCTGCCCGCCGTGCAGGAGTGCGTGCTGCTCTCCACCTGCAACCGCACAGAAATCTACCTGTGGAGCGCGGAGCCGCAGGACGCCGCGCGCGCCGTGCTGGCCCACCTGTTGGGCGCTGATGCCGCCGCCGCTGACTGCTTCTACACCCATGCGGACGCCGATGCCCTGCAGCACCTCGCCACCGTGGCCGCCGGCATGGATTCCATGGTGGTGGGAGAGACGGAAATCTTCGGCCAGTTGAAGGACGCCTACCGCGCCGCGCAGGAGACCGGAACCACCGCCTCCTTCGCCAACCGCACCTTCCAGCACATCTTCACCGTCGGCAAGCGCGTGCGCTCCTCCACCCGCATCACCTCCGGCCCCACCTCCGTGGGCGCCGCCGCCGTCCAGATGGCCCGTGAAATCCTCGGCAACCTCGCCGGAAGCCGCGTCCTCATCGTCGGCGCGGGCGAAGTCGCGCGCTCCACCGCCAAGAGCCTCGCCTCGCGCGGCGCGGAACACATCTTCGTCGCCAACCGCTCGTACGACCGCGCCGTCGCCCTTGCGGAGCAGGTCGGCGGCTCCGTCATCCGTTTCGCGGATTGGATTCCCTATCTGGAGAACATCGACATCGTCATCGTCTCCACCGCATCGCCCGCCTACGTGGTCTCCCCCGCGCTGCTGGAGCGCGTGCAGCCGCAGCGCAAGCGCCCGCTCTTCCTCATCGACCTCTCGGTGCCGCGCAACGTGGACCCAGCCTGCGCGCTGGTGCCGGATGTCCACCTCTACGATATGGACGCCATGCAGGCCATGGCGGAGGAGTCCCTGCAGGGGCGCGCCCGCGAGATTGAGCTCGGCGCCCGCATTATCGCCCAATGGGTTGCCGATGAGGCCCAAAACCTCCTCTCACCCCATTCTATGGCGCAAAACGATGTCGAAAAATCAACGAGTTGTAAAAATGTCGAAAAATCTTCATGATTTTTGAACGGATAATTGTTAGGATGTGTCTACACTACATAAGCAAAGCTTGAAGGGCATTTATGAACGGTAACAGGTTAGACGTGCAAGAGGAGACTTTGGTGGCCATTTTGGCAACCATGCGGGTGCAGGCCACCCCGGAGGCTGATTTCGAGGAGCGCTTCCTCTACAACTTCCATGAGAGGGTCACCCAGGAGATCGTCTGCACCCCCGCCCACCGCCGCGCTCTGGACCACGTCCTTCAAGCACTCCAGAACTTCGGCATGGGCAAGATTGCCTTCGGCACCTCCGCCCTAGGTATCGGTGCCCTCGCACTCGGGTTCTTCTCCGTTCCGGACACCCAGGAGAACGGCATCGCCTCCACCCACCGCCACAACCGGTTCGAGACCAGCCTCGCCTCCCTCGCGCCCTCCCTGCGCTCCGATCTGGATTCCTGCACCTGCGTCCGCGTGCTCCGCACCCCCAAGCAGGATGCCGCGGATGACGAATTCATGGCCCAGGGCGGCGCCGATGAATCCAACGGTTACACCAGCAGCATGAACAAGGGCTGGACCGCTGATTTCGAATCCCCCGCCAACACCTCCGCCCAGCGCGTGTTCGCCTACTGATTTTTCATATTTGTTGTTTGTTGTAGTTTGATTGTTCGACGAAAGGACGCGCGGTTCCGCAAGGGGCCGCGCGTTTTTTATAGTCGATTACGATGGTAGGCCAATTATAGCCGCGTGCCCTGCCTAGCGGCTGGAATCCGGGTTGATGGGGCGGTCGGCGTGGTAGAATTGGCGGTCGCGCTCGCCGATGGGGCGGAGGATGCGGCAGGGAACGCCCGCGGCCACCACGTTGGCGGGGATGTCCCGCGTGACCACGCTACCCGCGCCGATGACCGAGTTGTCGCCGATGCTGACGCCGGGCAGCACGCACACGTTGGCGCCCAGCCAGCAGTTCTTGCCGATGCGGATGGGCAGGTTGTACTGCATGGCGTGTTCCCCGCGCAGCTCCGGCAGGATGGGATGGCCCGCCGTGGCGAGGGTGACGTTCGGCCCCAGCTTGGTGCAGTCGCCGATGTAGATGTGGGTGTCGTCCACCAGGGAGAGCCCGTGGTTGATGTACACATGGCTGCCGAGGTGCAGGAAACGCCCGCCCCAGTTGGCTTTCATGGGCGGCTCGATCATGCTGCCTTCGCCAATCTCCGCGAGCATCCGCCGCAGCAGCTCCGCCCGCCGCGACGTCTCCTTCGGGCGCGTGTGGTTGAAATCATACATCAGCTCCAGGCACTCCTGCTGCTGGCGGAAAAGCTCCTCGTCCGTGGCGCTGTACAGCGAGCCGTCGTGCTGATGGTTGGGAGTGCTCATTGTTGCTGCCCCTTGTAATGTTCACAAACGTATTCGGCCGCATCCTGCGGCAGGTACATGAGCTTGATGCGGGATACAGCGTCCGCACTTTCATCGGCGGCTCTCCCGGTGAGAATCAAATCGCAGAGGGAGTCCGCCCGGTGTGATATCGATACATGGCGCAAATCCCTGTACCAGTAGGATGTGTCGTCGTCGACCACCCTCTGCGATGTGACGGTGTACGTCTTGCCTGCCAACACGAACCTGATGATGAATGGGTAGAGGAAGAAGCCGGCAGCCAGGACACAGAAAACGGTTTTGGCCAAGGAGCTTGAGAGGAACTCCAAGAGGTCCTGCGGAATCTCTTTCATCCATTCGCAGTCCCCCGCAAGCGCGGGTGCCACGGCTGCCGTGAGAAGAACGGCTCCCAGGACCCAGACTCCGATGCAAGTTGCAACGGGAACGGAGGTTTTCCCAGGCTTGCCCGACCAGACCAGGCTCTCTCCCTCATGGAGTTCTAACTGTGAGTTTTCCATGAAGCCATTGTAGGCCAGCCCGCGGTGGCGAGTCAAGTTGAATCACGGGGTGGATACGCGCCAACGCTCAGCGGGATTGCATGAATTTCACGATGCCGCGGCCGATGGCCTGGGCGTAGCGCACGGCGTTGGCATCGTTGCCGAGGAACTTGGCGTGGTCGGGGTTGGAGAGGAAGGCTGCCTCCGTGATGGCGGCGGGCACACAGTGCTCGTTGCAGGTGTTGAGCCAGTCGCCGCCGCCGCGGTGGCCGTTGTTGCGGATGATGACGCCGCAGGGCACGCCGTTGTTGTTCATGCCGCCGCCGTAGATGGAGCGTGTGATTTCCTGCGCCACGGCGGAGGCGAGCCTGGTGCCGCACTCGTTGCAGTAGATGGCGCCGTTGTTGTAGACCTGCCAGTTGTCGGAGTTGCTGTTGTGGTGGAGGAAGACGATGCAGCCGGGCTTCTGGTCGATTCCGTAGTCGGCGCTGAGGATGCCGACGGCCATGCGCTCCGGGTGGTACTTGGAGCGGTAGACGCCGGTGACCTCCGGCGTGTTGATCTGGTGCACGCCTGCGCGGCGGCCGTAGGCGGCCAGCGCGGGATTGGCGGGTGCGGCGCCGCGGTTGCAGATGCGGCAGGTGTAGCCGGCCTGCTCAATCACGCGTTTGGTGTGGATGGCGTACTTGTACCAGAACTCGCATTCCTCGATGTTGCCGTAGCGGGCGTCCGGCGTGCGGGCGCCCTGACCGCCGCGCTGCGGGTGGTAGTAGTGGCCGATATCCAGCACCACCACCCGGGATTCCCTGGCCTGGGCGCGCAGGCGCTGCTGCACGCAGCTCGGCAGCATCGCCAGCGCGCAGAGCGCCGCTATCAGGATAAACAGTTTTTTCATGGTCGTTAGAGGGGTAGCTCGGCCTGTCCGTTGCGGGTGAGCGTGGCGCCGATCTTGGCGTAGGCGGAGGGCAGGGCCTCCCTGCCGCGCGGCGTGCGCTTGATGTAGCCCTGCATGATGAGGAACGGCTCGTGCACGTCCTCGATGGTGGATTCGTCCTCTCCCACCGCCACCGCCAGGGACGACAGCCCCACCGGACCGCCGTTGAACTTGTACACCATCGTCTCCAACAGGCGCTTGTCCATTTCATCGAGCCCGTCGTCGTCGATGTCCAGCATGCTCAGCGCCGCCTGTGCCACGTCGTCCGTGATGCGGCCGTCCGCGCGCACCTGGGCGTAGTCGCGCACCCAGCGCAGCAGCGTGTTGGCCACGCGGGGGGTACCGCGCGACCTCCGCGCGATGGCCATGGCGCCCTCCGGCGCCAGGTCGATGTCCAGCAGCCCTGCGGAGCGCTGCAGGATTTGGCACAACTCGTCCGCGGAGTAATAGTCCAGGCGGTTGACCAGGCCGAAACGTGAGCGGAGCGGCCCGGTGAGCATGCCGGCGCGCGTGGTGGCGCCCACCAGCGTGAACTTCGGCAGGTTGAGCTGGATGGAGCGCGCGTTCGGCCCCTGGTCGATGATGATGTCCAGCCGGAAATCCTCCATGGCGGGGTACAGGTACTCCTCAATCGCGGGGTGCAGGCGGTGAATCTCGTCGATGAAGAGCACATCGCCCTTCTCGATGTTGGTGAGGATGCCGGCGAGGTCGCCCGCCTTCTCGATTTGGGGCCCGCTGGTGGTGTGCAGCTTGTGGCCCACGGCGTTGGCAATGATGTTGGCCAGCGTGGTCTTGCCCAGCCCCGGAGGGCCGCTGAGCAGCACGTGGTCCAGCACGTCGTCGCGCAGCTTGGCGGCCTCCACCATCAGCAGCAGGCGCTCCTTCACCTTCTCCTGCCCGCAGAACTCGCTGAATGCGGGCGGGCGCAGCGTGATATCGAAGCTGCTGACGGGCTGTCCGGCCACGCGGCTGTAAAGGGATTCGCTCATAAGGCAGTGGGGTGGGGTCAGGATGCCACGTGCGCCGATTCCACGGAAGACGGGAACTTCATGCGGTTGCTTATCTCGTCCCAGTCCGCCTGCGTGCAGGAGCAGAGCAGGGCGGCAGCCGCCATCATCAGTGTGATTCGCGTTTTCATGACTCCCCGCCATTATAGCCGCCTCCCGCTCCGCGTGCAAGGCGAAAACGCCGGCATCGCCGCATCGCCGCGCGCGTGCTGCTCGATTTTTTAGTTGACAAAACCGAAGTGATTGAGTAACGTACGCGCGTCATGAAAAAGCGACTTCGCAAGAAATACCGCGTGGGCGAGTTCCAAGAGCTCTGCTTCGAGTTTTCTTTTGAGTACAAGGGCGATGTGGATTCCCCCGAGTGCGAGCAGATGATTCGCGCGTTCGACAAGGAGTGCCTGGAGCCCAACGGCCTGGTGTGCTCCGGGCTCCTGCAGAACACCGGCTGCAACATAGCAGTGCATGCGGCCGACCCCACGCAGACCAGCGAGGCGCAGCGCGCCGCCGTGAAGGCCTGGGTGGAGGCCCGCCCGGAGATTCAGCTCACCCGGTTCGGGGAGCTGGAGGACGCCTGGTACGGCGATCTGTGAACGCTAGCCCCTTGCATGACCGATGAGTGAGAAACCGATGGAGGAACCCGTCTTCAAGAAGGGCCTGAAGGGCGTGGTCGCCAACGAGACCGGGCTGAGCGACGTGCGCGGCGAGGAAGGGCGCCTGCTGTACTGCGGCTACGAGATCGAGGACCTGGTGGACCTCTGCAGCTACACGGAAATCATCTACCTGCTGCTCAACAAGCGCCTGCCCAACCGCGAGGAGCTGGAGGGGCTGCAGCAGCGCCTGCGCCACGACCGCGAGCTGCCCCAGCCCATCCTGGACTTTTTCAAGACGGCCACCAAGACCGCGCGCCCCATGAGCGCGCTGCGCACCGCCGTCTCCATGCTGGGCATGTACGACGACCGCACGAAGGACCCGAGCCAGATGAAGGAGATCGGGCTTTCACTGATAGCCAAGCTGCCGGTGATGGCGGCGTACTACTACCGCATCTGCCAGGGGCTGGACCTGCCGCCCATCCGCACGGACCTGGGCGAGGCGGAGCACTTCCTCTGGCTGCTCAAGGGCAAGGAGCCCGATCCCGCGGAGGCGCACATCCTGGATGTGGCCTACATCCTGCACGCAGACCACGGCATGAGCGCCTCCACCTTCGCTTCCCGCGTCACCGCCTCCACGCTGTCGGACATGTACTCCTCCATCACCACGGCCATCGGCACGCTGAAGGGGCCGCTGCACGGCGGCGCCAACGAGGCGGTTATCGAGATGCTCAAGGAGATTGGCGACGAGGAGAACGTGGAGGCCTACATCAACGAGAAGCTGGCGCGCCACGAGAAGATATTCGGCATGGGACACCGCGTGTACAAGACGCTGGACCCCCGCGCGCCGCAGCTGCGCCGCATCGCCATCCGCCTCACCCAGACCATGGGCGAGCCCAAGTGGATACGCATGAGCGACATGATTGCCAAGATCATGCGCGCCCGCAAGGGGCTGAACGCGAACGTGGATTTCTATTCCGCCACGGTGTACTACAGCCTGGGAATCCCTACGCGCATGTTCACCACCGTGTTCGCCATCGCCCGCTGCGCGGGCTGGGTGGCGCAAATCCTGGAGCAGCTGGAGGACAACGCGCTCTTCCGCCCGCTCTCCCGCTACACCGGGCCGGATGAGCCGCTGCTGGTGCCCGTGCTGGATATGCGCTGACCCGCTGCGCGTGCCGCAATGCGGGCTTGCGAAATGCCGGGCATGGTGTAGAATGGAGCCATGAACCACGAGAGTTCACCGCGCGCCTGGGTGGATGTGGACCTGGAGGCCATCGCCCACAACCTGGACATTGCACGCCAGGCCCTGCCGGACACCGCGCTCATGCCCGTCATCAAGGCCGGCGCGTACGGCCACGGCCTGGAACCCGTGGCCCGCAGGCTGGATGCCGACGGCATTGCGTACTTCGGCGTGGCGAACGCCGGGGAGGCCCGCCGCATCACCCTGGCAAACCTGCGCACCAAGCCCTTTATCCTGGGCCCCACCATCCCGGACGAGCGCGCGGAGATTGTGGAGCAGGGGTGGTGCTGCACCATCTCCACCATGGAGGAGGCTCAGCACTTCCAAAGCCTGGCTGCCCTGTGCAACCGCCGGTTCACCGTGCACATCGCCGTGGACACCGGAATGGGGCGGGAGGGATTCCTCCCCGCGGAACTCGGCGGGGTGGCCCCGCAGATCGCCGCGCTGCCCAACCTGGACGTGGAGGGCGTGATGTCCCATTTCCCCGCGGCGGACGAGGACGTGCCGTTCACCCAGGACGAAATCGGTGTGTTCACGGATTGCGTGCAGGAGCTCTCGCGGCACTTCGACCTGCGCTACCGCCATATAGCCGCCAGCGCCGGCGAACTGGGCTACGAGGTGCCCGCCGCCAACCTGGCGCGCCCCGGCCTGCTGCTCTACGGCGTGGCCCCCATGGCCTCCATCTACGATGGCGTGCTGCGCCCCACCCTGCGCCTTTCCTCCCGCATCTCGCTCATCCGCGAACTCCCCGCCGGCCACGGCGTGGCATACGGCAGAACCTACGTCACCACACGCCCCACACGCGTGGCCACCATCGGAATCGGGTATGCAGACGGCTGGAGCCGCTGTCTCTCCGGCACCGGAGCGCGCGTATATATCCGCGGGCGCTACTGCCCCATGCTGGGCCGCGTGACCATGGACCAGATCATGGCGGATGTAACGGAGGTGCCGGAGGCCGCCCCCGGCGATGCCGTGGAGCTCATCGGCCCGCACATCCCCGTGACGGAGGTGGCGGAGCGCGCAGGCACCATCGTCTGGGAAATCTTCACGGGCCTGGGGCCCCGCCTGCCGCGCAACTACTGATTCGCCGCTACAGCACGGGGGAGAACAGGCGGAACACGCGCGCAGCCACGCGCACCGGCCAGCTGGATTTCTCACAGGCATCCGCCTTGAGCTCCACGCACCGGCTCATGTCTTCCTCCAGCATGGCGGCCACGCGCGCGTTCATCTCACGCCCCTCCAGCAGCATGGTCAGCTCGAAATTGAGGCGCAGGGAGCGCTCGTCCATGTTGGCGGAGCCTATGCTGCACAGCTCGCGGTCCATCAGGGTGACCTTTTCATGCAGCACGCCCGGCGTGTAGGCCAGCATCTTCACGCCGCGGGACACCAGGCCGTGCTGGAATGTGAGCCGCGCCAGGTCCGCCATCTTGTTGTCGCTCTTCTGCGGCACTAGGATGCGCACGTCCACCCCGCGCAGGGCCGCCCCCTGCAGCGCGGAGTACAGCGCCTCCGTGGGCACAAAGTACGGCGTGGTGAGCCACAGGCGCTCGCGTGCCTGCGCCGCCAGCTCCTGCACCAGCATGTGCCAGTGGCTCGTGGCACCGTCGTTCGGCGAGGAGGGGATGAGCTGGCATGTCTGCGCGCCCGCCGCCGACGGCTGCACCTGCACCTTGGGGCCGATGTTTTCCCCGGTGGCGCGGTACCAGTCGCGCATGAAGCTCTGCATGGTCTGGCAGACGGCGGGACCCTGGAGGCTGATGAAGGTGTCCCGCCAGTATTCGTTGCGCTTTCGCGGCTTCTTGTAGCGCCAGTATTCCAGGCCGATGTTCAGGCTGCCCATGTACGCGAGCTCGCCGTCCACCACCACGAGCTTGCGGTGGTTGCGGAAATTGACGCGCAGGATGGAGGAAAGCCAGAAGCGGTGCCCGTTGAAGGGTGCCACCTTCACCCCGGCTTGCCGCAGCTCTCCCAGGTAGCCCTGCGGCAGTTTCATGGAGCCTATCTCATCATAGATGACGTACACGTCCAGCCCGGCCCGCGCGCGCTCCATGAGCAAATCCCGCAGCTTGTCGCCCACCTTGTCGCTGCGGATGATGTAGAACTCCACCATCACAAAGCGCCTGGCCGCGCGGATGGCCCTCTCCAGCTCCGGGTAGGTGTCGTTTCCGTCGCGCAGCAGCTCCACCGCGTTGCCGGAGCAGGGGGCGCAACCGCAGCAGCGCCACAGGGTGCGGCCGACGGCGTTCCCTTCCACCAGGAACGGCTCCATGAGCGGCTGGAGCGCATCCGCGCCGCACGCCGCCATCTCGCGCTTTGTCCTGCGGTCGATGCTCCGCATGCCGAATAACAGGTAGAGCGGAACGGCAACCACGGGTATGGTGACCAAGCAGATGATCCACGCCACGGCACCTTGGGTGGAGCGCGTGTGCATCAGCGAATGCACGGCCAACACGCAGCCAACGGCAAGGCATAGGGCGAGCGCGGCCGTTGTCCACGCAACGGTTGCCTCCGGGCTGTGCGCCAGCATGCTGGGGAAGGGCGGAATCACGGCTTTGTCTGCGTTGGGGGCGTTTGCCCGGTTTCTCCATTCTTCTTCCTCTCCTTCAGGCCGAAGTTCCATTTCAGGTCCTTGAGCGTGCCGCCCAGGTGGATATCCACGATGAAGCGGGAGAGGAAGGTGAGGGGCCTGAGCACCAGGGCGGGCACGCTGGAGAGATCCGGCCACATGTCGCCGGTGATGGCCAGGGTGTCCAGGTCCAGGTCCACGTTTGCCCGCACGGTGAGGTTGGCGCCCATGGCCTTCATGGTGCGGGAGCGCATGTGGCCGTCCTTGATGGTGTAGGAGAGGTAGGCGTCTTGTATGTCGTACGCGATGAAGTGGTTCACGAAGGGCACCTTCTGGGCGGTGTCGCCTATGCCCTTGATGATTTTCTTGGGAGATGAGAAGACGGCAGTGGCGGCGCGGCGCATGACCCCCGGTTCGTCGGGTGTCTTCTGCCCGGTCACGCTGTCCTTCATCTTGAAGATGTGCCCGGGAATGTCCGAGATGAAATCGCTGATGGGCGAGAAGATGCTCAGCTGCATGAGGTCGGCGTCTTTGATTGAGGCCTCGCCGTACGCCTGCAGGGCCTTCAATTCCGCGGAGGGTGCCCGGAAGCGTATGTTGCCGCGGCAGTTGGCGTTGTTGAGCTCGATATCGTAGGCTTTGCCGATTTTCTGCAGGTCCGCGCAATCCAGGGCCACGTAGCCGTCCACGGAGGTGTGTTTCCCGCTGATGCCGATTTTGACGGTTCCGTTCAGTGCGCCGTCGAAGCTCTTGCCGTTCAGGCGGTCGATGGTGACGAAATCATCCGTGAGGTCCACAAAGCAGGAGAAGCGCTCCACCGGCAGGTCTGTACCCAGGAAATGGTAGGCGCAGGGTTTGTTGGCGGAGACGCGGATGGTGCCGAGGATGGGTGCCTGGGTGCGCTTGGCGATGGGGAACACGCAGTGCTTGCTTTCCACCTGCACGGGCTCCGGCGTGATGATGTCCTTCATGAAATCCTGCAGCGGGGGGAAGAACGTGCCGAAGGCGTACGCGGGGTACACGCAGCCGGAGCCGTTCTCCAGGTCCATGCGGTTGATTTCCAAATCAAAGATGATGCTGGAGCAGGTGAAGGTGGAGCTGGCGGGGCCGCCGGTGAAGCCGCGCCGCTTTTGCCACGGCCGGTTGTCGTACTCCAGCGTGATGTCGGAAAGGTTGACGAGCTGGCGGTTGGGAACGGGTTCCCCCGCCGCGTCCACCGCATCCAGCAGCAGGTCCACGTCCACCTTGCAGCTGCCGTGCTTGAATGTGCTGATGGGGTCCTTGTCCGGCAGGTCCGTGCGCACCTCCTCCTTTCCGGTGAGGGTGCCGTCCTCCGCCTTCTCCAGCTGGAGAATGCCGGTCATGTATTCCAGGTTGCCCACGTCGCCCTCGCAGTGGCAGGAGACGCGCACGCCGTTGGAGTAGTCCACCAGCGCATCAATGTTCTCCGCCCGCGTGTAGGTGTCCCCGCGCGTGCGGAAGTCCGCCATGATGCGGTGCGCGTCCTCATCGTCCAGCAGGTTGTCGAAGCTGCTCACCAGGATGGATGACGTGCCGGTGATGTGGATACGGCTGTCCAGGACGCCGTCCAGCTTCAGGTCCAGCTTGCCCGTGGAATCCGCGATAACGGTGTCGGCGGTGTAGGTGGTGTGCCCCTCGGCGTTGGTGTTCCAATCGGCGTGTAGCGTCACGTCCAGCGTGGTGTTTTTTCCTCGCAGGGCGGCCACCTTGTGGGGCGTGCGCACCAGTTGGGGCACGTGCAGGTCCGCGGTTCCCGCGTAAAGGGTTTCCTTGTCGAGGTTGTACCGGGCCCTGCCGTTCAGCAGCACCTTCTCCGGGAGAAGGAAATCCTCCGTGGGCGGGCCGTCCGGGAACAGCAGCGGCTGCAGTGCCGCCAGCGGTATGTCCGCATCCTTTACGGTGAGCAGTACCGTGTCTTCCGTTTCCTGGAGTATGCCCATGCTGGTGGAGAAGTGTCTGTCCCTTGTATCCATGCTCAAGGTTGCGGAGCCCTCCTTGTAGTCCGCCACTCCGATGGCGATGGCGAGGTTGGCGGCGGTGAATCCTTCTGCCGCCTCGATTTCGCGTACCGCCATGGCCATGGTGCCGCCAACGGCGCTGTGGTGCCAGTCCCAGGCCATGTCCGGCACGTCTGCATCCAGGGAGATGCCGTTCAGGGTGCCGTGGCGCGTGGTGGCGGAATCCGCCTGCAGACGGGCCTTCAGGTGGTCCGCGGTGCTTTTCTCAAAATTGTCCGGCAGCATGCGCACGCCGCTGAATTCTGCATGCATCGCGGGTTTGAAGACTTTCAGGGTGTTGCCCTCGCTGAGCGCATGCTCCACGGCCTCGGCAGAGAAGTCCACCGTCACGCTCTGCGCCTCTGCGGTTTCCGGCCTCTCCATTGTCAGGTTGGTGCCGCTCACGCTCAGTTGCAGGGAAGGGCGGGTGAGCGCGGTTCCCGCGTATGCCAGGCGCTCCGGCTCCAGCAGCAGCTTCACGTTGTGCAGCGTGGGCACCATCTCCTCCAGGCGGGTTTTGCCGGGAATGAAGGGCTTGGTGCTCATGTCCGTCTCCGCCGCCAGGTGGATGACGCCCTCCGCCTTGATGTCCTCCGGCAGGGAGACGGGTTCGCCGTACAGGTTGCCCAGCAGCTTCTCCAGGCTGGGTTCCGGCATGGTGATATCCACCCGGGCGCGGCCGAGCTCCTGCGTGATGCTGCCGGAGGCGCGCAAGCCGCCGTCGGGGAAGTCGACGCTCAGCTCGCTGAGGTTGAAGTTGCCGTTGTCGTAGAAGAACGAGATGAAGGCGCGGTTGATGGTGGAGTCGTTGAAGGCGCATTCGCCAATCTCCAGGGAGCCGCGTGTGCTGATGCTGTTGATGGCGAAATCATCGGTGAATTCGGCCTGCCCCTCCAGCTCGATATGGGGCGTGGTGTCCTGCGCGTGCGAGAAGGCGCGGAGCGCGGCGGGCGCATCCTCTCCCAGCACATCGCGCAGCATGAGGAGCAGCGCCGCGTTGCTCTTGAACTGGAAATCCAGCAGCCTGTGCCCTATGTCGTACCCGCCCTTGAACTCCACCTCCGCGTCCGGGTTCGCCGTATGGAAGCGCATGGCGTTCACCACCAGGATATCCTCATGGTAGTTGGCATCCACGGAAATCTCGCGGAAGTGGTAGCCGCCGTATTCGTAGGACTCCACGTTTGCAAAGATGAGCACCACCGGGGAACCCTTGTCCAGGCAGTCCACGGCCAGGAAGAGGGAGGGCGCGTTCTGCCAGTGCTGCGCCCCAATCTCACGGTAGGCCTGCTCCATCTTGGGGCGGGCCTCCGCCAGCAGCTTGGGCAAATCGAGCGGTCCGGCGGATTCCGCCTGGCTTTCTGCGGTGAGCATTTCCTCCGGCAGGAAGGCGTGCAGGTCCAGGTCTACGCCCTGCAGGTTGGAGGAGGCCCTGAGGTCCAACCTCTCCTCGCGGGCGTTGTGCGCGCCCTGCATGTCCAGGTTCACCGCCGTGAGCGTTTCCTCCCCGTTGCGGGAGAGCGGCACGGCGGCCTCCGCCGCGCGCATGTACAGGCTTGCGGGTATCCAATCGCCCGCCAAAAGGTTCATCAGGGAGAAGCGCACCTTCACCTTGCGCGCCTTCAGCGTGGCGTCCGGCGCATCCGCCTGCGGCACGGCTAGGGAGACATCCTCCACCTTGAGCGCCAGCCCGCTGCCCGGCGAGAGCTTGATGGCACCCACCTTCACTGGCACCCCGGCGGCGGCGGCCTCCCGCTCCAGGCGCCGCAGCGCGCTGTCCGGCAAGCCCACCAGGGAAAGCCACGCAAGCACGCCGCCCAACAGGAGCATGGCCAGCAAACTCAACGTGGGGAGGCATCCGCCGTTGCGCTTGATTTTCAGTTTGCCTGCCATGCCTGCGGCGGGGTTAGATTTCCGGGTCGTGCTCTCCCTCCGGCAGGGGCGGTGCCTTCGGAAGGTTGCGCTCTATGTCGTCCAGCAGGTTCACCATGGCCACCCCGCGCTGCGCGGAGTTGTCATGCTTGAAGGTGAGCCGCGGTGTGTTGCGCAGCGTCACCCGCCGGCTCACGGCGCGCTGTATCTCACCGTGGTTGCGGTTGAGCTTCTCCAGCACCTGGTCCGGGTGCATGCGCCCCACCACGCCCACCCACACGCGGCCTTCCTTCAGGTCTTCCGTGATTTCCACATCCAGTATGGATACGATGGTGCCGGGCCATTCGAACTCCTTCTGCACGAAGGTGCCGATTTCCCGCTTCATCAGCTCGTTGACCCTTTCCAGTCGGCGTGATGGCATGGCGTGTGCGATTTACAGCGTTTGCTTGATTTTCTCCAGTGTGTAGCACTCGATGACGTCGCCCTCCTCGTAGTCGTTGTACTCGGCGAGGCGGATGCCGCATTCGAGGCCGCTCTTCACCTCCTCCACTTCGTCCTGGAAGCGGCGGAGGGTGGACATCTTGCCGTCGAACACCACCTGTCCGTCACGCAGCACGCGTGCCTCTGCGGTGCGCAGCATCTTGCCGTCCGATACATAAGACCCCGCAGCCTTGCCTTTGTTCAACTTGAAGACCTGCTTAATCTCGGCATGACCCAAAACAGTTTCGCGGGTTTCCGGTTCCAGCAGGCCGAGCATGGCGTCCTTCACCTGGTCGATAAGCTCATAGACGATGGAGAAGATCTTGACCTGCACGCCCTCGCGCTTCACGGCCTTCACGGCGTTGGTCTCCACCTTCACGTTGAAGCCCAGGATAACGGCGTCGGAGGAGGAGGCCAGCAGCACATCGCTCTCCGAGATGGGCCCGGCAGCGGCGCCGATGAACTGGCACTCCACCTTCTCGCTCTCGATATCCATGATGGCCTTCTTGATAGCCTCCACGGAGCCCTGCACGTCGCCCTTGAGGTAGAGCTTGAGCACGGCCTTCTGGTTGGAGTCGCCCATCATGGCGAGCAGGTCCTCCATGCGGGAGCGGCGCGGTGCGGTGAGGCGCTGCTGGCGCAGCTCCTCCATGCGTTCCTCGGAGAGCTTGCGCGCGCTGCGCTCGTTGTCCATCTCCACCATCTCGTCGCCCACGTTGGGCGTCTCGATGAACCCGGAGACTTCCGCCGGCATGCCCGGGGTGACCTTCTTGATCTTCTGGCCCTGGTCGTCCAGCATGGTCTTGACCTTTCCGGCGTAGGGGCCGCAGATGAAGGGCATGCCCACCTTGAGGGTGCCGCTCTGCACAATGACGGTAGCGGAGCTGCCCTTGCCCTGTTCCATGCGGGCCTCGATGATGGAGGCGCGGCAGTTGGCCTTGGGGTTGGCCTTGAGCTCCAGCACCTCCGCCTGCAGGCACAGCAGGTCCAGCAGGTCGTTGATGCCCGTGCCCTTGGCGGCGGACACGTCCACGCACTCCACGTCACCGCCGAAATCGGTGGGCACCAGGCCCTCCTCCATCAGCTGGGTGCGCACGCGCACGGGGTCCGCGGCGGGCAGGTCGCACTTGTTGACGGCCACGATGATGGTCTTCTCCGCGGCCTTGGCGTGCATGATGGCCTCCTTGGTCTGCGGCATGATGCCGTCGTTGGCCGCCACCACCAGCACCACGATATCCGTCACGTCAGCGCCGCGGGCGCGCATCTCCGTGAAGATGGCGTGGCCGGGGGTGTCGATGAACGTGAGCGTGTGCCCGTCGTGCTCCACGGTGTAGGCGCCGATGTGCTGGGTGATGCCGCCGGCCTCTCCCGCCACCACCTTGGTGCGGCGGATGTAGTCCAGCAGGGAGGTCTTGCCGTGGTCCACGTGGCCCATGACGGTGATGATGGGGGTGCGGAGCTTGAGCACCTCCTCCGGCTCCTCCTCCACGGGCTTGGCCTCCGGCTCCACAATGACCTCCACGGGTGCCTTCACGCCGGCACCCTTCTCGCGCTTCTGGCGCTCGTAGGTGATGCCGTGCTTCTCGCACAGGGCGGCCACCTGGTCGCTGTCCAGCGTGGTGGCGGGGTTGGCGAACACGCCCATGGGCAGCAGCTCCGCAATCAGCTTGAAGGGTTTGAGCCCCATGTGCGCGGCCAAATCCGCCACGGAGATGGGAGCCTTGATGCTGAGCGATTTGTCGTCGCCGCCATCGGCTGCGGGTTCCGGTGCGGGCTGGGGGGCCGGTTCGGGGACCTGCGCGGGCGCAGGGGCCGCGGGTTCCGGCTTTTTCTCTTCCGATGCAGGTTCCGCGGCCTTCTTGGGCTTGCGGGAGAGCAGGTCAAGCGCGGCCTTCTTGGGGGCCGCGGGCTTTTTCTCCGCGGCAGGCTTCTTGGTGGCCGCGGGTTTCTCCTCGGCGGCGGGTTCCGCCTTCTTGCGCTTCTTGCCGCCCAGCAGGTCGAGCACTTCGCCTTTCTTTGTTTCCTTGTCTGGCATGTGATTGGTGTTGGGTTGTTGGTGTTAGCAGTTGGCCTTGGCCTTCTCGATAATGGCCTTCTCCTCATCCGGGGTGATGCCCAGGGCATCCACCAGGTCGCCTTCCTCCACGTATTCGGCAATGCCCTGCAGCGTGGTGAAACCCGCTGCCACCATGGCGGAGGCAAGCTCATCCGTGATGCCGAGCACCTGCACCAGCGCCGCGGCACCCTCGCGGGCGCTGCTGCGCGTGCTTTCCTGCTCGTCGTGCGCTTCCACGCGCACATCCCACTTTTCCTCAGGGGTGGAGATGAGGCGCGCGGTGAGGCGCACGTTCTGCCCCTTGCGGCCCTTGGCCTTGGCTGCGGCCTTGTCGTCCTCCACGATCACGGTGACCACGCGGGCCTCCTTGTCCACCCGCACGCTCACCGGCTCTATGGGTGCCAGGGAGTCCGTCACCATGGCGCCCTTGTCCTCCGTGTATTCCAGGATGTCCACCTTCTCGCGGTTCAGCTCGTTCACCACGTTTTTCACGCGGGCGCCGCGCATTCCAACGCAGGCGCCTATCGGGTCCACGTTCGGGTCGTCGCTGTGCACCACCAGCTTGGTGCGGTAGCCGGCATCGCGCACGATGTTGACGATTTTCACCAGGCCCTCGCCGATTTCGCTCACCTCGTTCTCGAAGAGGCGCTTCACCAGGTTGGGGTGGCTGCGGGAGAGGATGAGCTCGTTGCCGCGCACGCCGTCGCGCACCTCCACAATGTAGAAGCGCATCTTGTCCCCGCTGTTGTAGTCCTCGCCGGGGATGCGCTGGCGCTGCGGTACGATGCCCTCGTACTTGTCCACCTCCACTATCACATCGCCCTTGTCGTAGCGGCGCACGGTGCCGGTCACCAGCTCGCCCGCGCGGTCGCGGAACACGTCCGCCAGCATTTCCTGCTCCGCCTTGCGGATGCGCTGCTGCATGGTCTGGCGCGCCACCTGCACGGCAATGCGCCCGAAGTCCCGCGGGGTGATGTTCACGGAGATGATGTCGCCGGGCTGGCATTCCTTGCCGGTCTTGGCGGAGATGAGCTTGGCGGTGCTCAGCTTCACCTCGTTGAAGCTGTCCTGCATCTCGTCGTCGTTCACCACGGTCATGTCCGCCTTGATTTTCACCGTGCCCTTCTGGGTGTTGATGACGGCGTGGATGTTCTGGATGCGTTCCGCGCCGGGCACCATTTTGGAGTACGCGGTGAGGAAGGAAGCTTCGAGTGCCTGGATGACGCGCTCGCGGGTGAGGTCCTTTTCGCGAACGTAGTAGTCGATGAGGGCGGTGATGTCTGTGGTGGCCATGATGGTATCTGTTTGATGGTGATGATGGATGGATGACTGCCGGGCCGAAAAAAAAGAGCGGGTTCACACCCGCTCCAATCAATCTGACCGGAACTCGTACGCGCGTATTGTATGCGCGCGCGGGCGCCGTGTCAAGACTTTTCCGCAATCTGCGCGAAATTTGTCGTGGTTTTTCTTCCTGGAGGTGTGCCGGATACGCCCCCGGGCGGCGGCGTGTCGCCCCTTCCTGCGGCAGTACCCGGGAAAAAGCTTGCCAAGGGTGGAGAAATGGGATACTCTCTGCGCGCTCTCCGAACGCTGCTACAGATGAAGAAGGTACATTTTCTCGGAATATGCGGAACCGCCATGGGCGCGGTGGCCTCTGCCATGGCGCGCATGGGATACACCGTCACCGGCACGGATGCCAACGTCTACCCTCCCATGTCCACCTTCCTGGAGAGCGAGGGTATCCAGATTTTCCAGGGCTACAAGCCGGAAAACATCCCTGCGGACGCCGACCTCATTGTGGTGGGCAACGCCATGAGCCGCGGCAACCCCGAGGTGGAGGCCGTGCTGGAGCGCAAGCTGCGCTACATGAGCCTGCCGGAGACCATGAAGGAGTTTTTCCTGTGGGGGCGGCGCAACTTTGTGGTGACCGGCACGCACGGCAAGACCACCACCACCTCCATGCTCACGTGGATGATGGAGTCCGCCGGGCTCAACCCCTGCTTCATGATCGGCGGCATCGCGCGCAACCTGCAGCGCGGCGGCCGCTTCACAGATTCCAAGTTCTGCGTGCTGGAGGGCGACGAGTACGACACCTCGTTCTTCGACAAGCGCTCCAAGTTCCTGCACTACCTGCCGGAGGTGGTCATTGTGAACAACATTGAGATGGACCACGCGGACATCTACGCCAACGTGGAGGAAATCAAGCTCTCCTTCAAGCGCCTGCTGCGCGTGGTGCCCCGCAACGGCGTGGTCTTCATGAACGCGGACTGCCCCAACTGCGCGGATGTGCGCGCGTGCGCCGCCGCGGAGCTGCGAACCGTCCGCACCGTGGCCGTGGGCATGGGTGAACAGGCGGATATCCTGATTTCCGATGTGGAGCAGCGGACGGACGGCAGCAGCTTCTCTCTCACCGGCGGCACCGGCACGCCCTGGGAGCTGGTGAACGAGCGGTTCGACGTGCCGATGATCGGCGACTTCAACGTGCGCAACGCCGCCATGGCCGCCTGCGCCGCGCGCGCCGCCGGGCTCTCCCCGGAGCAGATCCGCGAGGCCCTGAAATCCTTTGAGGGCGTGGCCCGCCGCCAGGAGGTGCGCGGCACCGTCAACGGCATCACCGTGGTGGATGATTTCGCCCACCACCCCACCGCCATCCGCCAGGCCATCGCAGGCCTGCGCCAGCGCTTCCCCAAGCGCCGCCTCTGGGTCCTTTTCGAGCCCCGAAGCAACACCACCATCCGAAACCTTTTCCAAAACGAGCTGGCAGACGCCCTCTCCCAGGCCGACCTGGCCGTGGTCTCCCGCGTGGAGAACCACAAGTCCGTGACCCCGGAGAACCAGCTGGACGAGGCCAAGTTGAAGGCCGACATCGAGGCCGCGGGCACGGACTGCTATCTGGGCGAGAGCGTGGAGGACATCGTGGCGAACGTGGTTTCCCGCGCGCACCCGGACGATGTGCTGCTGGTGATGAGCAACGGCGGGTTCGGCGGCATCCACAAGATGCTGCTCACCGCACTGGCGCAGTAAGGATGTTGTCGATGCGCCTATTCCGCCTTCCTGCGGCGGAAGACGAGGCGTATCTCCCGTTCCGGGCGGCCGGCGGCCTTGTTCATCTCGCGGATGGCGCGCCGTGCCTCCGCGGGCAGCTGCTCGAACACCAGGAAATTCGCAATCGCGGTGTCCGCGCCCTTGAAGGTGATGTCCGCCTCGTAGTCCTGCCCGTCGCGGGTGACCTTGGCGCGGTAGGGTTCGCTGTCGGTCTGCAGCCACTCGTAGGGCAGCTTGCCGTGGTGGCCCGCCACGCGCCACTCCACGCGGGTGGCGTCCACCTCCAGCAGGATGTGGTTGGCGCGGTCCTCCCACGAGCCCTGCGCCAGCTCCCGCGGGTCCTCGAACCAATCCGGCACGAACAAAGAAAAAAGAATCCCCGCCGCGAACAGGAGCAGCACTATCACGAGCCGTTTCCTGTTCATGGCGGGGAAGCGTTTGGGTGAATGCCTTTAGTTGGCCACCACGTTGACAAGGCGGCCCGGCACCACGATGACCTTGCGCACGGTCTTGCCCTCCGTGAATTCCTTCACGCGGGGGGCGGCCAGCGCCTGGGCCTCCAGGTCCTCCTTGGTGATGTCCACCGGAACGGTGAGCTTGTCGCGCAGCTTGCCGTTCACCTGAATGACGATTTCGCGGGTGTTCTCCACCAGGTATTCCGGGTTGTAGGCGGGCCAGGGCAGGGCGCTGAGTTGGCATGCCCCCAGCTGCGGGAACGCGCCGCGCAGGATGCTGTACAGCTCCTCCGTGATGTGCGGGGCGAACGGGTTGAGCAGCTGCAGCAGCGTGGCGTAGTCCACCACGCTCACGCTTTCCGCCTGGGTCATGGCGTTCGTGCATTCCATCATCTTGGAGATGGCGGTGTTGAAGCTCATGTCCTCGATGTCCTCCGTGACCTTCTTGATGGTCTTGTGGAGCTCCTTGCGCGCGGGGGTGACGGTCTTTTCATCCGCATCGGAAACCTTGCCGCCGAGCACCCACTCGCCCTCCTGGTTCTCCACCATGGCGATGCGCCACACGCGGGCCAGGAAGCGGCTGATGCCCTCCACGCCCTTGGTGGCCCAGGGCTTCACCTCCTTGAGCGGACCCATGAACATCTCGTACAGGCGGATGGCGTCCGCGCCGTAGTCGCGCACGATGTCGTCCGGGTTCACCACGTTGCCGCGGCTCTTGGACATCTTCTGCCCGTCCTCGCCCAGGATGAGCCCCTGGTTGACGAGCTTGTTGAAGGGTTCCGGGGTGGAGACCAGGCCGTAGTCGTACAGCACCTTGTGCCAGAAGCGCGCATAGAGCAGGTGCAGCACCGCGTGCTCCGTGCCGCCCACGTACAGGTCCACGCCGCCGGGCTTTTGGTTGCCCGCCATCCAGTATTTCTCCGCATCCGCGCCCACGAAGGCGTTGTCGTTCTTCGGGTCGATGTAGCGCAGGTAGTACCAGCAGGAACCCGCCCACTGCGGCATGGTGTTGGTCTCGCGCGTGGCCTTGTCGGAGTAGTGTATCCACTCCTTGGCCTTCACCAGCGGGCCGCGGGGGTCGCCGCTGGGCTTGAAGTCCTCCATCTCCGGCTGCAGCAGGGGAAGCTCGCTCTCCGGGATGGCGTAGTGGTGGCCGTCCTCGCCCCACACGATGGGGAAGGGCTCGCCCCAGTAGCGCTGGCGGCTGAACAGCCAGTCGCGCAGCTTGTAGTTCACCTTGCCGTGCCCGTAGTGCTTCTCCTCCAGCCAGGAAATCATCTTGGCCTTGGCCTCCGGAACGGGCAGGCCGTTGAAGTGCTCGGAGTTCACCATCGTGCCGTCGTACCCGCAGAAATCCTTCCACGGCGTGGCGGGGTCGTCCGGCTGCACCACCTGGATGATGGGCAGCTCGAATTTCACGGCGAAGTCGTAGTCGCGGCTGTCGTGCGCCGGCACGGCCATGATGGCACCCGTGCCGTAGCCCGTGAGCACATAGTCCGCAATCCAGATGGGGATTTGCTTGCCGTTGACGGGGTTGGTGGCGTACGCGCCGGTGAACACGCCTGTCTTCTCCTTCGCCAGGTCGGTGCGCTCCAGGTCGCTCTTGGCGGCGCATTCCGCCTGGTAGGCCTTCACGGCCTGCTCCTGCTCCGGCGTGGTGATTTGCGGCACCAGCTCGTGCTCAGGGGAGAGCACCATGTACGTGGCGCCGAACAGCGTGTCCGGGCGCGTGGTGTACACCGTGATGGTCTTGCCGTTGCAGTCGAAGTTCACTTCCGCGCCCGTGGACTTGCCGATCCAGTTGCGCTGCAGCAGCTTGATGCTCTCCGGCCAGTCAAGGTTGTCCAAATCGTCAATCAGGCGTTCCGCGTAGGCGGTGATGCGCAGCATCCACTGGCGCAGCTTGCGGCGCTCCACCGTGAAGCCCTTGCTCTTCCATTCCTCGGCCTCCTCGTTGGCCAGCACCGTGCCCATGTCCGGGCTCCAGTTCACCATGCCGTCCGCCACGTAGGCCAGGCGCACGGCGTCGATCTCCTCGCGGCTCCAGCCCTTGTCCTCCAGCTCCTTCACCGGGCGGGCCTTCTTCAGCTCCGTGTTGTAGTAGGAGTGGTACAGGCGCAGGAAAATCCACTGCGTCCAGCGCACGTAGTGCGGGTCGGTGGTGGCTATCTCGCGGTCCCAGTCGTACGAGAACCCCAGCATCTTGAGCTGGCGGCGGAAGTTGTCGATGTTCGCGTAGGTGGTGATGGACGGGTGCTGCCCGGTCTTGATGGCGTACTGCTCCGCCGGAAGGCCGAACGAGTCCCACCCCATCGGGTGCAGCACGTTGAACCCGCGCATGCGCTTGTAGCGGCTCACGATGTCCGTGGCCGTGTACCCCTCCGGGTGTCCCACGTGCAGGCCCGCGCCGCTCGGGTATGGGAACATGTCCAGGATGTAGCACTTCGGCTTGGCGGCATCGAAGCCCGCTTCCCCGGGGTTGTGCACCTTGAAGGTCTTTTCCTCGTCCCACACGTGCTGCCACTTGGGCTCGAAGACATCGAAAGGATATGGATTCTTGCGTTCTGACATGTCGCGCGGCACCATACTACACGCGCGCGGGATAATCAAGCCTTTTTTGGCGCGCTACTTGTCGGCGTAGGCCACGATGACGCGTGCCAGGCGGGGCAGGGCGGCGGCGAGCTGCTTGGTGAGGGCGGAGAGGCGCGCGTGGCTCTGCTCCACGGTGAGGTGGTCCTCCCGCGGAATGTAGACGGCGCACAGGCGCGCGGCGCCCTGCGTGTAGAGCTCCACGGCCGTGGGCGGCGGCGCGCCCAGTTCCTCCATGGCGCGGCGCACGCGGGCGGTCCACTCCTCCGCATCCGGCAAAGGCTCGTCGAAGGTCGGCAGCTCGCGCAGGTTGGGCTCCACGTGCACCACCACGCGGTCTGCGTGCAGGCGGCGCCGCAGGTCGTTCTTGAACGCGCGGATGGCCACCCGCCACGCGCCCAGCACCGCATCCGGCGGCAGCTCCAGGTCCGTGAAGATGAAGAAACCCTGCTCCGCGTGCAGCAGCACCAGCCCGTGCACGCCGAAACGGTGCGTGAGCGCAATCCGCCGCACCAGCATATCCGGCGTCAGGTCGTCCTCCTCCGCAGGCTGCATGTGCACCAGCGTCTCCGCCCCCGGCAGGGCTTCCGACATCAGGCCCGCGATGGCGTCGGCAATCTCGTGCGCCGTGTCCACATGCAGCTCGCGCGGCACATCCACCACCATGCTCACATAGGTCTTGCTGCCCACCTCTCGCACGCGGAGCTCCCGCACGGGGTAGGCGGGCATGCGCTCCCGCATCACGCGCCGCGCCGCGGCCAGGGTGGCGGCGTCCGTCTTGTCCATCAGGTTGTTCACGGCCTGCCGGCCCAGCCCCCAGCACACGTGCAGGATGAACGCAGCCACCACCAGGGAGGCGAACACATCCATGCGCAGGAAAAGCCAGTGCACGCGGCTGCCCGGCAGGGTGTAGCCCGCCAGCGCCGCGCACGTGATGCCCAGCAGCACCGCCGCGCTGCTCCAGATATCCGTTGCGAAATGCGCCGCATCCGCCTCCAGCGCCGCGCTCTTCGTCTCCCGCGCCACGCGCCGCAGCATCGCCGCCCGGTTGATATCCACCAGCATCGCCACTATCACCACCGCAAACGCCCACACGGAGGTCTCCACCTCCAGCGCACCCGCATCCTCGCTCGTCAACCGCAGCACCGCCTCCCGAACCACCCACACCGCCGTCCCAAGCAGCAGCAGCGTCTCGCCAAGCGCCGTCAGGTTCTCCACCTTCCCGTGCCCGTACGGATGGTCCTCGTCCGCCGGCAGCGCCGCCACACGGACCGCAAAATACGTGCCGCCCGCCGACACCAGGTCCAGCGCGCTGTGCAGCGCCTCCGACATGATACCCAGCGACCCCGTCGCGATGCCCACCACAAACTTGAGCACCGTGAGCAAGCCGCTCCAAAGCACGGATGAGAGCGCCGCGCCCTCCTTCTGCCTGTCCTGACCGGGGGTATCCACGGCATGCAGCATAGCCCCGCGGCACCCGCAAGTCAAGGCCGCGAAACGTCCCCAAACACCCCCGGCGTGGAAAAAAATCGCCCCCAATTCAAATTTGCTCTTGCATTCCCGCAAAAAACATCTACAATACGCCCGCAACCTTCCGTTGTAATGGTGGAGTTAGTTCAGCGGTAGAGCCCCGGATTGTGGTTCCGGTTGTCATGGGTTCGAATCCCATACTCCACCCTCAAAAAGCCCCACCTTCACGGTGGGGCTTTTTTGTTGCGGGTGGAGTATGGGATTCGATTTCACGGCATGAGGACTAGGCGTAGCCTCGGTTCCGGTGTCATGGGCGTGGCTTGCCAGTGGCAAGCCACGCCCCCTCGCCGCCAAAGCCAGCCTTTGGCGGGTATCCCCAGCGCAGCTGGGGACGAGGGGGGCGGCCCCGGAGGGGGAAAGCGCCCGACGGCCCCGTTCAGGGCACTTTGCGCAGCAAAGTGGTAAGGGCGATTGGCCAGACGCGCAGCGTCTGCCCGCAGGGTGAGCCGCCAATGTGGTGGCGGCGAAGCAATCCCATACTCCACCCGCACCCAGCCTGCATGCCCGCAGGGCATGCTCTATTTTACATAACGCTTGACAAGGCATGCGGAAGTGGTAGTATGTGCTGCGAAGTCATGGTTCACCACCTGGCGCAAAAGATCGGGTTTAAAGGGACTCGGCGCGTTTCTTGTGGATTCCATGGCTTCGTTAGAACCCCACCCCTATCAGCAATGAAAATTACCCCATGTAAAAACGCCAAGAAGCCGTCACTGCCGCCTACAAAGCCCGCTCTCACTGAGCGGGAGATTCTGCAGCATTTGGGCGGTGATTGCTACCCCATCGTGGACGATGATTTCAAATGTGAAGTCGCAAACTGGCTGAAAGCCCTGAACAAGGACACAACGTGGCTGGCAGAGCAGTGCCGTGTGACCAAGAAAACAGTCGAACGTTGGCTGATGCCGTGGACGCGCATTCCCTCCACCCGAGAGAACAGGATTCGCAAGCTCATGAAGAAGCACCCGGCTCCGCGGCAATAAGCCCGCAGGGTGCGTGGGGACCGTCTGCATGGGCTTTTCCGTCTCCACCAAGGCTTCGCCAAGGCCTACGGGCGCAACGCGCCCTCCGGGTGTTTCGATTGGCGCCAACGAGCGCATGAGAGAAACCACCCATAGTGTCACGAACCACTCCGGCCCTGACGGGCGGAGTTATGGGGATTGACACGCGGAGGGGGACACCCCACAGGTTGACACCATGTGGCTACGCATAGGAGAACACCGCCCCCTGCCTGCGGCAGCGTGGGGTTCAAAGATAGCGCGCCTGTCGGCGCGTGGTATCATGTTTCATCTGGCATGTTGCCAGATGAAACTCACCCGCAACCGCGCCGGATGGCGCGGCTGAATACAGGCGCCCCACCCGAAGGGGGCGGCGCAATCTTATATGTAGCCACATGGTGTCAACCTGTGGGGATGTCCACGCGTGCCGACCATTCCCCATAACCCCGCTTGCGGGGTGGTTCGGGGCACCAAGGATTGCAGCTCTCATGCACCCGTTCGCGCCCATCATTGCACCGGAATTCTGCAAAAACCTTGCGTTTTTTCTTGCTCCTGCATGGGAGGGATGGTAGAATGAAGAATCAAGTTGCGCGCCTACATAGGGCGCCGGGCCTTCAACCTTTCTCCACAGCAATGAAAAAGACACTGACACTCCTTGCGCTGATTGCCGCGCTGATGCCGATGGTTCCCATGAACTCGAACGCGGAAAGCGTGACCTATTGGGTGAAGGGGGTGTGGAACGAGGAAACCCAAACGGCGGACGGCTGGCTGGACGCGAACAAGCGGTGGGGCTCCTACAGCGATGGCCAGCTGTGCTGGGCCGCCACATGCAGCAACCTGGTTACCTGGTGGCAGCAGCAGAACGCCGAGTTTATCCCCGACCGGGCACCCACGGAGTTGGCCGATGTGTGGAACACGTACCGGCTTACCTTTGACAACAACGGCGGGGACATTGGCCAGGGTTTGCGATGGTGGTTGGACGGCGATTACGGGAAAGGGTTGGGCGAGAAGGAGCTGAAGGGGCGGATAGGAGACTTTGTGCATGGCGAGGCAACCCTGAAGCGCGAGGATGGCGGTTTTTACAAGGGCTCCCTCTGGCAAGAAATTGTGGAGGGCCGGGATCTCTACACCATCTCCTCCGCGGGGTTCGACTTGACAGACATGTCGTCCTCCCTTATCAGCGCCATCAGCCAGGGCTATGGCGTGGGATTGTCCTGGGTAACCCCTTCCCCGTATACGACCTCAGGCACCATGGGGCATGCCGTGACGGTCTGGGGTGCGGTCTACGATACGGAAAGCGGCTTGCTCACCGCCCTGTATCTGACGGACTCCGACGATGACAAGACGGAGCTCACGAAGGTCGGCATCGAGCCCAATACAAGCGGGACGATGTTCGTCAAGTCCGGCTCCACCAAAAGCTCCATCGAATCCTTTACCGTGTTGAACTCCCGGCTGGGCAACGACATCAACTATTTCAACATTCTGGACGAGGAGAGCGGCAACATCGTCATGAAGCAGGCAGTGAACGGTGAGGGTTACACGATGTCGGGCACGCAGACGGTGAACGACATCATCTACGACGGCAGCCGGGGAATCCAGAACCGCCTGCTGACCGTGGAGGGTGGCGTGAGCACGGCTGAGAGGCTGTGCGTGAATGGCGCCGGCACCAACACGCTGGATGTGAAGGCCGGCTCCAAGTTGGTTGTAGGCCAGGCAACCGGCAACAACACGCTGGTCAAGACAGGCGCGGGTACGCTCGAAATCCAGCAGACGCCCGCAGGCCAGGAAGGCACGCCCCTGGGGACCCTGGATGTTCGGGAGGGCGATGTGGTCAACCACGGCAGCCTGGGCAATGTTGCGGTTTCCGGGAAGGGGCGCCTGGTGAACGATGGCACGGCCGGCACGTTGACCCTGAGCGATGGCGGCGTTGCCGAGATGAAGCGCAGCAGCGCAGCCCAGCTTTTCACCCAGTGCGAGATTGAAGATGGCGGCGTGCTGAAGGGCTCCGGCACGTTCGGCAAGGTGCGGGTGAAGGAAGGCGGCACCCTCGTCGTGGGCAACTCCCCCGGCAGGCAGACCTACGCAGATGAACTGATCGTGGAAGGCGGCACCATGGTGTTCAGCATAGACGCCATACCGAATTCCTGGTATAGCCAAGCCACCGATACGAGCTATGGGTGGGGTTCCGGCAATTATTCCACCATTGTAATGAGCAACAGGGGTCTCACCTTGAACCCCGATGAAATCGTGTTCGTCCTAGGTTCCAGCGTCTTGGAAGAAAGCGCCGGTGTGAACGACCTGGCCGATGCCTTGGGCTCCGACTTTACAGTCAGGCTGAATAAGGTCTACTTCATAGATGACTTGAACGGCATGAGCGATATTTTATCGGGGAGTTACCGGCAACATCTCGATGAACTGGAGCTCAGCACCCGCTTTGAGCTCAACTCGGAGGAAGCGGACATTGTTTCCAACAGGATTCGGGCGGTGATCAATGACCAGAATGTGGAGTTTGTCGTTCAAGGCACTTCCATAATCATGAACGCCACCTTGAACGTGGGTCTGTACCAAGCGCCCCTGGTTCCGGAACCCGCCACGGGCACGTTGGCCTTGCTGGCGCTTGCCGGGCTGTGCGCGCGTCGGCGCAAATAAATTGGCGCGAATAGGTGTGGTTGGTTGGCGGGCGTTGGCGCTAATCCACCCTGCACGGAGGCGGGGTTGCCTCACCGCCGCCTCACGGCGGTTCGCCCTGCGGGCAGCCACATACGTGGCTGGCTAATCGCCCTTACCGCGCCGCAAGCGGCGCGCCCCTTCGGGGGCCGTCGGGCGCTTTCTGTGCCGAGACGTACCAACGTGGTTTCCCCCCAAGGTTGATTCGGTGCCGCCCCACGGCACCTCACCCCTTCGGGGCAAACCGCTGTGCGGTTTGTCCAAGCTGCCTTACCGCCGTCGGCAGCTTTCCCGCCGTGGGCTAAATTTGAGTTCGCCATTGAAATGGCTCCAAGTTAGCCGCGCCGTTCGGCGCGGTGAATGACAAGTTTCATCTGGCAGTCTGCCAGATGAAACATTTCGCTTCGCGCCATCTGGCGCGCTATAATGGAGCCACCCAGGTGGCGAACTCAAATTTAGCCCCACGCGGGAGCGTGGGGTGTGTCCCCCTCCGCATTAACATTAACGGAACCCCGCCTTGCTTGCCTCGGCGTAGCGCTACGCGCGAAGACGGGTGCGGGGTGGATTCACACCAAGGATTGCAGCTCTCATGCACCCGTTCGCACCCATCATTGCACCAACATTCCGCAAAACCTCCGCGTTTCATTCTTGCACCTGTATGGGAGGGATGGTAGAATGAAGAATCAAACTGTGTGCGCCCGTATGGGGCGCCGAGCCTTCACACAGCAATGAAAAAGACACTAACACTCCTTGCCTTGGCAGCCGCGCTAATGCCGATGATGCCCCATGCCGCGAAAGCGGAGACTAAAACCTATTGGGTAACAGGCATCACCCTTAAAGACCAAAACGATTATAGAACAGCAGAGGGCTGGTTCGATGCTGAAAAGGAGCGTGGCACCCGAGATGACAATTATCTGTGCTGGGCCGCAGCCAGTAGCAATCTTGTTGCTTGGTGGCAAGAGCAACAGGACTACCAAATTGAGGCACCCAAAGACCTACCAACCATTTGGGACGAATACAGGGATACCTTTGCAAACGTGGGCGGGCACGCGGAACTGGGACTCCACTGGTGGCTAGATGGTACATACGGCAATGCACCGCTGCGCAACCCAATGCAAGATAGCGGGGGAGGCTATTATTCCAAATCCCTAGTTACGGACCTCGGATATAATCCAGGTGTACGCGATGTGGACCTTAAAGTTTTCGAGCTGGACGAGTTACAAAATGCTAAAGTATTCAGTAGAACGCTCGTCTCATACATTAGCAACGGATATGGCGTAGAGCTTACATGGGGGTTCGACGGTTCGTCAGACGGCCACTCAGTCACTCTTTGGGGAGTGGACTACGATGATTCTAAGCAGGTCATCACCAATTTATACCTTTCGGATTCCGACCATGACCCGACAACCCTCAAACAGGTTCCCGTACTGCTATCCTATTTTGAAGGTTACGAAACGCTAGCCGCAAAAAACGAATTCAATGTTGTATATTATAAGGCGTGGTCATTTACTGTGCTGAACTCAAGGTTGAGCAACGACTACCACTACTTCAACATTCTTGACGAAGAGAGCGGCAATATCATCATGAAGCAGTCTGTTGAGGGTAGTATGGGGTACACGCTTACTGAGGGAACTCAGGAGGTGAAGGATATCATCTTTGACGGCAGCCGCGGAACGCAGAACCGCCTGCTGACCGTGGAGGGTGTACACACGGCTGAGAGGCTGTGCGTGAATGGCGCCGGCACCAACACGCTTGATGTGAAGGCCGGCTCCAAGCTGGTTGTGGGCCAGGTAACCGGCAACAACACGCTGGTCAAGACAGGCGCGGGAACACTCGAAATCCAGCAGACGCCCACAGGCCAGGAAGGCGCCACCTCTGCGAACTTGGATGTTCGGGAGGGCGATGTGGTCAACCACGGCAGCCTGGGCGATGTTGCGGTTTCCGGGAAGGGGCGCCTGGTGAGCGATGGCACCGCCGGCACGTTGACACTCAGCGATGGAGGCGTTGCCGAGATGAAGCGCAGCAGCGGCGCGCAGCTTTTCACCCAGTGCGAAATTGAAGATGGCGGCGTGCTGAAGGGCTCTGGCACGTTCGGCAAGGTGAAGATGGAGACAGGCGGCACCCTCGTCGTGGGCAACTCCCCCGGCAGGCAAACCTACACGGATGAACTGGTCGTGGAAGGCGGCACCATGGAGTTCAGCATAGACGACATACCGAATTCCTGGCATAGCCAAGCCACCGAAACGAGCTATGGGTGGGGTTCCGGCAAGTATTCCACCATTGTAATGAGCAACAAGGGCGTCACCTTGAACCCGGATGAGATTGTGTTCGTCCTGGGTTCCAGCCTCTTGGAAAACAGTGCCCATGTGAATGACTTGGCCGATGCCTTGGACACCAACTTTACGGTCACCCTGAACCAAGTCTACTTCTTGGATGGGTTGAGCAGCGTCAGCCCGCTTTTATCGATGAGTTATCAGCCGCATCTCGATGAGCTGGAGCTCAGGACCCGCTTTGAGCTCAACTCGGAGGAAGCGAACATTGTGGCCAACAGGATTCAAGCGGCGATTACAATCCAAGACATAGAGTTTTACGGCAGTGACGGCTGCGCCATAGTCATGAACGCCACCTTGAATGTGGGCTTGTATCAGGCGGCACCCCCGGTCCCGGAACCCGCCACGGGCACATTGGCCTTGCTGGCGCTTGCCGCCCTTGCGGCAAGACGCCAAAAAGGCTAATTTACAATCTACAATTTACGATTTACAATTTGTTAAGTTAGGCGCGCTGCGCGCGCGGGGATTGAACAACAAGGCCCAGCCGTTCCGGCTGGGCCTTGTTGTGGGGTGGGTGCGGGTGCCGTTTACGGCACGGCGACCCAGATGGGGGAATCCTCGTTGTACTCCAGGTATTCGCCGGAGCTCTCCTTGATGTACTGGGCAGGGATGGTCTGCTTGATGACCTCCTTGTTGGGAGCGGAGAAGTTGGTACGGAAGAGGTCCGGCTTGGCGGGTTTCTCCTTGCCGTTGGTGATATCCTGGATGCAGAGGAAGAAACCGAAGGCGCCGCCGGTGTCGCTGATGAGGATTTCGATGGGATAGCTCTTGCCCTCCTCCACCTTGAAGGGGGTGCCGCAGGTGAGGCCGCCGACCTCTCGGTTGTAGGTGGGAAGCTCCTTGTACTCGAAGTACTCGTAGCCGGGGTGGTTTTTCTGCTTGCCGTCGCGGATGGCCTGCTTGTACTGCTTGCCCTCCGGGGAATCGTTGCCCTGGATCTTGCCTTCCGGGAAGCCGGAGGGGATGCGGTAGCCGGATTCCAGCACCAGCTGGTTGTTGAAGCGCACAAGCATGGTCTCGTCGCACACGGACATGAAGCGGAAGGTGCCGCTCTTGGGGGCCTTCACCTTGCCGCGGTAGATGGCGCACCAGTCGGCGGGCTGCACCTTGTCGGAGCAGTTGAAGGCCTCCGGCGCGTATTCGGATTTCACCTGCGGGGCGTAGAAGTTGGAGATGTAGAGCTTGGTGGGGGACTGGTAGTATTTGGAGAGCGCGCCGGGGTTCCAGTTGTTCTTCATGAAATCGTAGATGATTTCCATGCACTTCATCTGGGCGGGGCCGGAGATTCCGGTGGGCGAGCCCTGGCGGGTCTGCTTGAAGTCGTAGAACGTGCCCTCCAGCGCGGAGCCGCCGCCCTTGCCGTCGCCCAGGCCGTTGCCGCCGCTGCCCAATCCGGAGCCCAGGCCGCCGGTACCCAGGCCCACGCCGAGCTCCAGCCCGGTGCCGTCGGACGAATCGTCCACGGGTATCTCCACCTGGGCCATCTGCACGGGCGCGGCACCCACCGCCACGATGACGGACGGCGCCACGTCATGCGAGGATGATGCGGGCTTGGAGGTAAGGTCCTGCGTGGTGGGCTGCGGCGTGGGCGGTGCGTCCTCCGCCGGCGGCGTGTAGGTCAGGAACTCCGGGTCGGAAGGACCCGCGATGAGGATGACCGTGAAAAACAGGATGAGCCCGCCGAGCACCAGGAACAGGATTCCCGCCGCCGTGGAGGACAGTTTGTTGCGCGTAGCCGCCTTCCTGAGCTCGGCTTCCGCCTCTTCTGACATTTGGATGTGGAGCGCCATGGTTGCACTCATGCTAGCACCAAAGGAGGCGCGGCGCAAGCGGTAATTGACCGCGAAGTGTTACAAAAGTGTTACAGGGAATTTACAATCTACAATTGACGATTGACAATTTGGGAAGTTCGGCGCGGCGTTCGCCGCGCGGGGATTTGCGAATTTTGGAGGGCAGGGAGGGCAGGGTGCGGGGGCTTTTCCTTGCCATTGGGCATGATGTGGTGGTACACTGGGTGAGACATGACAGCTCCCCGTTATTTCAAGTATTTCGCATTCATCAGCTACAGCCGCAGGGACGAGGCTTTCGCCAAGCGCCTGCAGCATTTCCTGATGGGGTTCAAACTGCCCACCAGGCTCTGCAAGATGTACCCCGACAAGCCCAAGGCGCTGCGCCCCATCTACAGGGACAAGACGGACCTGGGCGTGGATGTGCTCAACGCAGGCATCAAGCATGGCCTGAGCCTTTCCCGCCATCTGATTGTCGTCTGCTCGGAGAACTCCGCCAAGCCCAACCAAGATGGCAAGAACTGGATTGACGCCGAGGTGCGGGAGTTCTTGAAACTTGACGGGGAGAACAGGAACTACGTCATTCCCGTGCTCTTGCGGGAGAAGGGCGGGCCAAGTTCCCATGAATGCATGCCGCCCGCTGTGCGGGAGCTGGGGCTGCTGGCGGCAGACGTTTCCGACAAGGGGGAGGAGCGCGTGTTCAGCGATGTGGCCGCCAAGATGCTGCAGCTGGAACCGGACGAGCTCTGGGACTGGTGGGAGCGGGCGCAGAGATTCCGCCGGCGCTGCATCGGCGCCCTGTCCACCGTTGCCGCCGCCCTGGCTGCCTACGCGGGCTGGTACGCCTGGGACTACTACACGCCGCACTACAGCTACTATGCCGATTATGTGGAGTTCAACAACCTACCGCAGGGTATACACCCCCTCACCGCAGAGGAGATCCAACACATGGAAAGCCACTACCGCTTCACCGTGCAGCACCACCGCTTGAAACGCGTGGACAACCTCAACTCTGCGGGGAATCCCATCCTCACTTCCCATTACCCCGGCCACGAAAGCCGCCCCGTGGCCATGAGCTTGGACTACAGCTCTGAAAACGGCCAGGTGACCAGGCAAACATACTACGATGTCCATGGCAAGCCGATTCAGATTCGCGATACGGATTATGACAAAATTACATTCCATGCGGCCAAACAGGAAGAAGGGCGCGTGAAAGACGTGGGAATCACGGGGGCGTCTTTCTCTATGGATAAATTTGGGGTGGCTCCCACGGCCCAAACTCTCCAAGACAAAAACAAACGTATCGAGCGAATCAATGTGACGCGCGATAAGCGGGGCGCAGTGGTGACAGAGTTGTATCAAAACGTATTCAATTTTCCCGTCAAGAATGCGGAGGGTGCCTGGGGTTGCCGTTATCAACGTGATGAGCTGGGGCGTCCCGTCAGTGTCACCTATCTCGATGAAAAGGGGAATCCCCTTCCAGACAAAAGAGGCATTGCCAGGTATCAATACGAATACGACAAGGGGGCGCAACAAGTGGCGAAAGTTGCATATTACGGAAAAGATGGCGCCCCCATCCATGGATACAAGAATGTTGCCCAGGAGATTTATGAATGGGAGCATGGCAACGTCGTGAAAGAGCGTTACGCAAATCGAACGGGACATTCCGACATTTCCGGGGGCGTGGCCGAAATCGCGATGACTTATGATAACAGCGGATATCGAACGTCACAAGCCTTCTTTGACATCCATGGCAAGCCATGCCTTCACAAAGACGGATATGCAAGCATGCGCCTTTCCTATGATGAGCGCGGCAACCGGACAGAAGAGGCCTACTTTGACGTCCATGGCAAGCCCAGCCCTCTCAAAGAGGGTTTTGCAAGCGCCCACCGCTCCTATGATGCACACGGAAACCTGACAGAAGAGACCTTCTTTGACGCCCAAGGCAAGCCCTGTCTTCACAAAGACGGTTTTGCAAGCGATTGCCTCTCCTATGATGAACGCGGAAACATAACAGGTGTGGCCTATTTTGACCTCCAAGGAAAGCCGTGCCTTCTCAAAGATAGCTTTGCAAGCATTAGGTTTTCCTATGATGAACGTGGAAACCTGACAGAGATAGCCTACTTTGACATCCATGACAGGCCATGCTTCCACAAAGACGGATATGCTAGATTGCGAAACACCTATGATGAACGCGGAAACCGGACAGAGACGGCCTGCTTCGATGCAGACGGCAAGCCCTGTCTTCACAAAGACTGGTTTGCAAAAATACGCCGCACATTCGATGAACGCGGCAACCTGACAGAAGAGGTCTACTTTGACATACACGGCAAGACCTGTGTTTGCAATATCGGATATGCAAGAGGCCGCTGCGCCTATGATGAACGCGGCAACCCAACGGAAGTAGCCTATTTTGACATCCAAGGCAAGCCCTGCCTTCACAAAGACGGGTTTGCATGCGGCCGCTGCACCTATGATGAACGCGGCAATCGGACGGAAGAAGCCTACTTTGACATCCAAGGCAAGCCCTGCCTTCGCAAAGACGGGTATGCAAGAGTTCGCAGCACCTATGACGACCGCGGAAACCTGACAGAAACAACCTGCTATGACATCCAAGGCAAGCTCTGTCTTCATAATGACGGATATGCAATTATTCGCCGCACTTATGATGAACGCGGAAACATGACAGGAGAAGCCTACTTTGACACAGAAGGCAAGCCCTGCCTTCACAAAGACGGGTATGCAAGTGGCCGCTGCGCCTATGATGAACGTGGCTATCGGATGGAAGAAGCCTACTATGACACAGAAGGCAAGCCCTGCCTTCACAAAGACGGGTATGCAAGAGTTCGCAGCACCTATGACGACCGCGGAAACATGACAGAAACGACTTGCTATGACATCCATGGCAAGCCCAGCCTTCTCAGAGACGGGTATGCAAGTGTTCGCTGCGCCTATGACGACTGCGGAAACCTGACGGAAGAAGCCTACTTTGACGCAGAAGGCAAGCCCTGCCTTTACAAAGACGGATATGCAAGTTGTCGCAGTACTTTTGATGAACGCGGAAACCTGATAGAAGTAGCCTACTATGACATCCATGGCAAGCCCTGTCTTTGCATCAATGGGTATGCAAGCATTCGCAGCAGCTATAATCAACGCGGAAACTTGAAAGAAGCTGCCTATTTTGACATTCAGTGCAATCCCTGCTTTCACAAAGAAGGAATTGCAAGCCTTCGTTGCTCGTATGATGAACGTGGCAACCTTACTGAAGAGGCCTATTTTGACATTCAGGGCAAGCCATGCCTACACAAAGAGGGATATGCAATTATTCGCCGTGCTTTCGATGAACGCGGGAACCAGATAGAAACGGCCTACTTTGATGTTCAGGATAAACCTTGCCTTTGCTCGTTTGGTTTTGCAAGCTCTCGCTTCTCCTATGATGAACGAGGGAATCAGGTAGACGAGGCCTACTATGACATCCATGGCAAGCCCTGCATGCTCAATGACGGTTTTGCAAGCGCACGCTGCGCCTATGATGAACATGGAAAATTGACAGAATCTGCCTACTTTGACATTCAGGGAAATCCGTGCTTTCACAAGGATGGGTTTGCAAGCCTTCGCCTCACCTATGATGGGCGTGGAAACCTGATAGAAACGGCCTACTTTGACATTCAGGGGAAGCCATGCCTTCATAAGGAAGGTTATGCAAGCTACCGCTGCACCTATGATGAGCGCGGAAACCTGATAGGAACGGCCTGTTTTGATATTCAGGCCAAGCCATGCCCTTCCCCGGGAGGTTTTGCAAGTGTCCTCAAAACTTATGATGAACGCAGGAACCTGACAGAAGAGGCCTACTTTGACATCAGCGGCAAGCCTTGTATAGGTAAAGACGGATACGCAAGCGTACGCCGCACCTATGATGGCCACGGAAACCTGACGGAAGAGGCCTATTTTGACATTCAGGGCAAGCCCTGTCTTTGCTTAGGCGGGTTTGCAAGCGTTCGCCGCGCCTATGATGAACGGGGCGACACGACTTCAATGTCATATTGCGATGCGAATGGCAATCTATGCATGTGTAGCGATGGTTATGCCGTTCTTCTTTTAACCTATAATAATCGGAGGGACATCGCAGGCATTGCATGCTATGATACGAAAGGTCAACTCTGCGTGAGCAGGGATGGATATGCAATCGCTCGCATAACGTACAATGAGCAGGGCAAGGAAACATCCTGCACTTATTACGATTCCAACGGAAAGCAAATTGATTTGAAATAGTCCCTGTAGCAACCGCAGCGGGGGGACCTCACGCTCTTGTCAAACCCACTTGATGTTTTTTCCCTCCTGCCTGTTGACATCGGCCATGCTTTTTCCTTGCAAGGGCGCGGTGTGGTGGTACACTGGGTGAGACTAACATGACTGCTCCCCGCTATTTCAAGTATTTCGCATTCATCAGCTACAGCCGCAAGGACGAGCCTTTCGCCAAGCGCCTGCAGCATTTCCTGACGGGGTTCAAACTGCCCACCAGGCTCTGCAAGAAGTACCCCGGCAAGCCCAAGGCGCTGCGCCCCATCTACAGGGACAAGACAGACCTGGGCGTGGATGAACTCAACACCGCCATCAAGCATGGCCTGAGCCTCTCCCGCTACCTGATTGTCGTCTGTTCGGAGAACTCCGCCAAGCCCAACGAGGATGGCAGGAACTGGGTTGACACCGAGGTGCGGGAGTTCTTGAAACTTGACGGGGAGAACAGGAACTACGTCATTCCCGTGCTCTTGCGGGAGAAGGGCGGGCCAAGTTCCCATGAATGCATGCCGCCCGCTGTGCGGGAGCTGGGGCTGCTGGCGGCAGACGTTTCCGACAAGGGGGAGGAGCGCGTGTTCAGCGATGTGGCCGCCAAGATGCTGCAGCTGGAACCGGACGAGCTCTGGGACTGGTGGGAGCGGGCGCAGAGATTCCGCCGGCGCTGCATCGGCGCCCTGTCCACCGTTGCCGCCGCCCTGGCTGCCTACGCGGGCTGGTACGCCTGGGACTACTACACGCCGCACTACAGCTACTATGCCGATTATGTGGAGTTCAACAACCTACCGCAGGGTATACACCCCCTCACCGCAGAGGAGATCCAACACATGGAAAGCCACTACCGCTTCACCGTGCAGCACCACCGCTTGAAACGCGTGGACAACCTCAACTCTGCGGGGAACCCCATCCTCACTTCCCATTACCCCGGACACGAAGGCCGCCCCGTGGCCATGAGCTTGGACTACAGCTCTGAAAACGGTCTGGTGACCAGGCAAACATTCTATGATGTCCATGGCAGACCCGTTCAGATTCGCGATACGGATTATGACAAAATTGCATTCCATGCGGCAAAACAGGAAGAAGGGCGCGTGAAAGATGCAGGCATCACTGGTGCTTCGTTTGCTATAGACGGATGGGATTTTTCTCCCATGGCCAAAACTCTCCAAGTCAAAAACAAACGCATCGAGCGAATCAATGTCACGCGTGATGAACGGGGCGCGGTGGTGACAGAGTTGTACAGGAATGCATACAATTTCCCCGTCAAGAACGCAGAGGGCGCTTGGGGCTGCCGTTATCGGCGGGATGAGCTGGGGCGCCCCGTCAGTGTCACCTATCTCGATGAAAAGGGAAATCCCCTACCAGATAAAAGAGGCATAGCAGGATATCAATACGAATACGACAAGGGTGCGCAACAGGTGGCGAAAGTTACATTTTATGGAAAAGATGGCGCCCCCATCCATGGATACAAGAATGTTGCCCAGGAGATTTATGAATGGGAGCATGGCAACGTTGTGAAGGAGCGTTACGCGAATCATGCGGGACGTGCTGACTTTTCCGAGGGGGTGGCTGTAATTGCGATGACGTATGATGGATGCGGAAACTTGATAAAAAAGGCCTACCTTGATACCAGCGGCAAACCCTGCCTTAACAAAAGCGGTTTTGCAAGCGCCCGCCGCACCTATGATGACCGCGGGAAGCAGATAGAAGGAGCCTTCTTCGATATCCATGGCAAGCCCTGTCTTGTCAAAGACGGATATGCAAGCGTTCGCTTTTCCTATGATGGCCGCGAGAATCTGACAGAAGAGGCCTACTTTGACATCCAAGGCAAACCCTGCCTTCACAAAGACGGACATGCAAGTATTCGCCGCACCTATGATGAACGAGGCAACCTGACAGAAACTGCCCTCTATGACATCCAAGGCAAGCCCTGTCTTGTCAAAGACGGATATGCAAGCGTTCGCTTTTCCTATGATGGCCGCGAGAATCTGACAGAAGAGGCCTACTTTGACATCCATGGCAAACCCTGCCTTCACAAAGACGGATATGCAAGTATTCGCAAAACCTATGATGACCGCGGGAATTCGACAGGCGCGGCAGGCTTTGACATTAACGGCAAACCCTGCCTTAACAAGGACGGATTCGCAAGCGCTCGCGCCATCTATGATGAATGCGGGAATCCGATAGAAATAACCATTTTTGACACTCAGGGCAAGCCCTGCTATTGCAAAAAGGGATATGCTAGCGTTCGCTTCATATATGATGAATGCGGGAACGTGACGAGGACTGCTTTTTCAGACATTCATGGCAATCCCTGCCTTCTCAGAGAGGGATACGCGAGTATTCGCAGTGCTTATGATGAACGAGGAAACCTGACCGAAACCGCCTTCTTTGACATCCATGGCAAACCTTGCTTTTACAAAGAGGGATATTCTATCTATCGCGACACTTATGATGAACGAGGGAATCTGATAGAAAGGGCCTTCTATGACATACAGGGTAAGCCGTGTATTGGTAATGAGGGATATGCAAGTATTCGCCTTTCCTATGACGAACGAGGCAACCTGACAGAAACTGCCCTCTTTGACATCCAAGGCAAACCCTGCCTTCACAAAGACGGATATGCAAGTATTCGCAAAACCTATGATGAACGCGGGAATTGGACTGGGGATGCTTACATTGACATGGAGGGTAGGCCCTGCCTTTATAAAGACGGATATTCAAGCATTCGCCTCTCCTATGATGAACGCGGGAATCTGGCAGAAACGGCCTATTTTGACATTCATGGCAATCCCTGCTATAACGAATACGGATATGCAAGCAGTCGTCTCTCTTATGATGACCGCGGGAATCTGGTGGAATTGGCCTTCTTCGACACACAGGGCAAGCTGTGTATTGGTAAAAATGGGTTTGCAAGTGCCCGCCTCTCCTATGATGAACGCGGGAATTGGACTGAGGAAGCCTATTTTGACATCCATGGAGATTCCTGCCTTAATAAAGACGGCTATGCAAGCATTCGCCACACCCATGATGACCGCGGAAACATGACAGGAGAAGCCTTCTTTGACACAGAAGGCAAGCCCTGCCTTCACAAAGACGGGTATGCAAGTGGCCGCTTCGCCTATGATGAACGCGGGAATCTGATAGAAACGGCCTACTTTGACATCCAGGGCATGCCATGCTTTTGCAAAGATGGCTTTGCAAGTGTCCGCAAAACTTATGATGACCGCGGGATTTGGACAGGTGATGCCTTCTTTGACATCCAAGGCAAGCCCTGCCTTCTCGAAGACGGATTTGCAAGTATTCGCAGCAGCGATGATGGCCGCGGGAATCAGGTAGAAACGGCCTACTTTGACACCCAAGGCAAGCCCTGCCTTCACAAAGATGGATATTCAGTCTATCGCAACACCTATGATAACCGAGGAAATCGCACAGAAGGGGCCTTCTTTGACATCCAAGGCAAGCCCTGCCCATATAAAGACGGATATGCAAGCTATCGCAGCGCTTATGATGAGCGCGGGAACCTGACGGAGGAAGCATACTTCGATATTCAAGGGAATTTGTTTTTTAACAAGCAATGCGGATATGCCAAAGCTTCCTTTGAATACGACAAGGCAACGGGTGTGCTGCTCCATACGAAAGCGTATGATGAGAAAGGCAACTTGATTTGGCAACAATAAGAATGGTTGCCTTCCCCAGATAGCCGTGCTACACTACAGGGCATGATGAACCTGCCGATACGCCCGCGCCGGAACCGCAAGAGCGAGGTGGTGCGCGGCCTCATGCGCGAAAGCTCGCTGACCGCCGCCCACCTCATCTACCCCATGTTTGTGCAGGAGGGGGATGCGGACACGCCCATCGAGTCGCTTCCCGGCTGCACGCGCTGGAGCGTGGGGGGGATTGTGGGGGAATGCCGGCGCCTGCTGGAGCTGGGCATCGGCTGCATCGATTTGTTCGCCGTGGTGCCGGAGGAAAGGAAGGACCCGCAGGGCAGCGAGGCCTGGAACCCCGACGGCGTGGTGCCCCGCGCCATCCGCGCCATCAAGGCGGAAACCCCGCAGATGTGCGTGATGACCGATGTGGCCCTGGACCCCTTCAACACCTACGGCCAGGACGGCATTGTGCGCGAGCTCCCCGGCGGCGGGTATGAAATCCTCAACGACGAGACCGTGGAGGCCCTGGTGAAACAGGCCCTCTGCCACGCGCGGGCGGGGGCGGACATCATCTCGCCCAGCGACATGATGGACGGCCGCATTGCCGCGCTCCGCGCCGCGCTGGATGCGGAGGGCTTTGCCTCTGTTTCCCTCATGAGCTACACCGCCAAGTACGCCTCCGCCCTGTACGGGCCGTTCCGCGGCGCGCTGGGCAGCGCACCCAAGTTCGGCGACAAGAAGACCTACCAGATGGACCCCGGCAACATCCGCGAGGCCATGCGCGAGGCCGAGCTGGACACCGCGGAGGGCGCGGATTTCCTGATGGTGAAGCCCGCCACGCTGTATCTGGATGTGATAGCGGAGATGCGCCGCCGCACCAACCTGCCGATTGCCGCCTACCACGTGAGCGGGGAGTACCTCATGGTGAAGGCCGCCGCCCAATCCGGCTGGCTGGATGAGCGCGCCGCCATGATGGAGGCCCTGCTGAGCATCCGCCGCGCAGGGGCCGATATGATTCTCACCTACGCCGCACCGGATGCGGCGCGCTGGCTTGCCGACGAGACGCGATGATCAAGGACGGCACAGGCGGCAACGCCCGCAAGCGCGTGCGCATGGACAGCCTGCTGGCGCTGCTGGTGGTGGCGGTCGTGGTGCTCCTCCTCAACTACTGGGGCAACACCGGGGACAACGCCGCCCCGCCGGAGCAACCCGCTGCACCCGCGCAACAGGCGCCGGCGGAACCCCGCGTCTCCCGCAGCGAAATCCCGGAAGCCGGACCCGCGGTCCGCTTCCTCATGCAGAACGTGGAGAACTACTTTGTGGAGGGTGAGCGCACCCGCAGCCGATACGTCAGCACCCCCAAGCCCGTCGCCGCGCGGGACGCCGTGGCCAAGGGTATCGCACACCTGCAGCCGGAAATCGTCGGCCTGGTGGAGATGGGCGGAGAGGTCTCGCTCAACGACCTGCGCGCACGCCTCGCCAAGCTGGGGCTGGAGTACCCGTACCACCGCGTGCTCATGCGCGAGGGCGAGGACCGCGCGCTCGCCGTGCTCTCGCGCCACCCCATCGTGCAGGACCGCTCAACCCCGGACTACCCGCTCTACGGCGTGCAGAACCGCAAGATGCTGCGCGGTATCCTTGACGTGGTGGTGAAAACCCCGGACGGACGCCTGTTCCGCATCATCGGCGCGCACTTGAAATCGCACGTGGCGGAGGACGCCGCCGCCGCGGACAACCTGCGCCAGAGGGAGGCCATCACCCTCTCCATGTACCTCCAGAAAATCGCCCGCGAGCAGCCCGGTATCCCAACTCTCGTCTACGGCGATTGGAACGACGGCCCCGGTACCCCCGCCATCCGACAGCTGGAGCAGGGCGTCTCCAAAGATGCCGCCGTCACCCGCCTCAACCCCAAGGACAAAAACGGAGAGACCTGGACCATCTACTACAAGACGGGGAACCAGTACCTCACCTACGACATGGTTTTTGTCAACCAGGCCCTGAATTCCCGCATCAAGAAGGGTGGGAAGGGCAAGAAAGCCCCATTCGGCGTGGCGGACACCCCCGCCAGGCGCGCCAGCGACCACCGCGCCGTCTGGTGCGATTTGTTCTAACCCGCCCCCTTGCCCAAGGCAGCGGACCCCCTCCCCAATTTAGTTAAAAAACAAAATAGTTTTAAAAACAAAACAAAAATAGGCGCGCCGTGCGCCTGACCGGATGAAGGCGTGAAGCCTGAAATCGGTATGAACAAGAAATATATCAAGTATGCGGCGGCCGCCTTCGCGGCCATGTTCTCATTCTCGTCCTGCTGCTGGCACCACCACGGTGCAGCCAACTGGCACGCCCCGGTACAGCACCGCGCGGTGGCGGTGCATCACGTGGACCACCACGCGCAGGAGCACCGGCACGCCCCCCGCCACAGGCGATAGGCTGCACGTTTTGCATTGCCGTCTGTTGCATTGCCGTCTGTCCCGATATTCCTTTACATCCCGCGCGGGGGTTGGTATCATCATGCCACTAGCCATGCGCGATTGGACCACCATCAAGGAATATCGGGACATCCTCTTCCAGCTCTACAACGGGATAGCCAAGATCACCATCAACCGCCCGCGGTGGCGCAATGCGTTCACGCCGGACACGGTGGACGAGCTGGCGGATGCCTTCGCCTACTGCCGGGACTGCCCGGAGGTGCGGGTGGTCATCCTCACCGGGGCAGGGGACAAGGCGTTCTGCAGCGGGGGGGACATGAACGTGAAGGGCCACGGCGGCTACGTGGGCGCCAACGGCCTGCCGCGCCTGAACATCCTCGGCGTGCAGCGGCAGATCCGCTCGCTGCCCAAGCCCGTGATCGCCATGGTGAACGGCTTCGCCATCGGCGGCGGCCATGTGCTGCAGGTGGTGTGCGACCTCTCCATCGCCTCGGAGAACGCCGTGTTCGGGCAGACCGGGCCGCGCGTGGGCAGCTTCGACGCCGGCTTCGGCGCATCCTACCTGGCTCGCCTGGTGGGTCAGCGCAAGGCGCGTGAGATTTGGTTCCTCTGCCGCAAGTACTCCGCGCAGGAGGCCCTGCAGATGGGCCTGGTCAACAAGGTGGTGCCGCCGGAGCGGCTGGAGGACGAGTGCGTGGCGTGGGCGGAGGAGATGATGCAGCACAGCGCGCTCGCCCTGCGCATGATCAAGGTGGGACTCAACGCGGAGCTGGACGGCCAGGCCGGTATCCAGGAGCTGGCGGGAGACGCCACCATGCTCTACTACATGACCCCCGAGGCCGCCGAGGGCGGCAAAGCCTTCCTGGAAAAACGCAAACCGAATTTCGACAAATGATGAAAACATACCTTCCCCTGATAGCCGCCATATCCGCCGCGCCCCTGCTGGCTCAGCACGCGCCGGACCGCCACCCGCTCTATGATGCCGCCGCCCCCGCGCAGGAGGTCAAGCAGCCCGCCGCCACGCAGCTCAAGCTCGCCGTGATGTCGGACACCCACATCACCACGGACATGGACATGAAGGAGCTGCCCGCGCAAGCGCCCACCAAGGTCAAGCTGAGCGGCTGGCGCGGCGAGCGCTGCAGTTTCCAGCTGGTGGTGCAGGCCAACGGTGCCGCCAAAAACCTGCGCGTATCCACAGAGCCGCTTGCCAAAAACAACATTAGCATCCCGTTCACGGCTTCCATGGTGCGCTACACCAAGGCCGCCGGAAAGGTGGTGGCGGATATCATAGGCGATGAAAACAT
>JAKSOU010000139.1 GCA_024405435.1 Akkermansia sp. | reverse complement strand
CGCCAGATCGGCAAGACCTGGCTGATGCAGGAATTCGGGCGGCAGGAGTTTGCCAAGGTGGTGTACATCAGTTTCGACGACGATGAAGAAATGCGGCACACTTTCGAGATTGACTACAACGTGCCCCGCCTGCTGGAGGCGCTGCAACTCAGGGTCGGGTTTCCTCTCACTCCCGAGGACACGCTGATTATCCTGGACGAGATACAGGAATGTCCGTCCGCCATCACCTCGCTGAAATATTTTTGCGAGCGGGCTCCGGAGTACGCGGTCATTGCGGCCGGTTCCTTGCTGGGCATAGCGGAGCATCGCGGCACGGGCTTTCCCGTGGGCAAGGTGAACCGGCTGCGCATGTACCCCATGAGCTTCACCGAATACCTGGATGCCACGGGCGACGGGCAATATGTGGAGCTGCTGCGCAACGGGGACTGGCGCACCATCAACACATTCTCCCAATCCCTGGAACAGCGCCTGCGCTCATACTTCTTCGTGGGCGGCATGCCCGGCGCGGTGGCCGCCTTTGCCGACAACAGGGACTACACCGAGGTACGGAGCATTCAAGATGACCTCCTCATGGATTACCGGGATGATTTCCGCAAACATTCGTCATCGGACGAGGCCAAGCGCATTGCTCAAATATGGGATTCCATCCCCGGCCAGCTGGGCAGGGAAGACAAGAGGTTTGTATACTCCAATGTGGAAGAGGGCGTGCATGCAAATCAATTGAAGGGACCGCAACGCTGGCTGGAAGATGCGGGGCTGGTGAGTCCTGTCTTCCGCGCCGCGCTGCCGCAGCATCCGCTGGAGGCGTACAAGGACGCGGCGTTCAAGCTGTACTTTCTGGATGTGGGCCTGCTGGCGGCCAAGTGCCGCCTGCAGCAACGCCAGCTGCTGGACCGCACGGCGGTGTTCACCCAGTACAAGGGCGCGCTCACGGAGCAGTACGTGCAGCAGCAGCTGCGCGCCGAGTGCGGATGGAACCCGTACTACTGGACCGCCGAGCGCGCGCAGGCGGAGGTGGATTTCCTGCTGCCCACGGACGACGGCGTGTTCGCCATGGAGGTGAAGGCGGAGCGCAACCTCAAGGCCCGCAGCCTGCAGAGCTTCTACCGCCGCTACCGCATCCCGCTGGCCGTGCGCGTCTCCATGTCGCCCTACTCCGTGCAGAAGGTGTCCATTCCCGCCACCAAGACCACAGAGGCCGGAGCGTACACGCTGCTGGACATTCCGCTCTCCGCCGTGTGCCGCGTGGCGTCGGAGTGCGCCGCCGAATTTACAAAATTGTAAATCGTCAATAGTAAATCACTGCCGTCCCATAAAAAACGCTCGGAGTGGTGCAACCCTTGATTCGGTGCCGCCTCACGGCACCTCACCCCCTGCGGGGGCAAACGCGCTTCGCGGTTTGTCCAATCCGCCTTACCGCGCCGCAAGCGGCGCGCCCCTTCG
>JAKSOU010000138.1 GCA_024405435.1 Akkermansia sp. | reverse complement strand
TCGGCGTCGCTCATCTCGCCGGGGCCGTTGACGATGCAGCCCATGACGGCGATCTTGACGCCCTTGAGGTGGCCCATGGCGGCGCGGATGCGCGCGGAGGCCTCCTGGATGTTGTAGTGGGTGCGGCCGCAGGACGGGCAGGAGACGAACTCCGTCTTGCTGACGCGCACGCCGGCGGCCTGCAGCAGGTTGAAGGCCAGGCGCGCGGCTTTTTCGGGGTCCTTCTCCGTGCGGATGCACACGGCGTTGCCGATGCCGTCGCACAGCAGGGAGCCGATGTTCACGCCCGCGGCCATGGGCGCGGAAAGCGGGCTATCCCCGCCGAGCGTGTCCTTGAGCAAAATGGGATGGCGCGCGGGGATGAGCGCGGCCAGCAGGCGGAAGGCCTGCACGGGCGGCATGTCCACGCCGTCCTTCACGGTCACCAGCGTGGCGGGGGCGTCCTGCAGCGCGGCCACGGCTGCGGCGTCGCGCGGGTCCACCTCCACGGCGGCGGCGTCCTCGCAGGAAATCTCCGGCATGAAGTCGCCCATCTGTTCGGCATCCAGCGTGGCGATGGAGGCTGCGGGCAGCACCACGCGCACGGGCTCGTTCCAGCCCAGGCCCAGGCCGCCGCGGGTAATGACATCCGCCTTGCGCTTGTGGTAGGCGAAGGGGTCGATAATGGCCTCCGGCTCCTGCGCGGGGGCGGAGCCGTGCCCGCCCGCGCCGGGTTGGAAGGGCGCGGCCAGCTCGAACCCGGGGGCAACCTCGTGCACGGGGTCTTCCGTGAGCGAGACGCGCAGGGTGTCGCCGATGCCGTCGGCCAGCAGGGAACCGATGCCGCATGCGCTCTTGATGCGGGCGTCCTCGCCCTCTCCGGCCTCGGTCACGCCCAGGTGGATGGGGTAGTTCCAGTCGTCACCCTCCTCCGCCAGGCGCTTCACGAGCAGGCGGTACGCCTGGATCATCACCTTCACGTTGGAGGACTTCATGGAGAACACCAGCTGGTGGTAGTTCAGGTCGCGTGCAATGCGGGCGAACTCCAGCGCGCTTTCCACCATGCCCTCCGGGGTGTCGCCGAAGCGGTTGAGGATGCGGTCGGAGAGGGAGCCGTGGTTGGCGCCCAGGCGCATGGCGCGGCCGTGCTCCTTGCAGAAGAGCACCAGCGGCGTGAAGGCGGCGCGTATTTTCTCCAGCTCCTCCTCGTACTCGGCGTCCGTGTAGTCGCGCTCCACGAACTTCTTCTTGTCCACGAAATTGCCGGGGTTCACGCGGATTTTCTCCACCCATTTGGCGGCCTCCATGGCGGCGTCCGGCTTGAAGTGGATATCCGCCACCAGCGGCACATGGCACCCCGCGGCCCGCAGCTCGCGCGCGATGTTCTCCAGGTTCGCCGCGTACACCTTGGTTTGCGCCGTCAACCTGATAATCTCGCACCCCGCCTCCGCCAGCGCCAGGGATTCCCGCACGCAGGATGC
>JAKSOU010000137.1 GCA_024405435.1 Akkermansia sp. | reverse complement strand
GATGCCCAGAAGGATGCCAAGAACGTGGCCGACGGCGACCCCAAGACCCTCTGGCACTCCGGCGCCCAGCAGAAGGCGGGCGACTGGATCGGCCTGGACTGCGGCGGCGCGGTGGATATCCGCACGGTCTGTCTGCAGATGGGCGGCCGCTACGCACAGGACTTCTTCCCCAAGGGCCAGATGGAATACTCGCTGGACAACAAGGACTGGAAGCCCCTGGGCAAGCCCACGGAGGGCGCCAGCGTGAACGTGGCGATCGAGAAGCCCGTGCACGCCCGCTATGTGCGCTACCGCGCGCTCCAGGCCGCGCCCAACTGGCTTTCCGTCTGCGAGTTCACCGTCAACAAGCGCCCCGGAACCGTGGTGAAGACCAACATCCCCGGCCTGGCCGCCGCCTCCGCCTACCGCAATGAGAAGTCCGTGGGCATCAACCGCATCTTCGAGGTCGCCAAAGCCGCCCCCCGCCAGTTCGTCTGCTTTGAGCTGGCCACCCCGCAGGTGGCCACCTGGCTGGAAATCACCCTCAACAACCCCGATGTGGAAAAGTGGGCCAAGGTGGAGCTCCGCACCGCCGACGGCAAGTACGTCGCCGTCAAGCCCCACCGCGAGGGCGGTATGCTCGTCATCCGCCAGAACGGCATGCCCAAGGAACCCGTCTCAGGCCTCCGCCTCACCAACGCCGGGCACTCCGCGCAGGATATCAAGCTGGACATGTTCAAGCTGGACATGGCGCCGGACGACCCGCGCACCAACCCGGATTCCCTGACGGACTGCGACATCTGCTCCGCCTTCGACCTCTCCCGCCAGCCGCTCAACGCGCGCCTGGCCGTGCCCGCCAAGGCCAAGAGGGTACTGGTGGTCGGCACGGGCAACGTCACCGTTGACGGTGCCGCAGGAGCCCCCAAGGTGAACGGCCCCGTACGCTCCTACCAGCTGCAGCCGGGCAAGAGGCACATCACCATCAAGGCCCCCATGCAGAACGGCAAGGTCGTCAACGAGGTCATCTTCCGCTGAACGCCGTTGCAACAATCATTCAAAAATTCCTAATCCTAATCTTAATCCTAATCCTAATTGAGCCATAGGCTCGCCACTCACCCCGCCAGCGGCACCATGCCGCCGCGCCGCGCGTTGCGGTACACGCGGCGCGTCCGCTGGTCCTCCCCGAAGAAGCGCAGCGCGGCATCACGGCTGATGCCCTGCAGGTTCACGTAGCGCGTGAGCAGCAGGCTCACGTCCCGGTGCCCCATGTACAGCTGTAGCGTGGGCAAATCCCGGTACGCCTTGGCGAAGTAGCTGGCGAAGGTGTGTCGCAGCACATCCTGCTGCCATTCCGTGAACCCGGCATCGCGCCGCAGCTCCTTCCAGCGGTTGATCCAGTTGGGCGGGCAGATGCGCTGCTCCGGCGCGCCCGGCTCCGTTTCCTCCAGGATGGCGCGCAGGCTGGGGCAGAGCGGTATGGCGCGCCCGCCGCCCGTCTTGGAATGCCGCGGCGGCACCGTCAGCTCCGCGCTCTCGGTGTCGATGCA
>JAKSOU010000136.1 GCA_024405435.1 Akkermansia sp. | reverse complement strand
TGGAAGGAGTAGGCTTTGAGGAAGATGCCGCGGGTGGCGGTGAAGAGGTAGTAGAGGGGGTCGACGGTGGCGATGTATTGGAGGAGGGTTGGCATGTTTTCGACGGGGGAGACGAAGCCGGAAATGAGGAGAGCGGGGATGATGAAGCAGAACATGCCGATGTAGGCTTGCTGCTGGGTGGAGCAGCAGGATGAGATGGCGCAGCCGATTCCGGCCAGGGCCATGGAGTACATGCCGACGACGACGAACAGGGCGGGGATGGAGCCGTGCAGGGGGACGCCGAAGCCCAGGCGCGCAATGAGCAGGATGATGACGGCTTGCCCCAAGACGATGAGCACGGCGGGCACGGTCTTGCCGATGAGCAGCTCGAAGCGGCTCATGGGGGTGACGCAGAGCTGCTCGTAGGTTCCGGCCTCGCGCTCCTTGGCGATGGACATGCAGGAGATGTTGAGCGTGGTGAGCATGCCGAGCAGCCCGAAAAGGCACGGCAGGAGGAACCATTTGGGGTCGAGCGCGGGGTTGTAGAAGTTCCGCACGGCGGGCGCGGCGGCGGCATTCGCGCCGTTCCGCTCGGCGGTCATCTGGCTTGCGATGGAGGTGATGTACCCGGCTGCAATCTGCGAGCTGTTGGAGCGTCGTCCGTCGCAAATCACCTGCACGTCGGCGTTCTCTCCGCGGGCGAGTCGGCGCGAGAAGTCGGCGGGGATGTGCACGCCGACCATGACGTCCTGCGAGTCGATGCATTCGCGGAGCTGCGCGGCGCCGTCGGCACGGACGGTCCGCGTGATGTACGGAGCGGCCTGGATGCGCTGCACCAGCTCCAGGGAGGCGGCGCCGCCGTCCTCGTTGAGGATGGCGGTGGGGCAGTCGGTGACGTCCATGGTGACCATGAAGGGGAAGAGCAGGCACTGCATGACGACGGGGAAGATGAGCACCATGATGTTGCGCGGGGTGCGGAACTGCTCCTGCAGCTCCTTTCGGATAAGCGCGATGATGTGGACGATGATGCTCATTGGTCGAGACGCTTGGGGGTGGCGAGGAAGACGAGGCCGAGCCAGAACACGGCGGAGACGGCGAGCGCGACGGTGTTGAACCACATCACGGAAGGCACCACGCCGGCCTGGAAGAGCGAGGTGAGGCAGCGGGAGAGGTACCGCGCGGGGATGAGGTAGCTCACCGCCTGAATCCACTGCGGCATGCTGGAGAGCTCGAAGATGAACCCGGAGAGCAGGATGGTGGGCAGGATTGACGCCTGCAGCGAGATGAGCGAGGCGGTGTACTGGTTGCGCACCAGGGTGGAGATGAGCAGCCCGAACGCCAGCACGCTGAAGAGCATGAGCCCGGCCTCCGCGAACACCATCCAGAGCGGCCCGCGCACCGGCACGTGGAAGATGAGCGTGGTGCTGAGCAGGCAGATGCCCATGGCGCCCATGCCCAGCACGAAGTACGGGATGAGCTTGGAGAGGATGAACTCCGTGCGCGAGGCGGAGGACGCCAGGATGGCCTCCATGGTGCCGCGCTCCCACTCGCGCGCCACCACCATGGCCG
>JAKSOU010000135.1 GCA_024405435.1 Akkermansia sp. | reverse complement strand
GCGTGCTCGCGGGAGGAGCCGCAGCCGAAGTTCTCGCCGCCCAGGATGATGCTTGCGCCCTTGTGCTGCGGGGCATCGATGGGGTGGCCCTTGGAGCTGCCGTCCGCGTTGAAGCGTTCGTCATAGAACATGGTTCCGGCCAGCTCGTCGAAGGTGATGCACTTGAGGAAGCGCGCGGGGATGATGCGGTCGGTGTCCATGTCCGCGCCCGGAACGGGAACGGCCTTGCCGGTGATGGTGATGATCTTAGCGAGTGCCACGGTGGAAAAAACGGGTTAGGAGTTGGAGAGGATGGAGGGGAAGACCTCGCGGGCATCGGACACGCGCCCGGTGACGGCGGCGGCGGCGGCCATGGCGGGGCTCATCAGCAGGGTGCGGCCGGTGGGGCTGCCCTGGCGGCCCTTGAAGTTGCGGTTGCTGGTGCTGGCGCACACCTGGTCGCCCACCAGGCGGTCCGGGTTCATGGCGAGGCACATGGAGCAGCCGGGCAGGCGCCACTCGAACCCGGCGGCGCGGAAGGTGTCGGCAATGCCCTCCTCCTCGCACTGGCGCGCGGTCATCTGGGAGCCCGGCACGGCGAGCGCGCGGATACCCTCCGCCACATGCCTGCCCCTGATGAGCGGCGCCACCTCCCGGAAATCGGAGATGCGGCCGTTGGTGCAGGAGCCGATGAACACCACATCCACGGGCAGGCCCTTGATGGGCTGCCCCGCCTGCAGCTTCATGTACTCCAGCGCGGCGGCGCGCGCCTTGCGCGTCTCCGCGTCCGCGGCGTCCTCCGGCGCGGGGATGGTCTCGTTGATGCCGATGCCCATGTCCGGCGAGATGCCCCAGGTGACGGTCGGCTCGATGTCGTCCGCATCAATGGTGACGATGTCGTCGTACTCGGCGTCGGCATCGCTGGCGATGGCCTTCCAGCGGGCCACGGCGGCGTCCCATTCCGCGCCCTTCGGCGCGTAGGGGCGGCCCTTCAGGTATTCGAAGGTCTTCTCGTCCGGGTTGATGTAGCCGCAGCGCGCGGCGCCCTCGATGGCGAGGTTGCAGACGGTGAGGCGGCCGTCCATCTCCATGTTGCGGATGACGGAGCCGCCGAACTCGTAGGCGTAGCCCAGGCCGCCATCCGCGCCCAGGCGGCGGATGATGTGCAGCGCCACGTCCTTGGCGCCCACGCCGGGCTTCAGCGTTCCCTCCACGCGCACGGCGCGCACCTTCAGGGGCGACATGGCGAGGGTTTGCGTGGCGAGCACGTCTCGCACTTGGGTGGTGCCGATGCCCATGGCCACGGCGCCCACGGCACCGTGCGTGGCGGTGTGGGAATCACCGCACACAATGGTCATGCCGGGCTGCGAGATGCCCAGCTCCGGGCCCACCATGTGGACGATGCCCTGCTGTCCGCTCGGCAGGTCGAAGAGGCGGATGTTGTTCTCGCGGCAGTTGCGGCGCAGCTCGCTGAGCATGGTGGCCGCGCGCGGGTCCGCGTAGGGCTCGGTCTGGTCGTCCGTGGGGATGATGTGGTCCGGCACGGCGAAGAGGCGCTCCGGGTGCAGCACGGGCAGCCCCAGCTC
>JAKSOU010000134.1 GCA_024405435.1 Akkermansia sp. | reverse complement strand
ACGATGCGGGTGCGCTGGTTGTTCTCCAGCTGGCCGGTGGCCTTCTGGATGCGGAGGTCGAAGTACTCCTTGCGCAGCTCGCGGATGTGGGCTTGGAGCTCCTTGGCGGGCATGCCGCGGAAGTCTTTGGCTTTCTTGACAGGCATAATAGTGAATGGTGTTAAGGTTGGTAATTCAGTTTAGGCCTGGGGCTCCACGCCCTGGCGGTAGACGAAACGCGTGCGGATGCCGAGCTTGTTGGAGGCGAGGCGGAGAGCCTCCTTGGCGGCGGATTCAGTGACGCCGCCCACCTCGAACATGATGTTGCCGGGGCGGCAGACGGCCACCCAGCCTTCCACGGCGCCCTTGCCCTTGCCCATACGGGTGTCCGGCGGGCGCTTGGTGAAGGACTTCTGCGGGAAGATGCGGATGAAGACGCGTCCGCGGCGGCGCAGGTAACGGTTGATGGCGATACGGCAGGCCTCGATCTGGTTGTTGGTGACCCAGCCGCGGGTAAGAACCTGCAGGCCGTAGTCGCCGAAGGCCACGTAATCACCGCTGGTGGCATTGCCGCCGCGGTTGCCGCGGTGCATCTTGCGGTGGTTACCCTTTACTCGTTTTGGCATTAAAGGCATAGTCTTTTCTCCTTATTCGTTTAAGTGTTCAGTGGGGTTCAGCCTTCGGTATGCTGGGGTTCCTGGCGCTCGCGGGAATCGCGGCCGCCCTCACGGCGCTGGCGCGGGGGGCGCGGGCCGCGGTCGCGGTCGCGGCGCGGGCCGTTGTTGCCGGCGTCAGGGCGCTTGTTGATCCAGCACTTGATGCCGATGAGACCGTACAGCGTGCGGGCCTCCGCAAAGCCGTAGTCGATCGGCGCGCGCAGGGTCTGCAGCGGCACCTTGCCCTCGCGGTACTGCTCCGCACGCGCAATGTCCGCACCGCCCAGGCGGCCGGCGCAGCGCACGCGGATGCCTTCCGCGCCAAAGTCCATGGCCACCTGCACCGCGCGCTTCATGGCGCGGCGGAAGGAGACGCGGCGCTCCAGCTGCGTGGCAATGTTCTCCGCCACAAGCTGGGCGTCCAGCTCCGGCTGGCGGATTTCCATGATGTCCAGCTTCACGGCGGCACCGTTGCACACCTTGGAGAGGGCGTCCGTGAGCTTGGTGATGTTCTCTCCCTTGGGCCCGATGATCATGCCGGGGCGCGCGGTGAAGATGGTCACGCGCACATTGTTCCAGGCACGCTCGATGGCGATGCGGGAGATGGCGGGGGTGGCCCCCTTGAGGTCCTTGTTGAGGTTCGCCGTGTAGTCCTTGATGAACTTGCGGATCTTGATGTCCTCGTGGAGCTTCGTGGCATAGTCCTTGCCCGTAGCATACCACTTGGAGCGCCAGTCCTTGGTGACGCTCAAACGGAACCCGATCGGATTTACTTTCTGTCCCATAGTGTTATGTCAGTTAGTTTTGGTTATGCCTCGGCATTCGCGAGGATGACGGTGATGTGGGAGGTGCGCTTGCGGATCATGTTGGCGGAACCGCGGGCGCGGGCCATCGTGCGGCGGAACGTCACACCCTCGTCCACCATCACGCTCTTCAGTACGAGCTCGTCGGCGGAGAGGCCGTTGTTGTTCTCGGCATTGGCCACGGCGGACTTGAGCGTCTTATTCAGGAGATAAGCGCCCTTCTTGGGGGAGTAGCTGAG
>JAKSOU010000133.1 GCA_024405435.1 Akkermansia sp. | reverse complement strand
ATGGCGAAGATGACGGCCAGCACCGCAAACACGTAGAAAAGGATGGTTTCAGTCATGGCAGGTGATTATTTGTGTTCGTTCCATTTGTTGACGAGGCCCTTCCTGGTACCGCCGAGGCGGTAGAGGGTCTCCTTGTTGCGCACGGCCTGGCTGCGGTCCGTGGGCGTGATGAGGTACTCCTTGGAGAGGAAGATGGCCTGCTCCGGGCAGACCTCCTGGCACATGCCGCAGTAGATGCAGCGCAGCATGTCGATCTCGAACTCCGCCGGCGCCTTCTCCTGCTTCTGGCAGGTGGAGTCCGGCGAGACCGCGCCGGGCACCACGCGGATGGCGCGCGCCGGGCAGATGAACTCGCAGAGCTGGCAGGACACGCAGCGCTCGCGGCCGTCCTCCCCGTGCACCAGCGTGGGCGCCCCGCGGTAGTATTCCGGCAGGCGCTCGTCCCACCGCGTTTCCGGGAACTCCATGCACACGCCGATGCCGTGGCTGTTGAAGTCGTCGCGCCCGCGGCTCTTGTGGCACACGGAGAGCGCCAGGTGCTTGAAGGTGAGGGCAAGCCCCTTCACCAGCTCCACCACGTATATCTTGTCCAGGATGGAGAACTTGGGTCGTTTGATGTGAATGTAGGACATGGGGGAAAGGTGGTTACTTGACGAAATAGAGGATGGCCGCGGTAAGGAAGATGTTGGCGACGGTGACTTCGAGGAAGACGAGCCAGCCGAGCTTCATGACCTGGTCCCAGCGGAAGCGGGGCAGGGTCCAGCGCACCCAGACGAAGAAGAAGATGAAGGCGAGCAGCTTCACCAGGAAGGCGATGAACTGGCAGAGCACCGCCAGCCAGTCGCAGTAGGCCGCCAGCGCGGCATCCGCGCCGAAGCCCACGGACCAGCCGCCCAGGAAGAGGGTGACCACCACCGCGGAGCCGATGACCATGGCGGCGTATTCACCCATGAAGAACGAGGCGAACTTCATGGAGGAGTACTCCGTGTGGTAGCCGCCCACCAGGTCGGTCTCGCACTCCGCCATGTCGAACGGCGTGCGGTTGGCCTCCGCGAACACGCAGGTCACGAACACCACGAAGCTGATGAGCAGCGGCAGCATGAGCAGCCAGCGCTCGATGCCCAGGCCCTCGCCCCAGACGGGCAGCAGGGTCCAGCCGTTGTCCGCCTGGTACTGCACGATGTCCTGCAGGTTGAGGGTGCCGAAAATCATGAGCAGCGGGATGATGGCCAGGCCCATGGCCACCTCGTAGGAGATGAGCTGGGCGGTGGCGCGCAGGCCGCCGATGAACGGGAACTTGGAGTTGGAGGACCATCCGGCCAGCGTGAGACCGTACACGGACAGCCCGGAGATGGCGAATATCCACAGCGGGCCGATGTTCAGGTTGGCCACGCACATCTGGATGGCGCCGTAGCACGTGTCCACGTGCGAGGAGAACGGCACCACGGCAGCCGCCACCAGCGGCGGCCCCAGCACCAGCATGGGCGCCGCAATGAAGTACAGGCGGCGCACGTAGTCCGGCGTGGTTTCCTGCTTCAGGAAGAGCTTGCCGCCGTCCAGGCAGGGCTGGATGAGGCCAAGCAGCGGGATTTCACGGTCGAAGCGCAGCCACTTGCAGAGCTTGGCAATCCAGCAGGTCTCCGGCACGCCGAAGAACTGCAGCCAGCTCTTGAGGGGCTGCTGCT
>JAKSOU010000132.1 GCA_024405435.1 Akkermansia sp. | reverse complement strand
GCCAGCAGCGCCAGGTAGTGGCGCAGCACCGTGTCCATGGTGAACAGGGTGGCGTTCTTCACGGCGGGCTCGCCCTCGCGCAGGTCGTTCTTCACGGCCTCCAGGAACAGGGAGCAGTACTCGTTCCAGAAGAAGGAGTAGAGGGCCTGGGTGTAGGTGTTGAACTCGTACTTGGAGAGGGCGTCAGCCACCTCCGCATGCAGCTTCTTGAGCTTGGAGAGGATATCGATGTGCACCGCGGTGAAGCGGGGCGCGGGCTCGGTGGTGGCCTCTCCCTGCATCATGCGGAAGCGCGCGGCGTTGTACAGCTTGTTGGCAAAGTTCTTGCCTTCCTCAATCTGCTTCTCGTCGAACTTCACATCCGTGCCGGTGGGCGCTATGCGCATCAGGCCGAAGCGCAGGCCGTCCGCGCCGTACTTGGCGATGAGGTCCAGCGGGTCCGGGCTGTTGCCCAGGCTCTTGCTCATCTTGCGGCCCAGCAGGTCGCGCACGATGGAGGTGAAGAACACGTTGGAGAACGGCTTGCCGCCCGCAAAGCGGTAGCCCGCCATGATCATGCGCGCCACCCAGAAGAAGATGATGTCCGGCCCGGTCACCAGGTCCGTGGTGGGGTAGAACTTGGACAGGCACTCCTGGTCCATGGTGGCGAAGGGCCACAGCCAGCTGCTGAACCAGGTGTCCAGCGCGTCCTCGTCCTGAACCCAGTTCTCCGCGTCGGCGGGCGGTTCCACGCCCACGTAGATGTCGCCCGCGGCGGCGTCCTCGTTGTCCAGCTTGGTGGCCTCCTGCAGCTGCCGGGCCTTGTCCTTGCGGTACCACACGGGGATGCGGTGGCCCCACCAGAGCTGGCGGCTGATGCACCAGTCCTGGATGCCCTCCAGCCAGTGGGCGTAGGTCTTGGCCCAGCGTGCGGGGCGGAAGGTGATGTCGCCGTTGGCCACGGCGTCCGCGGCCTCCTTCACGCAGGGGTACTTCAGGAACCACTGCATGCTCAGGCGCGGCTCGATGGGCACGTCGGAGCGCTGGCTCACGCCCACGTTGTTGTCGTAGTCTTCCACCTTTTCCAGCAGGCCCTTGGCCTTGATGAGCTCGATGGATTTCTCGCGCGCCACCTCGCGGTCCAGGCCGTGCAGCTCCGGGCATTCCGGGCAGTTGATGTGCGCGTCCGGCGTGAGCACGTCGATGATTTCCAGGTTGTTCTTCATGCCCACCTCGAAGTCCGTGCGGTCGTGCGCCGGCGTGATTTTCAGCGCGCCCGTGCCGAAGTCGATCTCCACGTGCTCGTCCGCGATGATGGGTATCTCACGCTCCACGAGCGGGCGGATGACCGTTTTGCCGATAAGGTGGGAGAAGCGCGGGTCCTTGGGGTTCACGGCCACCGCCACGTCAGCCATGATGGTTTCCGGGCGCGTGGTGGACACCAGCAGCTGGCCGGAGCCGTCCGCCAGCTTGTAGCGGATGGTGTAGAGCTTGCTGTGGGTGGGGGTCATGATGACCTCCTCGTCGGAGAGGGCGGTGAGCAGCACGGGGTCCCAGTTGACCATGCGGCGGCCGCGGTAGATGAGGCCCTGCTTGAAGAGTTCCGTGAAGGCGCGGGCCACCTCCGGGGCGAACACGTCGTCCATGGTGAAGCGCTCGCGCTCCCAGTCGCAGGAGCAGCCGAGCTTCTTGAGCTGCTTGATGATGATGCCGCCGTGCTTCTGCTTCCACTCCCACACCATCTT
>JAKSOU010000131.1 GCA_024405435.1 Akkermansia sp. | reverse complement strand
GAAGAAGTACACCAGCATGTCCGTGCTGCCGTTGTGCTCCACGCGGTGGTGGTCGAATTTGCCGCAGAGCTTCTTGCCGTCCGGCAGGGCCACCTCTGCGGTGAACTGCTGCGGCGGCAGCTGGGTGAGCTCGCTCTGGCTCAGGTTGATGGTGATGTAGAAGGCGGAGTCGTCGCACACGGTGGCGAAGGGCTGCGAGCTCACCGCGGCGTGCTCGAAGGGCTTGGTGCGGTCCTCCGGCAGGGTGACGTTGTACTGCAGGCGGCCGGCGTAGGGCATCTTGAGCGTGTTGGCCAGGTGGGAGCGCTCGAACTCCTCGCGCTTGCGCTCCGGCATGCGCTTGAGCTCCTTCTGCAAAAGCTGGATGCGCTCCTCGATGTCCGCCAGGGCCTCCTTGCTGGGCTCCACGCCGTCCGCCGATACATCGGTGGCGTACTTGCGCTCCTCCGCAGTGAGGGAGTTGAGGTAGAAGCGCACCTTTTCCCGCTGGGCCTCCAGCTTGCGGATTTCATCCCGCTTGGCGAGCTTGTCCTTGGAGATTTGCAGCTCCATCTCCTCGCGCTCCTGCTCCTCCTTCTCCTTGTTGACGCGTGCGATGACGGTGCCGCGCTCCAGGCGCGCGGTGGGGTCCGCCAGGTCGGTGACCATGCCGCGCTCCAGGGTGAGCGTGGTGGCCTGCTCCGGCACGATTTTGGCGGGGTAGGAGGCCACGGTGACGGGCTGCGCGGGTGCGGTGCCGCAGAGCGCGAGTGCGGCGAGGGATGCAATGCTGGCGCGGATGTGTGACATGGCGTGGTTACATGGGGAAGCCCATACCGCCGGTGACCTTGCGCATCTCCTTTTCCGCAAGCTCCTTGGCGCCGTTGAGCGCGCCCTGCACGGCCTTGAGCACCAGGGATTGCAGGAACTCTGCGTCGTCCGGGTCCACCACGGAGGGGTCGATGGCGATATCGGTGATCATGCCGTCGCCGGTGGCGGTGGCCTTGACTTTTCCGCCTGCCTCCTCGGCGGTGAATTTCATTTCGGAGAGGCGTGCCTGCGCGTTGGCCATGTTGGCTTGCATGGCCTGCGCCTGTTTCATGAGCTTCTGAAGGTTCATACGGTGGGATTCTGTTTGATGAGGGTTGCTTGGAAGGTGTCCAGCGCCTGCTGGATGAGGGGGTCCTGGTAGAATTCGTCGTCGCTGGGGCGCAGGCTGGGCGCGGGCTGCGGTTTCTCCTCCGCGGGTGCGGGTTTGGCGGGGGCCTGCTCCACCACGGCCTCCGGCGCGGGCGGCGCCTCCGGCGGCTGCGGCGCGGGCAGGCTGTCGTCCGTCACCACGCTCACCTTCACCGCGTGTCCGCACACGCCCATGCCCACCTCGCGGATGAGGCCGGATATCTCCTCGCTGTACAGCGCGTCGCGCGTGTCGATGTCCTGCGGGTGGATGGCGACGCTCACGCGGCCGTCGTCATCGCTGATGAACTGGGTGATGCCGATGAGGGCGCCGTGGAGGGGGGATAGCCTGCGTACCTCGTCCAGCAGCTGCTCCCAGAGCTCCGCCGTGAGCGGGCGGTCCTGCGGCGCGGCAAGGGTGTCCGGCGGCGGGGCGTCGTCGCTGAACAGCGGCGGCGCGTCGTCGATGGGCTCCAGCGTGCGCGCCGCGGGTTGCGGTGCAGGCTGTGGTTCAGGTGCGGGAGCCTGCGCGGGTTCCGGCTGCGGCGCGGGTGCTTGCGGTGCTGGTTGGGGTGCGGTAGCCTGCGGTGTGGCGGCGGGCATGGGAACCTCCGGCAGCACGGTGGTGGCGATGGGCGTTTCCGGCAGGGGTGCGCCGTTGAGCGCGCGGATGATATCGCTGATGTTGGCCTCCGCCAGGGAGTGCACGGCCTGGATGA
>JAKSOU010000130.1 GCA_024405435.1 Akkermansia sp. | reverse complement strand
AGGGAGCCGCCGCCGCGCGCCAGCACCAGGTAGTCCACGCGCGGCAGGCCGTATTGCTCCGGGTGGCCCATCATCTCCAGCGCGCGCGCCAGGCCCATTTCCGCACCCTTGCCCTGCACCTGCACGGGGAAGAGGTAGGCTTGCATCCACGGGGCGCGCGCCTCCAGGCGGTGGCGCATATCCTGGATGACCGCGCCGGTGGCGGAGGTGATGAGCCCCACGCTTTGCGGGAACGCGGGAATCCCGCGCTTGCGCGATTCATCGAACAGGCCCTCCGCCATGAGCTTCTGCTTGAGGGCCTCGAACTGCTGCTGCAGGGTGCCCACGCCGCGCTCCTGCACGCGGTCCACAATGAACTGCAGGGCGCCGCGCGGCTCCCACACGGAGGCCTTGCCGTACACCTCCACCTGCATGCCCTCCCGCAGCTGCAGACGCATCCCCCGCGCGCGGAACGCATACAGCACGCACGGCAGCTGCGCGTTGGCATCACGCAGCGTGAAGTAGAGGTGGTTGCTGGGCGACAGCTTGCAGGAGCCTATCTCCCCCACCACGGATTGCGCTCCCACGTCCTGCTCCACGGCGTGTTTCAGGCGGGAAACGATGTCTGTGACGCTCAGCGGCGGCATGGCGGGCGGAGGAATGGGAAAATCACTTGCGGCGTGCGGCCAGGGCGGCGTTGGGGTCCGGCCAGGCGGGGTCGTACCCCTTAGCGTAGGTGAAGAGGTCGCGGTGGATGTACTCGTAGTACCGTTCGCGCTCCTCCGCATCCAGCTTGTACCAGATGGCCACGTTGAGTGCGCGCGCCACCTTCTGCATCATCTTGAGGGTGAGCTGGCGGCCCTGGCGGGCCTTCTGCACCTGCTTGTGGGTGAGCTGCTCCGTGGAGACGTTCACCAGATCATGGTTGTCCAGCCCCCAGAGGCGCATGATGTCATCGATGCGCTGGGTTCCGTGGTTGAGTTCGTTTTCAGGGTTCATGGGAAATCAAAGTCCGGGGATGTGGCGCACGTAGAAGCCGCTGCAGCGGCGCGGGCGGGTGCTCCAGCGCGGCCCGCGCGCGTACTCGGTGGTCGTATCCAGGCGCATGCCGTTGACCATGAGGAACACGTGCCCGCGCTTGGCGTAGATGGTGAGGTGCTTGCCGAATCCGGGGCGCCCCCAGCGCAGGAAATCACCGGAGGTGGGGTGCGCGTTGGGTTTCAGCAGGCCGGCTTCCCGCAGCACGAACGCCACCGTGCCGGAGCAGTCGTACCCGGAGTCGTGGTGGCGGCGGTGGCCGCCGCCGCTGCGGTACGGGCGCCCCACAATCTTGTTGCCCGCAATGAGCACGCGCTTCACGCGCGCCGGCAGCTTGCTGGGGATGCCCACCTTGCCGTTGTTGTGCAGCACGGGGGTGTAGCCCTTGTGGTACACGTAGCGCGGCGTGTAGGCCTTGCTGGGCAGCGCCTGCTGCTGGCAGGAGCAGAACAGCGTGGCAGCCAGCAGGAACAGGAGGCAGGGGATGATGCGCGGGAGGGACGGCATGGTGACGCTGCAAGTGTACCACACATGGGTGAATTTACAATCTACAATCACTGCCGTCCCATAAAAAACGCTCGGAGAGCCGCCACCCTTGGCGCTCATCCGCCCCGCCATGCGGCGGGACTCCGTTAGTTGTGAGTGCGGAGGGGGACACCCCCCACGCTTCCGCGTGGGGCTAACCTTGAGTCGCCATCGGAATGGCTCCATGTTCGCGCGCCTTGCGGCGCGGGGAACGGAGGCGCACCCGATGGGTGCGGGTGGAGGCAATGCCGCACCGTTACCAAAAACATGCGCTGTTGGCATGCATTGCGCAAGGTTTCATCTGGCAACATGCCAGATGAAACGTGTCGTCTCCACGCCGATAGGCGCGGCAATATTTGAGCCATCCCGATGGCGACTCAAGGTTAGTCAATCATAGTTTGCAAATTTCTTGAAAAAAGTTTTCCCGCCCC
>JAKSOU010000013.1 GCA_024405435.1 Akkermansia sp. | reverse complement strand
AGAGCGCCTCCGTCGCGAGTTTGGACTCGACATCATCTCGACCTCTCCGGGCGTCTCCGGCGCGGGTGCGGGGGCCGGCGCCGGTTCCGCAGACGGCCTCTCCGGCTCTGCGGCGGGTTCGGGTGCCGGCTCCGCGGCCGTTTCCTCCTCCATGTCCGCATCCCATTCCTCGTCCATGAGCTTCTGGGCCTCCGTGGTCTGCTTGGCAAACCCGGCCCCGTAGAGCTGTGTCATTTCCTCTGCGGTGAGCCCCAGTGCTGTGGCGGCGTGGGTGTTTCCCGCGCAGCAAAGCGCCGCGCATGCCGCCAGGGTCAGGATTTTGCGCATTTTCATACGCTCCCCATGGTATCACGCTCCCGCTGCCCCCGCAAGGCTATTCTTCCGCCCGCCTTATTCAAACATCCTAATCTTAATCTTAATCTTAATCCTAATTCTCACAATTTCCTTGCAACCGCGGCGCAAATCACCTACAATCCTCCCCAAGCGGCGTGCCGCGCATGCGCCCGCGCCGCGAGTTCCCATCCTTACGTGAACCCACAGCTGTACCAGTTAGCCAAGAGCGCCCTCTTCCACCTGGACCCGGAGCGCGCGCACTCCCTCACCCTGGCGGGCCTCCGCGTGGCGGAGCGCCTGCACCTGCTCTCCCTCGTGGCGGGGCAGCCCGTGAGCGACCCCGTGACCGTCATGGGCCTGAAGTTCCCCAACCGCGTGGGCCTGGCCGCCGGAATGGACAAGGAGGCCAACACCATCGCCGCCTTCGGCCACCTGGGATTCGGGTTCGTGGAGGTGGGCACGCTCACCCCGCGCCCGCAGCCCGGAAACCCCAAGCCCCGCCTCTTCCGCTGCATCCCCCAGCAGGCCATCATCAACCACATGGGAATCAACAACCCCGGTATCGACCGCGGCGTGGAAAACATACAGGCCACCAAAAACTTCCACGGCGTGCTCGGCGTCAACATCTCCAAGAACATGGTCACGCCCAACGCCGAAGCCAACCACGACTACGTGAGCTGCCTGCGCGCGGCGTGGGACGTGGCGGACTACGTGACGGTGAACTTCTCCTGCCCGAACGTGCCGAACCTGCTGGAGCTGGCGCAGGCGGATTCCGCGGCGCGCCTGCTCTCCCAGCTCAAGAGCGAGCAGGCCAACCTCTCCACCGATACCGGGCGCTACGTGCCGCTGGTGATGAAGGTCTCCCCCGATATGTCGGAGAGCCAGATCGAGGAATTGTGCCACGTGTTCCTGGACTGCCAGCTGGACGGCCTCATCTGCACCAACACCACCACCTCCCGCGAGGGCGTGGAGGACCACCCCGCCGCCAAGGAGAGCGGCGGCCTCTCCGGCAAGCCCCTCTACAACCGCGCCAACGAAACCCTGGAGGCCTTCGCCAAGGGCCTCCGCGGTGAAATCCCCATCATCGGCACAGGCGGCATCTTCACCGCAGAGGACGCCGTGGGCAAGATCCGCGCCGGCGCCTCCCTGGTGCAGCTCTATTCCGGCTTCATCTACAACGGCCCACCCCTGGTGCAAGCCGCCGCCGCCGCCATCCGCGATATGCGGTGATTTACAATTGACGATTTACGATTTACAATTTGGGAAGTTCGGCGCGGCGTTCGCCGCGCGGGAAATGGTGATTTGGACCCCCGCGCCCAAACAAATCCTAAATCCGAAATCATTGCCATCCCATAAAAACGCTCGGAGAGGTGCCACCCATAGCGTGAACGGGCGTGGTTGATTCGGGCGCGCCCCATCGCGCCTTGATTCGGTGCCGCCTCTCGGCACCTCACCCCCTGCGGGGGCTGTACACTTCGGTACAGTCCAATCGCCCTTACCGCACTGCTACGCAGCGCGCCCTAAACGGGGCCGTCGGGCGCTTTCACCCCCTTCGGGGCAAACACGCTTCGCGGTTTGTCCAATCCACCTTACCGCGCCGCATGCGGCGCGCCCCTTCGGGGGCCGTCGGCGGTGTTCCGCGTGGGGCTAACCTTGAGTCGCCATCGGAATGGCTCCATATTCGCGCGCCTTGCGGCGCGGGGAAAGGTGGCGCACCCGATGGGTGCGGGTGGTGGCAATGCCGCACCGTTACCACATAATCTGCTATTCTGCGGTTAAGGGGGTTAAACCCGCTCCAGCACCATCACGGTCCTCGGCAGGAGATACAGCGACAAGCGCTGGTGCTTGTCGGTGAAGTGGTTCACTCCGTGGTCCTGGCGGGCGAAGCCTCCGAAGCGGGCGTCGTCGGAATCCAGCGCCACGCGCCATTCCCCGGCGGAGGGCGCGGGCAGCAGGTAGTCCGGGATGGCGCGCTCGCCGTTCCAGTTGAACACGAACACGCGGCCGCCGCGTTCGAAGGCCATCACCTGGTTCTTCTCGTCCATGTTGAGCGGCTGCGCGGGCGGTGCGGAGAGCAGGGCGGCCTCCTGCGCCAGCTCCAGCATGGCCTTGTCGAACTCGTTGAGGAAGCGGTAGCGCAGCAGCTCGTTGTCCACCAGGCTCCACTGGCGGCGGCAGTACTTGTAGGAGTTGCCGTTGCCCTCGCGCGGGAAGTCGATCCACTCCGGGTGGCCGAATTCATTGCCCATGAAGTTGAGCCAGCCCTCGCCGCCGGCGGCCAGCGTGGCCAGGCGGATCATCTTGTGCAGCGCCATGCCGCGGTCCACGACCATGCTGGGCGTGTTGCAGCTCATGTGCGTGTACATCTCCGCGTCCATCAGGCGGAAGGCGATGGTCTTGTCGCCCACCAGCGCCTGGTCGTGGCTTTCCGCGTAGGCGATGTTGGCCTCGCCGTATCTGCGGTTGGTGAGGGTGTACCACATGTCGCCCACGCTCCATTCCTCGTCCTTCTTCTCCTTGAGCAGCTTGATCCAGTAGTCCGGCAGGCCCATGGCGAGGCGGTGGGTGAAGCCGAAGCCGCCCTCGTCCACGGGGCGGCAGAGGCCGGGCATGCCGCTCATGTCCTCCGCAATGGCGAAGGCACCGGGCAGGGCCTGCTGCACCAGGGTGGCGGCCAGCTGCAGGTAGGTCACGGCATCCGTGTTGACCTTCGTGTTGAAGTAGCAGCCCAGGTCGGTGAACGGCTCATGCCCGTGGTGGTAGTAGAGCATGCTGGTGACGCCGTCGAAGCGGAAGCCGTCGAACTTGAACTCCTGCAGCCACCAGCGCAGGTTGCTCAGCAGGAACTCGATCACCTCGTCGCGCCCGTAGTCGAATAGGCAGCTGTCCCAGTCGGGGTGGCGGCTGTCGCGCTCACCGGCGTTGAAGTACTGGCCGCCGCTGCCGTCGAAGTTGTTCAGGCCCTCCGCCACGTTCTTCACGGCGTGGGAGTGCACCACGTCCAGCAGCACGGCGATTCCCAGCCCGTGCGCGGTGTCGATGAGGTGCTTCAGGTCGTCCGGCGTGCCGAAACGGTTGCAGGGCGCGAAGAACGACGACACGTGGTAGCCGAAGGAGCCGTAGTAGGGGTGTTCCTGCACGGCCATGACCTGCACGGTGTTGTAGCCGAGCTCCGCGATGCGCGGCAGCACGTTGTCGGCGAACTCGCGGTAGGAGTGGATACGCTCCTCCTCGCCGGCCATGCCGATGTGGCACTCGTAGATGAACGGCGTCTTCACGCGGGCGGGGGTCCAGCGCGTGTGCTTCCACTTATAGGGCTGCTCCGGCTCCCAGATGATGCCGCAGTAGTCGAAGGTCTTTTCATCCTGCTGGGTGTAGCGGATCCACGCGGGCATGCGGTCGCGGCGCTCCATATCCGCGCCCACCACGTGCACCTTCACGCGCGAGCCGTGGTGCAGGGCGTCTGCGGGCAGCTTCACCTTCCACACGCCGTCGCGGTTGCGCTGCATGGGTGTGGCGGTGCGGTCCCAGTTGTTGAAATCGCCGATGAGGTAGAGCTCGCGCGCGCCGGGAGCCCACTCGCGGTACACCCACTCACCCGTGGAGGCCACGCGGTTGAAGCCCATGCGCGTGAAGCCGTTGGCGCAGTCCAGCAGGGAGCCCCAGCGCCTGCAGATGCGCTGCAGCTGTGCATCGTACAGCCGCATGCGCGCCTGTATCTCGCCCTGATACGGTGCCAGCCAGCCGTCTGCCAGCACCAAGCCCGGTATGGAAGGTCGTCTCATGTTCCCATTCTACACCCAACCGCGCGGAAACGCAAGCATTCGCGTTTCCATAGGTGTGTACCAACGTTTTTTTGAAGGACGGGATAGGTATGAAATGATTGGTGCCAACGAAGGTGATTGGTAGGCGGGCGGGGGCGTGTGTCCTCCCCGAGCGTTGTTATGGGATGGCAATGTTTGTACATTCCGGTTGACATGGCATGGGCGCCGTGGTAGCCTTCACGGTATGCAATCCATGCGCCTGATATTCGTTGCCGTTGCATGCGCCCTGCTGACGGGGTGCGGCATCTCCAAATCCGACCTGAAATCCGAGAGCGGGCTGTACACCGAGCAGCTGACGCACAGCACCAAGGTTGCACTCAACGGGTTCTGGGTGCCGGACGAGCCGTACGACCCGCCGGCCAACGGCACCCTCTACGTGGCCCCGCTGCGAGCCCGCCTGGTGGAGAAGGGCCATGAGGAGTACGTGCCGCTCATGCGCCAGCAGCACCACGCGTACATGAAGGAGGAGATGGGCAAGATGCTCAAGGAGATGCCCCTGCTCAAGGGGTGGTCACTCACGGACGACCCGAGCAAGGCCACGCTGCGCCTGGATTGCGAGCTGATCCGCTTCCGCTGCCAGCGGCCGGGGCTGCGCGCGGCCTCCAACGTGGGCGGCTGGTTCTGCCCGATTCCCGGCGTGTCCAGCGTGGTGTCCTCCTTCGCGGAGGGCGACATCTGCATCGAGGGCACCCTGCGCGAGGTGAAGACCAACCGCCTGCTCTTCGCCTTCAAGGATGCCAACCGCGTCAAGGCCCGCCTCTACGATTCCAAGGCGTACAACACGGGCGGCAACGCGGATGCCAACCTCCGCAACTGGGCCAAGAGCCTCGCCCGCTTCTGCATCATGGTCGGCAAGTTCCGCCACGAGGGCGGCAAGAACGCCAAGGAATTCATCGAGCAGCGCTCCACCACCAGCGGCCTGTGGGACCGCGTGTCCCTCTGACGAGGGATTTACGATTGACGATTTACGATTTACAATTTGAAAATTTGGCGCGCTTTGCGCGCGGATTTTGCAAAGCCCGTCCGGCGTTTCGCCGGGCGGGCTTTTTTCCTTGCGTGGCGGGGTGTGGGGTGGTATGATTGCCGCGAACCTTACCTGTCATGAAAAAATCACTGTTCATTGCATTGTTGATGGCGGCGGCCTGCCCGTCCGCACTGGCGATTGTTGGCGGCACCACGCATGTGGAAGGCTACACGGCGAGTGACCCCGATCCCGCGGCGGGTTCCACCACCTTCTACGGCGCGAAGACCGAGGGGAGAGCAGCCGAAGGGGCCACGGTCACCCTCACCGACGGCACCCCGGTGGACTACGTGGTGGATACGGTGTACGGCGGCTGGTCCGACACCCTGGCCACGGGCAACACCGTGATTGCCGACCAGGCAGAGGTGGAAAAATATATTATCGGCGGCTACGGCCTAGGCGACACGGACCTGGTGGCTGCCGACAACAACTTCGTACGCGTCACCAGCTCCCGGGTGGGTAGCTCTGTTTGCGGCGGCGTTGGAGATTACGGCGATGTGGAAGGCAACACCGTCTTCCTCGACCATGTGACCGGCGACGAACCGCAGGTGTACGGCGGCCGTTCCTCTGCGGGTGAGGCTCGCAACAACACCGTTGTTGTGGCGGGTGGAGAGTTGGGCGATATCGTGGCCGGTAACGGTGCCGCGGGCTCAATCGACAACCACGTCATCCTGGTGGGCAAGGGCCCGAGCTTTGAATACGAGGTGCCGGGGCGGATGGATACCGTTCGAATCATTGGCGGTGCGATGGACCTGGGACGCGTGTCCGGGTACCTGACCGTGGTGCCGGACAACTCCGCCACGCTGGACATCTACGGCACCGGCGTGACCGCCACCAGCATTGAAAACTTCACCACGCTGAACTTCGATCTCTGCCCCTGCCTGGAGCCCGGCATGACCATTGTCACCCTGGACGGCGGGGAGATCACGGACCTGGAGGGCGTGGCCATCAACCTCACGCCGCAGGGCCACAGCACCCAGCTGGAGAAAGGCAGCACCGTCACCCTCATCCGCAGCACGAACGGCAGCATCACCGGGCTGGATGGCCGCAACGTCTCCTTCCGCACCACCGATTTCTTCACCACCTTCAAGGGCACGGTGGCCGTGGAGGACGACGACAAGGCGCTGGTGCTGCACGTGACGGATATCCGTGAAGCCGGCAACATCCCGGCGGGCGACATCGTGAAATCCGTGCTGGAGACGCGCGCCCAGTCCACCGCCATGGTGAACGGCGGGGCGGACTTCATGATGAGCAACGGCATTTGGCACGCCCGCCACGCAGCGGAGAACGCGCGCAACCAGGCCCGCGCCGCCATTGCGCCCTTCGTGGCCGTCGGCGGCTCCCGCCTGCGCTACAACACCGGCTCCCACATCAAGAGCAGCGGCTTCAACCTCGCCACCGGGCTCACCGGCATGGTGGGCGGCAATGCTCTCGCCGCTGCGTTCGAGTACGGCGACAGCAGCTACGACAGCTACGTGCACGACCTCCACGCGAACGGCAAGGGCCGCTCCTGGGGCGGAGCCCTCCTGGGCGACTGGGAGCTGGGCGCCGGGTGGCACATGGACACCGTGGCCCGCGTGGGCAAGGTGCGCAACACCTACAACGCCGATATCGACGGCCCGGTGGACGGCCGCACCAGCTCCACGTACGCCGGCGCCTCCATCGGGTTCGGCAACGTGCAGCAGGTGGGCACCGACTGCGAGTTCGACACCTACCTGCGCTACCTCTACACCCGCATCAACGGCGGGCATGCATGCCTGAGCCGCGGCAGCCGCGCACGCTTCCGCAGCGTGAACGCCAACCGCACCGTGCTCGGCACGCGCTTCCTCTATGCCGTGGCGGAGAACTCCCGCATCTACGCCGGGGCCGGCTGGCTCCAGCAGTACGGCGGCGGCTCACACGGCACCGTGGACGGCGTCTCCGGCCCCTCCCCCTCCCTCAAGGGCGCCAGCGGGTTCTTCGAGCTCGGCACCCAGCTCGCCTACCCGGACAACCGCAACCTCGCGTTCGATTTCAACGTCACAGGTTGGGTGGGAACGCAGCGCGGCGTGAGCGTGGGCGCGGGGGTACGCTATGCTTTCTGATTTACGATTGACGATTGACGATTTACGATTTGGGAAGCTAGGCGCGGCGTTCGCCGCGCGTGAATGGACCGCCTCGCCCGGCAATGCGCCGGACGGGGCGGTTTTTGGCGGCGGTGGGGCCAAAAAATTGCAAAAAAAGTTTGAAAAAGAACTTGCAAGGCGGGGGAAAGGAAGATACAATGCCTGTGGTCGCATTCAGACCTCACAGATACATCATTCCTATTTATATAACAGTATGAAAACGCACATACCTACAACACTGAGAAAGGCGCTGCTCGCAGCACTCTTTGCAACCGCATCCATCGCTACCACCGCCTACGCCGGCGCGGGAGTGACGGATGTCGTCAACTCCTCTGAGGGTTGGGCCTCGCCCTGGCTCTCTCTGTCAACCTACGACTCCACCGGATACACGGACCTGACCTTAAACGGCACGGACAGCATGCTGGGCTGGGTGGATCACTGGTGCCACGACTGGGATGCCGTGAGCGGCGCGGACGACAACGATGGCGAAGACACATACATCTACCTGACGCCGGACGCGAGCACGGGCAAGTTCATCGCCCATTCCATCAAGGCCAAACAGGGCAAAGACGAAAACACCGATATCCATGATCCGGATTCCCACGACCACACCGACCACGCCACGTACGGCTACTCCACCTCCTGGAGCAACGGCAACATCACAGTGGACAACGAGGCGGTGCTGGAGGTGACCACCAACATCAATGCGCACGGCACCCTCGACATCCTCGGCAGCAGCAGCGTGACTGCGGGCAGCAGCGTCAATGCCGGTGAAATCAAGGTTACCAGCGGACAATTGACCGCAAAGGACATCTCCGCCACCGTAAAGAAGCTTTGGAATCCCGGCGATGATGACTACGACAGCACGGGCGAGCTGCTTGTCAGCGGTTCCGGCGCGGAGGTGACGGCAACGGGCACCGTGTCTGCGGCCGGTGGCGTGAATGTGTCCAACGGCGCCCATCTGAACGCCGGCAAGATTACCGCCACCGTGTCTGGCGAAAACGGCTATGTGCGCGCGCTGGCAGGCCAGAACCTGGTTGTTGCCGGCGTGGCGAGCGAGGGTACACAATACATCGTGGACAACGGCTGCACCATCGCCATAGGCTCGATTGGCTACTACGACGAGGATGCGAAGGTGATGCACGGCAACGGCAACTTCTTTGGCTTCGGACCCGATTCCAACAACATCAAGGCCGACGCCGTCTACGTGATGGGCGACATCATTAGCGACAGCAACTCTTTAGCCGCGCTCGGCGGCGCTGTGGATGACCGCTCGGCGAAACCCTCCTGCAACGCCATCCTGGTGAACGGATCGATTACCGGCAACGGCAACAGTCTCTTTGTCCGCAGCCAGGATGCCGCAGGCATTTGGGTTGACAAAAACATCTCCGGCAACAACAACGACCTGACCATCAACGACGGCGACATTCACATCGGCGGCGCGCTGGGCCGCACCAAGGATGGAGACAACGGGGCCGTTGGCAACACCCTGACGGCAGGAAACGACATCACCATCGGGGCGCTTTCCGACAACGAAGACCTCAACATCGATGCCTGGAACGGTGAGGTGATTGTCGAGAAGGTCAGCGAGGGCACCCTCGTCAACGCCTGCATCACCGCAGAGGATTCCATCACCTTCTACAGCCAGGGCGAGGATACGAAGTCCGACAAGGTGCTCAGCCTTGTGGGCGGCGAGGTGGAGAGCGAGAACGGCGACATCGTCTCCAACCAGGTCCTCCGCGTCAACGGAACAAAGCTGACGGCCGAGGAGGGCGACATCAACGTGTACGCCCTGACCTACGACCCGGCGAACATGGAAAAGACCGGCATTCAGGCGACAACCAACAACCTCATCGCAGACAAGGAGCTGAGCCTGGACGGCACCGGCACGGATTCCTTTGTGAAGGTGACGGAAGACATGCGCACCACCAAGGGCAGCATTGCCATCACCAACTTCACCACCACGGATTCTGTGAAGGTGGGTCAGGATGTCGTATCTGCGGACTCCATCACCGTCAAGAATGTCGACGGCATGCGTGTTGGCACGATAGACGAGGAGGGAGTTGAGACTCCCGGCAACATGACCGCCAAGAAGAACATCGATATCGTCAACTCCATTGCGGAGGTGCTGGGCGACATGGAGGCCACCGACGGCTCCATCTCCATCCGCATGCCTGAAGACGGCACCCGCTCCTTTGTGCGGGTGGCCGGCAACCAGCTTGCCGGGACCGACATCTACGTGAGCAAGTCCAATCTGTTCGTGGGAACCCGTGTGGTGGAAGAGGATGCGGACGGCGAGCCCGTCTACTCCGTTGAAGGCGGCTCGCAGATTTCCGGCGGAGACATCAGCGTCATCGATTCCCTGGTGGAGGTGCTGGACAGCATGGTGACCGCCGAGGACGGACGTGTTGTTGCTTCCGGCAACAGCGATGTCTCGGTGGGCACCCAGGTGATAACCGATTCCCTTATCGTTGCCGACAAATCGGAAATGACCGTGAACGTTGCCACGGAAAACATGCCGATGGACGAGAACTCCGTGCTGAAGGTGAACGAGCTGCAGGTGGACGATTTCGCATACCTGCACACCGGCAACGTGGAGCTCACCGCCGCCAAGGAGACCATCCACGGTGTCGTGGAGGCGGGCGTGAAGGACTACAGCGACCCGACCAAGGACATTGCTGCCAACTGGAAGGTGACCGGTACCCACTATATCAACGGTGGGAACGCGCACCTGATGGCGAACGGCGATATCGATATCATCACCGGGGAAGAGGGCCACACCTCCATCTCCAAAGGTGCGGCCGTGAGCGCCACCGGCGACGTGACCATCCAGGGCCTGGAGGCAGCGCTGGCCGAGATTGACGCAGCCACCGTGCGCGCCGACGGTAACATCGTCCTCGACAACGTGAAGATCACGGACAACGATACGGACTATGTCACGGACATCACCACCAAGGGCAGCGATATCGTGCTCAAGAACCACGTGGAAATCTCCGACACCATCCTCAACGCGCTGGCCCCGGAAGACGGCGAGCCCGGCTATATCGACGTGACGGAGGGCGCGAACGTGCAGATTGTCAAGAGCTCGGATCCGGATATCACGGCCAACATCAACGTGTTCAACGGCAGGCTCGCCGGCACGGGCAACATCACCGCCAACGACTACGGCCTGGTGCTCTACCACGACGCCACCGCCTTCAACGGCGTGATCCGCATGGAGACGGAGGAGCACGACATCGAGCAGGCCCTCTACATTGCCTGCGAGGGCGTGGGTGAGGATGCCACCATCTACCTCAAGGAGGGCAACGCCCTGTACACCTACCTGGGCGGACAGGACGCACACCTGGGCAACGTGGTGGCCGATGACGGCTCCCACATCCAGCTGGCCGCCGTGGAGGAGGGCAAGGGCAACCGCGCCACCGCCACCAGCCTGAACATGACATCCGGCGCCACCTATGAGGTGCTCGCCACCACGGGCGCTAAGACCGGTGCCCTGGTGTCCGACCGCATCACCGTGAGCCGCGGTATCGACGCCCACGGCGCCAAGGTTGCCGTTCACACCACGGAAGGCATGAATACCGTGGCTGACGGCTCCCGCTTCACCATCGTGGCGGGTGAGGTTGTGACCGGGTTCAACGAGGACGTGCTCTACGACCGAGTGAAACCCATCGGCGGCAGCTCCTCCACCCTCCGCAGGCTGCAGACCCGCAACATGCACCTGGAGCACAACGCCAACGGCGTGGACCTGGTGGTCAGCGAGAACTACAAGGGCCTCAACTCCAAGAACGCCAACGTGAACGCCGTGCGCGAGGTCCTCATCCCGCTCGACTTCGCGGCGGACCACCGCCCCGGCGTGCTGGCGCAGTCCTCCAGCAACCTGGACCACATCCTGGACGCCCTGGACTACACCCGCAGCGGCGGTGATGCAGAAAAGGGCCTGCTGAGCGTGTCTGCCGCGGCCAACCTCATCGTGCCCAACATGATGATGGATTCCACGCGCCACCACCTCAGCACCCTGCGCGACCACATGCACGCCCCCGTGTGCTCCAAGACCGTCGAATCCAAGGGCAACCTCTGGGCTGCCTACAGCGGCGGTCACGACTACATCGGCGGTGACGACAACATGGACAAGTACTCCCACAACTACAACGGCGCCATCATCGGCGGCGACTACGTTGTGAACTGCAACTGGGCCATCGGCCTGAGCGCAGGGTATGAAGGCTCCATCGCCCGCACCACCGGCACACGCGCCGATGTGGACACCACGTACATCGACGCCTACGCCGTCGGCCGCACCGGCAAGTTCATCCACAAGTTCAGCGTGGGCGTGGGTATCCACCGCTCCGATGTGACGCGCGCCACCAATATCGCCGCCAAGGGCCACGACTACCACGGCGTGTCCAAGGGCAAGGTCAAGAGCACCTCCGTCAACTTCGGATACGATGTCGCCCGCCTCTACGCCATCGATGAGGTCAGCTCCATCTCTCCGTTCTTCGCGGTGGATCTGGGTATCCAGAACCTGAAGGACCTCAACGAGAGGGGACAGGGTGACGCCAGCGTGGTGACCAAGTACAAGAACTTCACCCAGCTGGATGCCGCCCTGGGCGTCTCCTACGCCCACACCTTCCAGGCATTCGCCCAGCAGGCCGGTGTGTTCAGCGTATCCCTGGCCATGCACAGCGAGTTCAGCGCCCACCGCGCCACCGCGAACAACCACTTTGTGGACACCCCGGCGGACACGTGGAAGACGCGCAGCGCCAAGCGCGCGCCGTTCTACGGTGAGTTGGGCGGCAACGTGCTGGTGCCCTTCTCGGAGCACTTCTCCGGAACGGCAGGCATGAGCTTCGAGTTCTCCACAGACCGCACCTACATCGGCGGCCATGCTGGCGTGAACTACAGGTTCTGATAGCCTGGTTCCCATCTAGGGTTTTGCAAGGCCCGTCCGGCTCACGCCGGGCGGGCCTTTTTGGTAATTAGGATTCCTGATTAGGATTAGGATTAGGATTTGTGTGTGCGCACGCGTTGTGCGTGGTTACGAAGGGTGGTTGGGATTCGGGGGCGGGGTTCGCATGCCTGCCCCCCTTTTCCCGCCGGGGCATAAAATCTGGCGGAGTGCCAAAAATAGACCGGAGCCGCAGGATATTTTCCTGCGGCTCCGGTTGGATACACGGAGAGGGATTTGAACCCCCGACCAACTGCGTGTAAAACAGCCGCTCTACCACTGAGCTATCCGTGCGTGGTGCGGGGAGTGTACCAGAGTGCCCGGGATTGTCAAGGGCAAACGAATTTACGATTGACCCGTCTTCGCGCGTTGCGCTACGCCGAGGCAGGCGATTTACGATTTGGGAACGTTCTTTGCATGGCTTGCCATCATTTTTTTGAAAAAAATGCACTTTTGGTTGTGCATTTTGCGTTCCGGTGGCTTAATGGGGTATAGAAAGGTCATTACTAATGAACACAAAAACAAAAAAACTCGCATGGTGCCTGTGCGCGCTCATGCTTTGCGGCTGCTCCAAGGACGCAGCCAGCATCGAGGACCGGATTTCCGACACCAGGGAAATCTTGGAGGACCACAGGGGCAACATCAATCAGGAAATGCTCAAGGCCACCTTGGCCGGCGCGGAAAAGGGCGATCCCGAGTCCGAATGGAAACTGGGTGGGCTGATGCTCATGATCTTCACCTACGTCGGCGGCGACGATGATGCGCTGGAGCTGGAGAACTTCTGGTTCCAAAAGGCGGCGGAGGACGGCTGCCCCTACGCCATGCTGGATTTGGCCATGAGGCTCAACGGCGTCAAGGAGCTGCCGGAAGAGAAACGGGCCGAGCTGGCCCGCAAGGGCGTGCAGCTCATCCAGGCCAAGGCCGAGAAGAACGAGCAGGACGCCCGCTACCTCAGCTCATGCTATGCAGAGGGAATCGGCGTGGAGAAAGACCTCGACACCGCATACAAGTGGTATGTGCAGTTCATCGAGAAGGCAGAACCATCCCCGGAACGCCGAAAAGCCGCCATAGAGCGCTGGCGCGCCTCCTACAACATGCCCCCGCTGGCTGAATAGAAAGTTCCCCAGAGACTTAAAAATTGGACCGGAGACCATGCAGATGCCCATCAAAAAAAATCATCTTGTATCCCCTGTACCTTATATTGGGATTTTGTATATCTTTTCACTGCCGTCCCATAGCGCTCCGGTAGCGGAGCGCTAACCCGCATGGTTGCGGGGAGGAATCTGGGAAAATCGGGAATCCGAATTCGGCCGCATGTGACCTATAGGGCGGTGTGCAATGATTGATGGTAACAGGCGTGGTTAGTATGCGGACGGAGTTCTAATCCACCCCGCGCGAGGCGGGGTTCCGTGCCGAACAAATCAACGTGGTTGCCCCCAGGGCTCCCGCCCTGGGCTAAATTTGAGTGCGCCACCGGGTGGCTTCAAGTTAGCCGCGCCTGGCGGCGCGGATGATTACAAGTTTCATCTGGCAGAATGCCAGATGAAACATTTCGCCACGCGCCGTCAGGCGCGCTTTAATAGAGCCACCCAGGTGGCGGACTCAAATGTAGCCCCAGGTGGAAACCTGGGGGGTGTCCCCGCGCGCCATCCCACCACGGAACCCCGCCTCCGTGCGGGGTGGATTCACGCCAAGACTTGCACCTCCCGCAGGTCTCGTCGTATCTTTCGCGGAGACGGAGGCAAGGGCGCAAATGGCACAAGCCCCTGCGCCTTTCAGCCTGCCTCGGCGTAGCCTTGGCGAAGACGGGCGCAGGGGCTCGCAAAATCACGCGGCGCTGCCGCCTAACTTTCCAAATTGTAAATTGTAAATCGTCAATTGTAAATCAATATTGCTGCACCACCTTCATCATGGCGTCCATCTGCTGTTCGATGGATTCCACGAGGGCCATCTGGGTGCGTGTGCGGTCCAGGTTGTGCTCCGGGCGGTGGATCTTGAAGTAGGTGTCGCCCTCCAGGTAATCGGTGAGGAAGCGCATACCGCACTCCATGGTGAGGAGCTTGCCGGAGAACGGCAGCAGCTCCTTCTCCAGCGGGGTGAGGAAGGTGGCGGCCTCGCAGTATCCCTTGGCCAGGGCCTCGAAGTACTCCATGCGCATGGTGACCAGCGAGATGTCCTTCTCATCCTCCGCGGCGGGGGAGGTGGAAGTGCGGATCATGTCGCCGAAGTCGTACAGGGAGGAGCCGGGCATGGTGGTGTCCAGGTCGATCACGCAGATGCCCTCGCCGGTGACGTCGTCGAGCATGACGTTGTTGAGCTTGGTATCGTTGTGGGTGACGCGCATGGGGAGCTCTCCGCTCTTGAGGTAGTTGACCACCTTGTGGCAGTCGGCCTCGCGTGAGAGGTACCAGTCGATTTCCTTCTGCACGGAGGCGGCGCGGCCCAGGGGGTCTGCGGCGATGGCCTTCTGGAAGGTCTCGAAACGCTTGGTGGTGTTGTGGAAATCGGGGATGGTCTCGAAGAGGGGCTCACCGGGGAGGTTGGCGCCGAGCTTCTGGAAGTTGCCGAAGGCGCGTGCGACCTCGATGCACTGGCCGGGGTTCTCGATCATGTCGTAGGTGCGTGCGCGCTCAATGCAGAGGTAGACGCGCCACACGTTGCCCTCCGCATCCTGCGCGTAGGGCTTGCCATCGTTGGCGGGGATGAGGGTGAGGGTGCGGCGGTAGGCCTCCTTGCAGCCTTCCTCGTGCAGCACGCGCAGGGCCTCGTCCGTGACGCGCTTGACGTTTTCCATGAGCGGGATGGGCTGGCGGAAGACGTTGCTGTTGACGCGCTGCAGGATGTAGTTGACGCGCAGGCCGGCCTGGTCGGTCTCGATGCGGTAGGTGTCGTTGATGTGGCCGGAGCCGTAGGGGCCGCCGCAGACGTAGTCCGCGCGGAGGTCGAACATGCCGGCGATTGCTTTCAGATCGTACATGGCTGTGGAGGGGTTGCGGGTTAGCCGAGCTTGGCGGGGTAGACGCCCTGCTCCACGAGCTTGGCGATGCTGTCCACCACGGCGGGCTTGTCGCTGGGGTAGGTGACGCCGAGCCAGTTGGCGGTGGTCTTGATGACGCGGCAATCAGCCTTGCCGTTGTGGATGAGCTCGTCCACCACGGTGGGGATGTAGCACTCGCTCTTGAGCTCTGTGCCGCGCTCCGCGATGAACTTGGCGAAGTGGTCCTTGATCTGGCCGATGAAGGAGGCGGGGAACACCCAGAAGTTCATGGAGACGAGCCCCTCCGGGTCCACCTCGTTGCGCTCGCCGCTCAGGCTGTCGCCGCGGCACACGCCGTCGTCCTCGCGCATGATTTTGGTGTATTCCTCCACGCTGTCCAGGTGGCCGTCCACAATGCCGCAGATGCCGCGGTTCACGTCGCCGTGGTCGGAGAGGGTGTTCTTGAGCGGGTAGCCGATCATGCCGTAGTGCTCCTTGCCGTCGGCGGCGGGAGCGGAGGTGAGGAACTCGGCGGCCTTGGCGAAGGCGTCCGCGCCGTAGAAGTCGTCCGCGTTCACCACGCCGAAGGGCTCGTGCACCACGTTGCGGGCGGCCAGCAGGGCGTGCGCGGTGCCCCACGGCTTCACGCGGCCCTCCGGCACGCTGTAGCCCTCGGGCAAATCATCGAGGCACTGGAAGGCGTAGTCCACTTCAATCTTGCCGGCGAAACGGGAACCGACCTGGCTCTTGAAGGCCTCCTCAAAATCCTTGCGGATGATGAAAACGACCTTGCCGAACCCGGCGCGAATGGCGTCGTAGACGGAATAATCGAGGATGACTTCACCGTTGGGGCCCATGGGGTCCAGCTGCTTGAGGCCGCCGTAGCGGCTTCCCATACCTGCTGCGAGAACAAGGAGTGTAGGTTTCATAATGCTAAGCTGCGTACATTCATCGTACGTGCTCATTCTACCACCCGCCCACACGGAATCAAGCAAAAAGAACAGGCGCGAATCCGCGCCGGGGAGGGCTGCGGGGTTGGCGCGAACAAGCGTGGTTGGTCACGCACGCCCACACCGGCCCCCACCGCCGTTCGGCGGGGTGGATTCGGAGTCGGTTTGCATGCAAACCACACCTGCTCCTGCCAATCAATGCACACCAACCGCGTTCTTCTTCAAATATCCTTGGAACACATGAGGGTTACAGCACAAGGGCCATAAGCAGCATGCCGGAAATCACGCCGCCGATGGAAAGATGGTGGTGGCCCCAGCGCTCCGCCATGGGCAGCAGCTCGTCAAAGGAGATGTATACCATGAAGCCCGCCACAATGCAGAAGAGCACGGCCAGCAGCGTGGGCGTGAGAAATGGAAGTAGAATGAGCATGGCCACCAGGGCGCCCACGGGTTCGGCAAGCCCGGAGAGAGTTGCGCCCCAGAAGGCGCGCTGGCGGCTTCCCGTGCCGAACATGAGCGGCAGGGCAACGGCGATGCCCTCCGGGATGTTGTGGATGGCCACAGCAAAGGCAACGGAGAAGGCGGTTCCGGGGTTGTCGAACGCAGAAGCCATGGTGGCGATGCCTTCCGGGAAATTGTGGATGGCAATGGCAGCGGCAAAGAGCATGGCGGAGCGGCGCACGCCTGCCTGCGCAGAGAACTCGCCCGTGGGCCGCGCCGCATCCAAGTCTCCCGCCGTGTGGATTTCATGGGGGTTCTCGTCCTCCGGCACCAGGCGGTCAATGGCGCCGGCCAGCACCATGCCGCCGAAAAACGCGGCAATCCGCACCCACTTGCCGTAGTCCACCTGCAGGAAACGCCCGGCCTCCGGCAGCAGCTCCATAAAGGAGATGTACACCATCACCCCCGCGCTGGCTCCCAATGCGTAGGTGAGAACGCGCGTATCCGTGCGCTTGAGGAAAAGCGCCACGGCCGCGCCGATGCATGTGCTCATCCCCGCAAACAGGGAAAGCAGCAGTCCGAGCATCAAATCCTGGTTGGTGGCTTCCATGGACGGAAGCGAGTCTAACTTGGAATGGATGGAATGTCAATAGGACCAGAATCCACACCGCCATTCATAAAGACCATCGGGATGCATCACGCACGCCTGGGGCGGCGGCCGAAACGCTCACGGACGGCGCGCTCCTGCTCCGCGCAGAACAGGAGGTAGGTGCGCAGCTTCTTGAGGTCCGCCACGTTGTAGTAGCACATGGTCTGGGTGCCGCTTGCGGTGTTCCGGCGCAGCCTGCGCACGCGGACCCTTCCGTTCCTGGCGTGGCGCTGGAGCGAGGTTCGGGAGCAGGGCAGCATTTCAATCGCGCGGCGCCAATCCACCATGCCGCGCGGCGGGGTGGCGGAGAACTCCACCACCTTGGCGTGCAGGGCCTGCACTTGGCGCAGGCTCCAGTAGACGGTGACGGCGCGGACGGATTCCCGGACGAAGTAGAAGCGCACCTTGTGGCGGTGCAGGCGCAACCGCATGGCGGAGGTGCAGATGCCGAAAAGTGCTGCGGCGCCCGCGGAGCTGATGGTGTTGGCGGGTGGCTTGCGGTAGGGCATTCCGGTGTTGGGGTGCATGCCGGGCGCGGCCACCAGCACGCTCTTGGGGTAGAATACGCCGGGGTGGTCCAGCAGGCGGATGCCGCCCAGGCCGCGCTTGGTGCGCAGGAGTTGGTTTGGTTGCAGAGACATGCCCGCCACGCTAGCAGCGGGCGCGGCGGCGGGCAATCAATGGCGGGGGTGCGCTCAACCATACCAGGGGTGGGCAGGCGATGCGGGGTAAAGATTTGCCAGGCGCGCAAAATCATGCTAGCATGCCGGCATGCCATTCAATTTCGAGGATGCCGTGGAGGGAATCATGCGGCGCGACGCCACGTACGCGCCCGCCGCATACGCCTTCATGCGGCAGGCGATGGACTACTCCATGGAGCAGTACCACAAGGGTGGGGAGCAGCCCCACCTGAGCGCGGAGGAGCTCTACCTGGGATTCTGCGCGTGCGCGCTGCAGGAATACGGCCCCTTGGCCGCCACCGTGCTGGAGCACTGGGGCGTCACGGAATCCGCGGATGTCGGCAGCATTGTCTACAACCTCATCCACGCCGGCGTGTTCGGCCGCCAGGAGGGCGACACGCAGGAACAGTTCAACAACCTGGAGCCCCTGGCAGGGCTGCTGGACACCCCCTACATGCCATGACCACGCCGGAACAGGGAGACGCGCTGCGCTGGCCCGCGGAATGGGAGAGGCAGGATGCCGTGTGGATATCCTGGCCGCACCGCGGGGATTTGTGGCAGGGCGGCCTGGCGGAGCTGCTGGAGCGCTATGCGGACCTGGCCGCCGCGGTGGCGCCGCACGCGCAGGTGTGCATCAACGCCGCCGCCGCGCTGCACGCCGGCATCCGCGAGCGCCTGGCGCGGCGCGGCGTGCAGAACTTCGCGCTCTACAACCACCCCACCAACGACGTGTGGTGCCGCGACCACGGCCCCATCTTCGTGCAGCGCAGCGATGGCGCCCTGCAAATCGCGGACTGGCAGTTCAACGCGTGGGGCGGCAAGTTCGCGCCCTGGAATCTGGACAACGGAATCCCCGCGCACACGGCGGAGAGCCTTTCCCTGCCGCGGCTGGAGAGCCGCATGGTGCTGGAGGGCGGTGCCATCGAGGGCAACGGGGAGGGTCTGCTGCTCACCACGGAGGCCGTGCTCCTCAACCCCAACCGCAACCCCGCCATGGACAAGGCGGCCGTGGAGGCCGAGCTGCACCGCATGCTGGGCACAAAACAGGTCTTCTGGCTCGGCAGGGGGATTGAGGGCGACGACACGGACGGGCACATCGACGACATGGTGCGCTTTGTGAACGCGGAGGCCGCGGTCTCCATCGTGGAGCCGGACCCGCACTCCCCGCACTACCGCAACCTGGCGGAGAACAACGAGCGCCTGCAGGACCTGCGCACGCCCGCCGGGCACCGCGTGGAAATCATTCCCCTGCCCATGCCGGAGCCGCTGGTGGCGCGCGATTGGCGCCTGGAGCAGCTGCCCGCCAGCTATGCGAACTTCCTCATCTGCAACGGCGCCGTGGTTGTGCCCGTCTTCATGCAGGAGCGCAACGACGACCGCGCGCTGGGCATCCTGCGGGAGTGCTTCCCCGGCAGGCAAGTGGTGGGCATAGACGCCCGCCGCCTGGTGATTGAGGGCGGTGCCATCCACTGCATCACCCAGCAGCAACCCGCACCCACCGGCATGCGGGCTCTATGATTCCCCAATCCCAAAAAGGGAGTTTCCGTTTGTCGATACAGAGGAAAAACGCCCGGAGAGGTGCAGGCCATGGCGCACCATTATTCCCAAATCGTAAATCTCCCTCACCGCGTACGGGAACCGGAAATGAGGCCGTTGATGATTTTGCGGTCCGGCGATGCCATGGGGATTTGCTCCAGCCCGTGCAGGGGGATGTAGGATTCACCCTTGCGGGGGCGGGTGCCGGGTGCGGCGCGGTGGAGGTGGCGGGTGACCCTGTAGCGGGTGACGCTGTAAGCCTGGTCCGCGATGTGCTCCAGGTCCTGCACCTCCTCTTGGCTGCGGCGGGGGAGGCGCCACAGCCCGGCGTGGCGGCGGCCCTCCGGCTGGAGCTCCAGCAGGATGCCGCGTTTGGTGACGTGCAGGATATCCCAGTGCTCCAGCGCGGTGGTTTGCTTTTTGGGCAGCTTGACGGGCAGCTCCGCGGGGTTTTTGTCCTTTGCGCGGCACCAGGCGCGGACGGGGCAGAGCAGGCACTGCGGCGCGCCCGCGGTGCACACCAGCTGGCCCAGCTCCATGAGTGCGGAGTTGTACGCGCGCGGGTCCGTGCGGTGCAGCATCTGCTCGGCCAGTCGCCACTGCTCCCGGCGCCCGGCGGGGGAGTCCACGGGGGTGCGGCTGTTGCAGAGGCGGGCGAACACGCGCGCCACGTTGGCATCCACCAGCGGGGCGGGCTTGTTGAACGCAAAGCTCAGCACCGCGCCCGCCGTGTAGTCGCCGATTCCCGGCAGGGCGCGGATGTCCGCCGCCTCCGTGGGGAACACGCCGGCGTGGCGCTCCACGATGGCCTGCGCGGCCGCGCGCAGCGAGCGCACGCGGCGGTAGTACCCCAAGCCCTCCCAGGAGCGCAGGGCCTCATCTTCCGTGGCGGCGGCCAGATCCTGCGGCGTGGGGAAGCGGCGCATCCACTCGCCGTACCGCCCCAGCACGGTGGGAAGGGTGGTCTGCTGGAGCATGATCTCGCTCACCAGGATGGCCCAGGGGTCGGTGGTGCGCCGCCAGGGGTAGTCCCGCCCGTTGGCGTGGAACCAGTCTGCCAGGGCCTGCGCGATTTGCTGGCGTTCCTGCGGGTTCACGCGGGTTCGGAGGTGCGGGTGGTGTAGATGGAGATGTCCGCCTTGCTGCCGCCGAGGAGCTGCTGGGCGCGCATGAGGGCGCGGCGGGTGGACATGTTGGGGTTCTTGGGCTCCACCAGGTAGATGTTGCTCTCCCCCTTGGCGCAGCCCTCCTGCAGCAGCGCGAGCACGCCGCTCTTGCGCAGGATGCGGTACACCTCCCGGCTGGCGCCGGAGATGATGATGTGGCGCCCTTTCTCGCGGATGAACTTGATGAGCTCCTCCAGCGCGCACACCGAGGTGGCGTCCAGGTTGCGCGCGTTGCGCATGCGCAGCACCACCACGGCCAGCGAGGGGTCCTCCGCGATGCGCGCCACCTGCTTGCGGAACAAATCCGCCGCGCCGAAGAAGAGGTCGCCCTCCACGTGCACGATGGAAACCTGCGGCAGGCGGTCCGCCTTGTCGCCCAGCTGCATGAGCGTGCCCTCGCCGTCGATGGTGTACTCCACCAGCTCCGGCTTGGCCGCCTTCCGCAGGAACAGCGAGACCGACAGCACCACGCCCACGAATATCGCTATGTGCAGCGGCAGCATCAGCGCCGCCAGGAACGTCAGCACCAGCACCGCCGCGTCCCCCGGCGTGGAGCGGTAGCAGATGCGCAGCAGCTTGCGGTCGAACAGCGAAACCGCGTTGGCCAGCACCAGCGCCGCCAGCACGCTGTGCGGAATGCGCGAAATCAGCGGGAATCCCGCCAGCACGAAGGTGATGCCCAGGCAGATGAGCCCGCAGTACACGCCGGAGAAGCGCGTGGCCGCCCCGGAGTTGTAGTTGAGCGCGGAGCGCGTGAGTGAGGCGGAGCAGGGGAGCGATGTGGTGAACGAGGACGCGATGTTGGCCATGCCCACGGCGAAGGTGTCCTGGTTGAGGTTGAGGGGCTCCCCGGTCTTGGCGGAGATGGTCTTGCTCATCACGGTCTGCTCCAGGGTGGAGAGGAAGGCGATACCGATGACGATGGGGAAGAGCTCCGCGAAATGCCCCGGCAGCGCGCCGAGCTCCGGCGCGCGGAACGTGAGGTCGCTGAACGTGAAGTCCTTCAGCATGCGCACCCCCGCGAACGTGCCGCCCGTCCACGGCTGGCTCAGTACCCAGTTCAGCCCGCTCATCACCACCAGAATCACCGCAAACGTCGGCAGGCACCGGAAATGCCGCCGCAGCGGGATGAACAGCAGGAACGACAGCGTGCCCAGCACAATCGGCTGCCACTGCACCATGTCCAGGTTGCGGAAGATGGCCATGGTCATGGAGAAGAACGAGCTGCCGGCATAGACGTCGTTGATGCCCATCACGTACCGCAGCTGGGAGGCGATGATGAGGGTGGCGGCACCCGTGATGTAGCCCACCAGCACGCTGCGGCTCACAAACTGCAGCATCTCCGTGGCTTTCACAAACGCGCCGATCACGCACAGCACGCCCGCCAGGAACACAATCAGCGGCACAAACACCATCGGCTCCTGCTGGATGAACGGAGAGGCCGCCAGGAAGAAGCTCGCCAGCATGAACGCCGTGGCGTTGCTCGGCCCGCTCACCGTCAGGCTGCACCGCGTGAACAAAGGCGCAATGAACGTGCCCACCGTGGCCGCCATGATGCCGTAGATGCTGTCCAGGCCCGCCATGGCCGCAAACGCCATGCCCTGCGGAAGCCCCACCAGCGCCACATCCGTGGCCGCCTTCAAATCGCGCCCGGCCTTGCCCCAGGTGTAGCCCTTCAGCGCATGGCGCGCGGGCAGGGGGTCCACCATGCCCTGGGTCACGAACCGCCGCAGGCCCTTCCAGCCCGCGCGGAGCCTCTGCGCCGCCGTGTTCATTCCCCCGCATTCTACCATGGTGGGCGCGCCCCTTCAAGGCAGAACTTGACGATTCAAGGCAACGATTCAAGGCAAGGCGTGGTGTTCTGATAATTTACAATTTACAATTTACGATTTACGATTTACGATTTGGAGAGTTCGGCGCGGCGTTCGCCGCGCGGGAACGGGCCCCTGCGCTGAAAGGCGCAGGGGGGTACGCCCCCGCCACCACCCAGCATGGCACGCCAACCGCGCGGCGAATTTTGCGTCTGCAAGAAAAAAAGTGGGATTTTGGGCTTGCCATGGGTGGAGTATGCTGGTAACATGCCGCCGCGCCTGATATGCGGGTGCAACCCATGTCTGGATCGTCTAGGGGTTAGGACTCAGGATTTTCATTCCTGCAACACGGGTTCGATTCCCGTTCCAGATGCTACCGAAGCCTGCCTCCGCCGCGGAGGCAGGCATTTTTATCACGCCATGGCAAACGGAAGATACAGCGGGTGGATTGACCGCGGGGAGTTGCGCCGCCTGCTCTCCCTGATGGGGCCGCTGTACATTGCCAACCTGCTGCACATGGGCATGGGTGTCATTGACACGATAGTGGCGGGCAGGGCAGGGGCCACGGAGCTGGCGGGCGTGGGCCTGGGCGCATCCGTGTCCGCGCCCATCCTGGTGGCGGTGGGCATGGTGCTCACCATCACCACGCCCATGATATCGCGCCTGCGCGGGGCGGGCAACCCCGGGCGCATCGGCGCGCTGCTGCACAGCGGGCTGCACCTGGCGTGGTTCCTGATGGCGGTGGAGCTGGTGGCGCTTTACCTGGGCTCGTTCATCTTCGACTACGTGACGGACGACGCGGGCATGGCGCACACGGCGCGCTGGTACGTGTATTTCATGATGACGGGCGTTCCCGCGAGCGTGCTGCTGCGCCTGATACAGGGCAATTTCGAGGGCAACGGGCAGGTACGCCCCGGCATGGTGACCGCCCTGCTGGGGCTGGGGGTGAACATTCCCGCCAACCTGGCCTTCGTGTTTGGCTGGGGGCCGTTCCCCGCCCTGGGCGGCGCGGGCTGCGGGCTGGCCACCTCCATCATCCACTGGGGCATGATGCTGGGGCTGCTGGCGCTCATGTTCGCCTCCCGCCGCCACCGCCAGGCCGCGCAGTGCATGGTGGCGCGCCGCAGGGCCAACCGCCAGCAGGTGCGGAAAATCCTGCGTCTGGGTTTCCCCCTTGGCGTGGCTTCCCTTTGCGAGATGACCTTCTTCTCCGCCCTCACCCCCGTCATTGCCCCGCTCGGCAAGATGGCCGTCTCCGCCCACCAAATCGTCATCAACATGTCCGGCGTGGTGTTCATGCTGCCGCTGAGCCTGAGCATCGCCGCCTCCATCCGCGCCGCCTACCACGTGGGCGCGCAGAACCGCCCCGCCTTCACCGCACTGGTGCGCACCGCCGCCGCCTGCGCCCTCGCCGCCATGGCCCCCTTCATGGCCGGCCTCCTCTTCTTCGCGGAGGACATCATCTCCCTCTACACCTCCGAGCGCGAAATCATCCAGATTGCCGTTCCCCTCGCCACACTCTGCGCCGTCTACCAGCTCTCCGACACCACCCAGGCCTTCCTCAGCGGCCTGCTGCGCGCCTGCCACGACACCAAGGCGCTCACCTGGGTGAACATCGTCTCATACTGGGTGGTGGGATTCCCGCTGGCGGTCGTCCTCATCCGCACGGACTGGCTCTGCCCGCAGCTGGGCCCGGCGGGCGCGTGGGTGAGCTTCATCGTGAGCCTTACGCTGGCCGCGGCGCTCCTGCTCATCCGCTTCACCGGAACCTTCCGCCGAACCTTCCCCAAGGGCAGGTGAGGCCGCGCGGCAAATGCCTGGCACCGAATGGCGCGCATACCCTGACCCGCCCGCACGCCAGCCACCGTTGCCGCCGCTGATCACAATACATAAGCGCTCCAGCGGAGGTAGAAGCGCTTCCATTCCTCCTTGGCCGGGTGGTAGTGCAATTCGCAGTTGTTCTCGCATCCCACTTCATCGGCCGAGAAGTCGAAAATAGACATTTTTTCCCTTTTCCCCGTATCGCCGTTTGCGCCTGTCTGCGTCAAAACGTATTCGCACTTTTCCAGATCGACCTCCACTTTCGCCACGCGTCCGGCATCAATGGTGCAGTGCTTGGAATCATGAAAGTGGATGTCCGCCATGTCGCTGTGGTTTGCGTGCGGTATCACCACATGCCCCAGCAGGCTTGACTTCCTGTAAAAGGCGACAACAACGGCATCCCGCCAGCCGCCCTTCCCCTGGAAGCCCGGTCTTATTTCCACATCCCACACTCTCAGGGAAAGGGCTCCCAGGTCATCGGCGGCGGGTTGGGGCTGGCCGTGCTGTGCTGATGCTCCAGAAGGATTTCTTCGAGCCGCTTCAGCGTGGTGTACCTCTTTTCCCTAATGTTCCGCTCGTGATCCTTAATGCCGCGCCACATGGGGAGAACCTTGCCATCGGGATACTGGGGATGCCGCCTGATGGCGTCCAGCATCGACCATTTCAAGGGTTCGTTGGTGTTGAACACGCATTCCAATTCCGTTTCGGCACCGTGGCGCAGGAGGAAGCGCAGTTCCTCCTCCGAGCAATAGGTGTTGTCTTCCTCGAACGGCCGGAGTATATAGAACAGGGCCATTTTGTCGTGTACGTCGACAATGTATCCGTAGGAATCCAGCAGCTCGTACATCTCCATGCATTGTATTTGCGAGCCATCCCATCCGCTGGCTATCGGCACATACTGGGAGGCCACGTTGCCCGCATGGTCCCTCACGTTGCCGTCGGCTCCCGATGACAAGAGGTGGCAGATGTAATTGCCGTCCACGTTATCCATGTTCGCCAGGGCAATCATGAGTGGGGTTCTTCCCTCCCGGTCCTGTATGTTGACATTGGCGCCGTGCTTGACGAGAAGGTCCAGGCACTTGTCGGCCTCGAAGTCGCCAGAGCCGTCGGAGAGGTGGTGCAGTGCCCCCTTGCCCTCGGAATCCACCGCGTTGGGGTCCGCCCCGGCTTCCAGCAGAAGCTTCACGGCGCCGGACTGCTCTCCGTCCATGCAGAATATGCCCGTGGACACATACAGCAAGAGCTCGTTCTTCTTCGCCTCCGGCATGGGCAGCGCCCCCGGTTTGGTCATGGCGCAAATGTCCTCATAGGTGATGGGTCTCTCTTCTTCAGCCTGGGCGGCCCCCATGCCAAGGAAGAACGCGGAAAAGGCAGCAATAATCGTTTTTTTCATGTATCAGGGAAGAGTCTCTATACCCATATAAGCAGGAAACCACCCCAATGCACGGTTTTTTTTGAAAAAAGTTCGGGGTGGGGAAGAAAACGCCCATCCGGCGGAACACCGGATGGGCTTGAAATCCCCCGCGCCCCTAGGGCGCGGCATTATTCTACAAATCCTAATCCTAATTTTGATCCTAATCCTAATTGCCCCCCCGCATCAGCTCTTGGAACGGCCTTGATACCGCTCCTTGGTCTGCTGGTCCTTGCGGGTGTTCTCCTTGATCTTGTGGAGACCCTGCTTGGCGAGCGCGGAGACATCCACGTCCGGGTCCTGGGAGTATCTGGTGAGCAGGTTCTTCACCCAATCCATCTCATGCAGGCCGGAGAGGGTGTTCACGATTTCCAGCTTGCCGCGCTGCAGCTTCTTGAGGGCCTCCGCCTCGGTCTTGAGGGCGGGCAGCTGCGGGTTGCCGTCGCCGATGTAGAGGGTGGAGTCCTTGTCGATCTTGTTGATGATGTCGCGCAGCTTGGAGGTGTCTGCGAAGGGCTGTTCGCAGATGAGGGAGGCGAGCTTCTCGGCATCGGCATCCGTGCGTTCGCGGTTCTGGGCGAAGAAGGAGCCGATGGCGTTGTTGACCATGTTGACGGCCTTGGGGTCGTTGGCGATTTCCGCCTTGCCCTTGAGCTCCAGCATGTAGTCCAGAATGGAGTCGTCTCCCCAGAAGGCGAGGAAGAGCATGTTGTTGCGGGTCATGCCCTTGGCATCCGTGATCTTGCCCTTGATGTGCGCGAGGGCCTTGGGGGAGCAGGCTGCGGCCAGGGTGGGCCCGAGCTGCTTGAGGCGCTCCGGCGACACGGAATCGAAGATTTCATCGCCGATCTTGGCCTTCTTGTCCTTGTCGTCCATCATCATGAGGACGTTGTCCAGGCAGTTGCAGAGGGTCTTCACCAGCTTGCCGTCCGTGTTGTCGTCCTTCAGCAGCTGGAGGATGCGGGGCACGTCCTCCTCCGTGACGCGGAGGCCGTAGACCTTCCAGACGCTGGCGAGGAGGGCGTCCTTGTGCTGGAACTTGGGCTTGGCGGCAATCTTCTCCGCAAGGGTGCGGAGGTTGGCGTTCACGCCCTCGGCGTCAGAGATGCCGATGCGCTGCAGCAGCCAGTCGAAGAGGCCGGCGTCCACCACGTCCTCCGCCTTCTTGGCGAGGGTGTCGAAGATGTAGTCGCGAGCCTCCTTGTTGTCGGCGGCGGCCAGGCCGAGCAGCAGGCAGGCGTTGCGTCCGGCGCCCACGGGGTCCATGCCCAGCAGGTTGCCGCCCACATCATTCTTGATGTAGGGGTCCACCACCACCTTCATGAGCAGCTGCAGGTCCTTCTTGGTGCAGGTGATGTCCACGTTCTTGGTCTTGGCGTCCTGCGTGGTTTCCACACCGTGCTTGTTGATATCCACGCAGCGGTGCATGATCTTCTTGATGTTCTGGCGCTGGATTTCCGCGCGCTCGTTCTTGGCGTTCTCCTCCACCACGTAGGTGCCGCACACAATGGCCATGACCAGCAGGAGAATCATCCCGATCCAGAAGCCCTTGCTGTGCCACACGCTCTGCTTGGCGGCATCCTTTTTCAGCTTGGTGAGGTAGACGTCGCGCGCGGCGAGTTCCTCCTCGCTCATCTCCGGCAGGCCCTGCTGCTGCGCGGCGGGATCCTCCGCAGGTGCGGGGGCAGCCGTGGCGGCGGGGGCGGGAGCGGGTGCGGCGGCTGGCCGGGCTGCCGCCAGGGGAGACTTGGCAGCCACCTTCTTGGCGGCGGGCGCGGCGGGCTTGGCGGCCACACCGCCCAGGGCCTTGCCGGTGCCGGTAATCTTGGTGCCGGCCAGCGGGCTGCCGCCCTTGGCGGCGGCCTTGCCGGGGGTGGGGGCCTTCAGGATGCTGTTCTGCTTGACGGCGGGCTTGGCGACGGTCTTGGGAAGCTGTGCGGCGGGCTTGGCCTCCTGCGGGGCGGGTGCGGGCTGCTCGGCGGCAGCGGCGGCAGCGGCGGCCTCAGCCTCGGCGCGGGCGGCGGCCTCTGCGGCCTCCTGTTCCGCCACCTGTTTGTTGTACTCCTCCATCTGGCGGTTGTATTCCTCCATCTGCTTGTTGTACTCCTCCATCTGGCGGTCGTACTCTTCCTGGGCCTGGCGCGCGGCCTCCTGCTCGGCGGCGATGCGCTCGGCCTCTGCGGCCTGTTCCTCCGGGGAGAGCGCAGGCTTCTTCTTTTCGATAGCCTGGCCGTCCGCGCCTTTCAGCACGATGCGCTTGTTGGGGACCACGCCGGAGTTGATGAGCGTGCGCTTGGGACCGTTTACCTGAAGTGTATTGAGTTTGGGTGCAGCCATGGTATTAGGATGAAAATCGTGACGTACCCCAACTTATACCACAAACGCGCCCGCATGGCAAACACGGATTTCGCCCCACGCGCGGAAAATTGCGCGGATGCGTCACTTGGCACCCAGGCGCTGTTTCCAGTGGCGCATCAGCACGGCGAAGGGCTTTTGGGAATCCGCGGAATCCTTGTACGGGTCCAGCGCAAAGGCCTTGGCGTACTCGCCGCGCAGCATGTGCGCCAGGCAGCACATCTCGTTGGCGAAGGTGGAATCGCTCTTCACATGCGCGGCGGCATCGCGGAACACCACCGGGCTGGAAAGGGCCTTCATGGGGTCCTGGCCGTGCTTGCGGAACGTTTCAAACGCGGCCTTGGCCACCTTGCAGACCTGCTGCTGCACGTCCAGCTCCGCCTGCTCGGCGGGTGAGAGCTGCAGTTGCGAAAGCACCTGCATGGTCTCCTCCGCGCGGTTGAGCATGCCGCTGCCCAGCAGGCGCAGCACGTGCTTGCGGGCCGCGGGCACGGCATCGTGCGCCAGCTGCAGCTCATAGCTCTTGAGGGGGGAGGTGAGCTCCGCGATGGCGCCGCTGCCGCCCTCCGCCTCTGCGGCGGCCTGCGCGGCCAGGGCCTGCGCCTCCTGCATGTAGCCTCCATCCATGGCGCGTGCCGCGGCCACCACGGCCACCGCCGCGCGCAGCAGGGGTTGGCGCACTTCCTGCAGCTTGTCTGCATCCAGCGGGGCGCCCGCTTTCGCCAGCTCCAGCGCGGCCTGCGTTTCCTGCCAGCCGCCGGGGGCACCGTTGTCAACCTTCCCCGCGGCGGCGAAATGGTTGTCGGCGCGCTGCAGCAGGGCATCCGCATCCTGCAGCGGCGCGCCCTGAATCACCTTGAACATGGCACCCATCAGCCCGGCGCGCGCGCCCACCGCGGGGTCGTGCGCCTTCTCCGCCAGTTTTTGGTAGAGGGTGGCGGCGGACTGCCACTGGGATGCGCCGATGAGGTTCTCCGCCTTGGCGGCGTCCTGCCAGTCCGGCGAGGAGCGTTCCGTGGGCGCGGTGAGGTATTTCTGCTCCTCTCGCACGGTGGTGGAGCACACCACGGTGGTGGCCAGGACGATGCCCAGCAGGGCGGCCCCGCCCAGGATCATGATTTCGCGCTTCTTCTCCTGGAGCCACAGGCGCGTGGCGCGGCGCTGGCCCTCCTTCGCCAAATGCTCCTGCACCTCCGCCAGCTCCGCGAGCACGTCGCGGTAGTCCGCCGGGCGGTCGTCAGGCTTGAAGGCGGACATGTGGTCCACGAAGTCGCACAGGTCCGGGTCCAGGTGCGGGTAGGCGGTGCGCATGCGCGGGAACTTCTCCTTGAGCGCCAGCAGCGAGCTCACGGAGGTGAACTCCTCCGGCATGGTGTCCACGCCCGTCAACAGGTTGCGCAGGGTCATGCCCAGCGCGTAGATGTCGCTGCGCACGTCCTCCTTCTCGCGCCGCAGGGTTTCCGGCGGCACGTAGAACGGTGTGGCCCAGATGACCTCCTCGGTGTCGCCGTCGGCCTGTTGGCTCTCCATGGAGAGGCCGAAATCCAGCACCTTGGCCTGGTTTGCCTTGGTGATGATGACGTTGCCCGGCTTGACATCGCGGTGGAGCAGTCCGGCCTCGTGCGCGGCCTGGAGGCCCAGGGCCACCTGGCGGATGATTTCCACGGCCTGGTTGGGCAACAGGAACTTGCGGCGGTCGATGATGAGCTCCAGGTTCTCGCCGTCCACCAGCTCCATGGCGATGTAGAACTGCCCCTTGTCCCACCCGGCGGAGTACACGGACACCACGTTCTCATGGCGCACCTTGGCCATGAGCGAGCATTCGCCCTCGAACTTGCGGATGCGGTCCTCTTGGGTGCGGTAGGTCTCGTTGAGCAGCTTGATGGCGAGCGGGCGGCCCAGTGTGGGGTCGTACGCGCGCATGACGACGCTCATGCCGCCGATGCCGAGGATGTTGTCGAGGCGGAAGTTGGCGAGCGTGGTGTTGGCGCGGCCCTCCTTGCCGCACTGGGGGCAGGAGACCTCCGCGAGGAACCCCATTTTGGAGGTGTCCACGGCGGTGCCGCACTCCGGGCAGGTCCACCCGCTCTTGCTCGCCTCGTCCATCCGCGTGTGGCGTGGTTAGCCGAGCTTGGGGAGGGAGGCTGCGGCAACGGCCTGGCCGTGGCGCTTGGTCTTCTCGTCCGGTACGCACAGGTTGATGTGCAGTTCCGGGAACTCGCCCGCCAGCACCTCGTTCGCCTTGTCGATGATGATCTGGCCGCCCTCGCCGGATGCCACGCGCCCCAGGAACAGCAGGTGCCGCACCTCGTAGAACGTGGCGAAGTACGCGATGGTGTAGCCGAACTCCACGCCGATGGTCTCGTAAATCTTGCGGGCGCGCTCGTCGCCCTCCGCCATGGCGGCCTGCACCTTCTTGAGCTGCTCCGGGAACGGCATGTCGCCGAACTCGTACCCGGCGCGCGGCGCCAGGCGTGCCACGGCCTGCTGGGAGAAGTACATGGCGCCCACGCCCATGTCGCCGGACCACTCGTCCACGCCTCCGTCCGCCTGGTAGTCCACGGGAACGAAGGCCAGCTCGTTGAGCCAGGGCATGATGTGGCCCTCCGGGTCAACATAGCCCGCGGCGAGCGAGGTGCCCATGGCGATGCCGAGCACGGCGTCGTCGTTGAGCGCCATGGCGCCCGCCAGCGCGGTCACCTCGCCGTCGTTCACCACCTCGAACGGCACGTCCTTGCCCATGCGCTCGCACCAGCGGTCCTTCAGCGTGAAGAACATGCGGCGCGTTACACGCTCGAAGTCGTCCTTGGCGATGCCGCGGAAGAGGGAAGCCACCTTGGGCTCGTTGTTCACGTACACGCCGGCGGCGGAACCGCCGATGGCGTCCACCTGCGGCAGGTGCTTGGCCGCGCGGATGAGGGAGTCGTCCACGCCTTCCAGCTGGTAGTTGGGGTCGGTCTGGTGGTAGGGGTCCCACACGATTTCCTCGGAGAAGACCACCTCGCCGTTGACCACGGCGGCGGCCTTGCGGTCGGAACCGCCCAGGTCAAAGCCGATGCGGTAGCCGTCCAGGTTGCGGCCCAGGGAGACGGAGGAGGATTTCTCCTCCGGCAGGTCGGCGGCGGAGGCCACCTTCACGATGGTGAAGTGCTGGCCGTACACGCTGTTCTCGTAGTCCCAGTCGAACTCGCGGGAACCGCCCTCGCGGTAGATGTCGGAGAGCATGTCGGCAATCGCGTCGTCACCGGCCACCATGAGCGTGCAGCCGCCCTTCATCCACAGCAGGAACTTCACGATGCGCTCCACATACGTGCGGTTCAGCGCCACGTTCTCGCCCTCGTGCGGAAGCACCGTGCCGCTCCAGCGGAAGCACGTGCCGTCCAGGCGCGTCATGGCCATATCCAAGCGGTGCGCGCCGGGCGTGGCCGCCACTTTTTCCTGATACGCGCGCGTCCACAGCACGGGCGCCACGAAGTCCGGGTCCAATACGGGAATGTATTTCGGTGTGATATTCATAAGTTACAAGAGGTTGCCCCCTTGTACCATGAATCACGCGCGCGTACAAGCAAAATCGGCCTGTTGCGTCAAGAATTGCGCTTGTTGCGGATGGTGGTCCAGATAAGCCCGATGAGCAGGACCAGGGCACTGAGCACCATGCCGGCCACCACGGGCAGCATGTCGTGGATGTCCTTGGCGGTGATGCCGGAGGCATCCGCCAGCCATTCCACGAGGGAGGCATCCTGGGGCACGGGCAGGATGGCCAGCGCGCCCAGGGTGGCGATGACCATGGATGCCACCACCCAGCGCGCCGGGATGTAGCGGCGCAGGGTCTTGCGGTTCAGGAAGATGGCCAGCGTGAGCGGGAACACCACGCCGCCGCCGCGCAGTGCCATGGACAGGTAGTTGAGCCACAGGCTGGAGCCCTGCCAGTTCACCAGGCAGAACACCGCCACCAGGATGGATGCCACCACCATGCCGATGCGGTTGGTGAGCATGATGGTGCGGTCCGACTTCACGCCCACGAGGTCGCCGATGATATCGCGCGAGAACATGGTGCTCACCGAGAGCGCCTGCACGGCGGCGGAGCTGATGATGCACAGCGCGATGCCGCCCAGCGCGATGCCGCCCACCCACGCGGGAACCACCGCGCCGTCCAGCAGGAACATCGGCAGCACCAGGGAGGCCTGCGCCGGCGACTCCAGCATCTCCGGGTGGTGCGCACCCATGTACATGCCGATGAAGCACGCCATGAGGCCCACCGGAATGGTGAACAACGCGCCCAGGTAGGCGCCGCGTGAGGCGGTGGCGGCGTTGGAGGCGGAGTAGAGGCCCTGGATGTACATCTGCGCGGTGACGGTGCCCACCACGGTGGCGGCGATGTAGCTGAAGCCGTACATGCCGCCCTTGCAGAACACGCCCTTCTCTGCGAACATGGCGGACATGCCGTTCCACACGGAGCCGCCGTCATGGTAGTTGTACAGGGCGATGAAGGTGGCGGCCAACAGGGCGGTGAAGAGCACGGCCACTTTCAGCACGCCGCTGAAGCTGGAGCCCTTCTGCCCGCCGAAGGTGATGTACGCCACCATCAGCAGCACCAGGATGCCCGCGCCCAGCACCGGCGGCACACCCAGCAGGGAGCATATCATGTGGGAACCGGGCAGCACGCTGCCGGAGCACGCGAAGAAGATGCCGCAGCAGGTGATGACGCTCGCCACGGGCGCCGCGATTTTGCCGAAGTTCAGGCCGAGGAACTGCGGCACGGTCTCCAGCTCGCTCTCGCGCAGCTTGCGTGCGTAGAACAATCCCATCAGAATCATGCCGATGCCCATGCCGAGCGTGAAGTACCACGCCACCATGCCGTCGTACGCGGCGGTGGTGGCGGTGCCCACGGTGGCGGCGCCGCCCAGCGCGGATCCCGCGAAGGCGCCCGCTATCATCACGGGGCCGGATTTGCGGCCCGCCAGGCTGAAGCCCGCGGCGCCCGTCTGCTTGCCGGCATACAAAATGCCTGCCACGATCACCACCAGGATGGTCAGCAGCAGGCATATCCAATGAGTTGTCGTAATCTCTGCCATAAATATGAAAAAAATCTTAATCTTCCGGTGCGGCTCCCTTGGCGAACAGCTCGTACGCGATGGAATCCTCAATCTCCACTTCCGCGAACTCTCCCACCGGCAGGGCCGGGTCCACATGGATTGCCGCATCCACATCCGGCGCATCCCACGGCCCGCGCGCCAGCCCAGGCGCGTCCACCAGCACCCGCAGGCGCCTGCCTAGCAAGTGCTGCCCTATGTCGTCCGCTATCCCGGCCATGAGCATGGAGAGCTCGTTGGCGCGGCGCTTCTTGGTGGCGTGGTGCACCTGGCCGGGCATCTTGGCGGCGGGCGTTCCCTCCTCGCGGGAGTAGGGGAACACGCCCGCGCGCTCAAAGCGGAACTCGCGGATGAAATCGCGCAGCTCGGCGTGGTCCTCCTCGGTCTCGCCGGGAAGGCCGCTGATGAAGGTGGTGCGGATGCCGATTCCCGGCACGTCTTTGCGGAGGTCGCGCAGCAGGCGGCGGATGTACGCCCCGTCCGTCTTGCGCCTCATGGACTCCAACAGGTGGTCGGAGATGTGCTGCAGCGGGATGTCCACGTACTTCACCACCTTCTTGCACTCGGCGAAGGCATCGATGAGCTCGCGGTTCCAGTGTGCGGGGTGCGTGTAGAGCACGCGCACCCAGAAATCACCCGGCAGCGCGTTGATGGCGCGCAGCAGCCCCGCCAGGGAGTCCCCGTTGCGGGCGTCCACGCCGTAGTAGGTGGTGTCCTGCGCAATGAGGTTGATTTCCTTCACGCCGCGCTTGAGCCAGTGGCGGATTTCCTTGAGGATGTTCTGCACGGAGCGGCTGCGGTGGCCGCCGCGGATGCGCGGGATGGCGCAGTAGGCGCACGCGTGGTTGCAGCCCTCCGCTATCTTCACGTACGCATAGTGCGGGGGCGACATCAGCGCGCGCGGCTGGCCGAAGTCCGGCACCAGCTTGGACACCTTGGTGGTGTACACCTTCTCCTGCGTGCCCGCCCGGCATGCGGCGGCTATCTCCGCAATCTCGCCGATGCGGTCCACGCCGATGAAGCAGTCCGCCTCCGGGATGAGCTTGGGCAGCTGCGCCGCGTACCGCTGGGAAAGGCAGCCCGCCACCAGGATTTTCTGCCCGGCGGGGGAATCACCCGCCTCCCGCGCCCGCACGGCCTCGAAGATGGTGTCGATGGCCTCCTGCTTCGCGGGGTCGATGAACGCGCAGGTGTTGATGACCAGGATATCCGCCTTGCCCCGTGGTACCTCGCGGTATCCGGCCTCCCGCAGGATGCCGGACATGATTTCGGAGTCCACTTGGTTCTTGGCGCAACCAAGGGAAACCAGTGCAAATCGTTTCCCCACGGCACCATCCTAACACGTCCCCCCATGCCCGTGAAGCCTATTCGCGGATTTTCTAAAATTCCTCAAAAAAACTTCCCCCTTTCCCGAGAAAACCTTCCCGCATGCCGCCCTGCGTTCTTGACATGCCTCCCCGCTTGTGGTATACAGGGCCTTTCTTTCAAGCCCCCACCCGCATGCCGCAGGATGGGCGCGTGGTGTGCTGGGAACGCCGCCTAGTCTTTGCCTGTGGTGAACGACATCATCTGCACCGCGTTCTCCGTGGCCTTCACGGGGATGGTCTGGGCCATGTCGCCGATGCGCAGCTGGTAGGAGCCCTCGCGGGGCAGGTTGAGCTCGGCGAATTTGTTGGCGTCGTCCTTGAGGGTGGGCAGGGTGGCCTTGTCCACCTCCTTGCCCGATTCATCCAGCAGCACGATGGGCAGGGCTTCTTCCGTGCGCGGGGTGATGTTCACCATGAGGCGCTGCACGTTGGCGGGCTGGCCCTTCTGCTCGTGCCAGGTGCGGGAGAGCTTGAGGTAGCGCGCGGTCACGTCCTCCGATGCCACGGGTTCCTTGCCGATTTGCCTCGCCAGCATGGGCGGATAGAAAAAGTCCTTGCCGTCGGGGGTGGCGGCCTTGATGCGCTCCAGGGCGTTGCGGTCGGGGTCCAGCATGCCGATGTAGCTCATGACCCACGCACTGTTGAAATCCTTTTCGTTGTACTCGATCATGTGCCACTCGCCGTCGAACCAGGCCTCCGCCCAGGTGTGGTTGCCCTGGATGTGGTGCCAGGAGAGCAGCCCGCACACGCGTGCGGGGATGCCCACCGACCGCAGCGCGCACACCAGCAGGATGCTCTGCCCGGTGCAGGAAACCTTCTTCTCCGCCAGCGCCTCCAGCGCGTTCATATCCGCGCGGCGGCGTTCCGTGGTGTAGTACACGCCGGTGGCCTTGGGCAGCTGTGTGGCAAGCGCCAGCACGGCCTCCCGCGCGGTCTTGCAGTCCTTCACAATCTCCTTGCACATGGGCGTGAGAACAGGCCGCCAGTCGCACGGCTCCTCGGTAAACACCCGGTCCGGCGCCACGCTAGCCGCCTTCAGCTCCGCCCCAGGCGCATCGCTCCAAGGAAACTCCCCCGCCAGAGCAACACACCACGTCATCAACAATCCAATAAGAGTCGCTTTCATAATCCTAATCCTAATCCTAATCTTAATCTTAATCCTAATCCTAATTACCCACTTCCCCATAAAGCGTGAACCCGGTGCACTCGGTTATCCTCACCGGCACGATCTTCCCCACCTCCGCCTTGCCTTTCTGTATGATCACCGGCTTGTTCTGCGAGGACCTTCCCTGCTGCCTGTCCGGGTTGCTCTTGCTCGGCCCCTCCACCAGGATGCTCTGCTCCGTGCCCACCAGCGCCATGTTGCGGGCGGCGGCAATGCGGTTCACCGTCTCCAGCAGGTCGTGGTTGCGCTCCTCCTTCACGCGCAGGCAGATTTGGTCCGGCATGGCGGCCGCCACGGTGTCGCGCCGCGGGGAGTACTGGAACACGAAGGCGTTGTCGAACTGCACGCGCTCCACGGCGGCCTTGGTCTGTTGGTAGTCCTCGTCCGTCTCGCCGGGGAAGCCCACGATGATGTCCGTGGTGATGGCCAGGTCCGGGCGCGCCTCGCGCATGGCGTCGCACAGGCGCAGGTACTTCTCGTTCTTGTACGGGCGCCGCATGAGCTGCAGGATGCGGTCGCTGCCGCTCTGCATCGGGAAGTGGATGTGGCTGCACAGCTTCGGCAGGTAGGTGTAGGCGTTGACCAGGTCTTCGCGGAAGCCGATGGGGTGCGGAGAGGTGAAGCGCAGGCGCTCCAGGCCGTCGATGTCGTGCAGGCTCTCCAGCAGGCGCACGAAGGCGCCGCGGCCGTTCACGGCGGGCTCCTCCCTGCCGTAGCGGTTCACAATCTGCCCGAGCAGCGTCACCTCTTTCACGCCGCGGTCCACCAGCTCGCGCACCTCCTTGATGATGTCCGCGGCGGGGCGGCTGCATTCCGCGCCGCGCGTGCTGGGGACGATGCAGTAGGAGCAGCGCATCTCGCAGCCCTGCATGATGGACACGAACGCCGTGCAGCCGCCGGAGGGCGGCAGGTGGTCGCGTATCTCGTTCTGGAAGCCCTCCACCTCGCCCACCTCGCAGATGTGCGCGCCGCGCTTCAGCGGCTCGGTAATCCCCATGCCTAGGCGGCTTTTGAGCAGGCGGTTGCAGATGGCGTACACGTTGTGGTACTGCCGCGTGCCCGTCACCACGTCCAGACGGTTGATATCGCGGAAGAGCGACTGCGCGCGGCTCTGCACCATGCAGCCCATGAAGCCGTACACCACCCACGGCTTGGCATCGGGACGCGCGCAGAGCAGGCCCATCTTGCCGAGGGCCTTGAGCTCCGCCTTCTCGCGCACGGCGCAAGTGTTGATGAGGATGACGTCCGCCTCGGCCTCGTCTTTGGTGAGAGTATACCCGCCGGCGAGGAACATGCTTGCGACCTGTTCGGAGTCGCGCTCGTTCATCTGGCAGCCGTAGGTTTTGATGAGGACGGAAGGCATGGCGGTGTTAGGATTCGTATTCGGTGGGGTCGGGGATTCCGGCGGCGGCGAAAGCCTCCTTGCGCTCGCGGCAGGTGGCGCACTGCCCGCAGTGTTTCTCTCCGCCGCGGTAGCAGGAGTACGTGTGCGCGTAGTTCACGCCCAGCCGCGCGCCCTGCGCCGCTATCTCCCCCTTGCTGGCGTGGATGAACGGTGCCAGCACCTGCAGCTGCGCGTAGGTGCCCAGGCGGATGGCCTCGCCCATGGCGTCCATGAACTCCGCGCGGCAGTCGGGATACAGGTCGTGGTCGCCCGCGTGGGCTGCAATCACCAGCCCCTCCGCGCCCGCGCTCTCCGCCACGCCCGCAGCGATGGCCAGGAAGATGCCGTTGCGGAACGGCACCACGGTCTGCTTCAAATTCTCCTCCGCGTAGTCGCCCGTGGGGATGGCGTCCGCCCCGCTCAGCAGCGCGCTGGCCAGGTGCGGCTTCAGCACGGTGAGGTCGATCTCGCGGTACGGCACGCCCAGCGCTTCCGCCTGGTGCCGCGCGCACGCCAATTCGCGCTTGCCGTGGTTGCTGCCGTAGTCGAACGCGATGGCGCAGGCCACCTCGTGCCGGGCCTTCGCCCAGTGCAGCGCGGTGGTGGAGTCAAGCCCGCCGGAGAGGAGTACGGCTACCTTCATGGTCTTCTATTTTTTCTTTCTGTATTCCCACGGGGGCACGGCGTTCGGGTTGGCCCAAAGGCCCTTCTTGGCCTCCTTGGCCTGTTGCTGCGCCTTGGCAAGTTCCTTGTCGTTTGGCGAATACTTCACGTAGTGCCACGCGCAGCCTTCCTGCACCATGGTGAGATTGATATTTCTGCCGTCCAGGAAGATTTCCCCCAATACGCGGTTGTAGCGGTCGTGGCTGTGGGTTTTCACGGACACGTCCTCGCCATCGATGAGCTCGGCGATTTTGGCGCGCGACTCCTGGCCGAATTCCTGCCCGGATTCCGGGGCGTCGATGCCGTTCAGGCGGATTTTGACGCGCGTGCCGTTATCGGTTTCGATGGTGACGGTGTCGCCGTCGGAGATGCGCACCACCTTGCCGTCGAGCGTGTTTTCGGGGGTGTCAGCCTTCTCGCAGCCGGTGAACACACATGCGGCCAGCAGGGCCGCGCAGATGAGTTTCAGGGTGTTGGTCATGGGTTGGTATGGGTTAGGGAAGTCTGTTTTCCGGGTGGTGTTCCGCGGTGCAGGTGAGCTGGATGCCGCCGCGCATGCCGAAGCGGCCCTCCACCACCATCCACGCTGGGGAGATGGCCTCCACCAAATCATCCAGGATGCGGTTCACCACCTGTTCGTTGAACGCGGGATAGTTGCGGTAGGAGGCCAGGTAGTACTTCAGGCTCTTGGTTTCCACACACTTTTCCGCGGGGCTGTACGTGATGGTGAGGTGGCAGCTGTCCGGCTGGCCCGTCACGGGACACAGCGACGAGAATTCGTGCGTGTCCAGCGTGATTTTGTACGGCCTGCCCGGCGTGCGGTTCGGGAACGATTCCAGCTTCGCATCATCCGGCGACCCCACAAACGCAGTGTGCTTTCCGAGTATTGTGACGTTGTTTTCCATAATCAGATTTTGGTCAATTTGTATTCGGTCTTGCCGTCCTTCATGCCCCAGCCGAGCTCCGCGAGCTTGGCGCGCAGCTCGTCCGCCTTCGCCCAGTCCTTGGCGGCGCGGGCGGCCCAGCGCTCCTCCGCTATCGCGCGGATGTCCTCCGGCACCTCGATGTCCGCATCGGGGTCCGGCAGCTGCAGGCCCAGCGCCTCCGTGACGAGGCGGAACTGTCGCCACAGCTCCGCGGCCTGCGCGGCATCCATCTCCGCGGGCTTCATGCCCTTGATGGCGCTGAACACGTGGCCCAGGGCCTCCGGCGTGTTGAGGTCGTCTTCCAGGCTGTCCCAGGCGGGCTGGAAGGGCCCCGGCTCCGGGCGGTTCTTCACGAGGTCTCGGTAGGTGGGTTCCTTGGCGGCGGTTCCTGCGGCCTTGGCGAGCTCCTTGTCGAAGCGGCCGAGCTTGTTGAGGGCGCTGGTGGCGTCCTTCATGCCGGCGAGGGTGAAGTTGAGCGGGCGGCGGTAGTAGGCACCGGCCAGCACATAGCGCAGGGCGGCGGGCGTGTAGCCCATCTCCTGCAGCTGGTCCAGCGTGTACATGTTGCCCAGGCTCTTGCTCATCTTGGCACCGTCCACCAACAGGTGGGTCACGTGGAACCAGTGGCGCGCGCTCTCTCCGCCGCACGCGCAGCGGCTCTGCGCTATCTCGTTCTCGTGGTGCGGGAACACCAGGTCCACTCCGCCGGAATGCAGGTCGAAGGTGTCCCCCAGGTACTTGTGGCTCATGGCGGAGCACTCCAGGTGCCAGCCGGGGCGGCCCTCCCCCCACGGGGAATCCCAGTGGTTGGGGCCGTCCTCCGGGCGGCGCGCCTTCCACAGCACGAAATCCGCCACGCTGTCCTTGTCATACTCGTCCACGTCCGCGCGCGTCTCCGCGGTCTTGCCCAGGTCCAGCGCCTGGCGGTCCAGGTGCGCCAGCTTCCCGTAGTCGGTATACGATGAAATCCGGAAGTACACGGAGCCGTCCTCGCTCTGGTACGCGTGGCCCTTCTCCATGAGCTTCTGCACAATGTCGATCTGCTCTGCAATGTGGCCCACGGCGCTCGGCTCCACGTGCGGCGCCAGGCAGTTGAGCGCCGCGCAGTCCGCGTGGAACTTCTCCGTCCACTTCGCCGTGTACTCCTGCAGCGGCACGCCCTGCGCCTGCGAGTTGCGGATGGTCTTGTCGTCCACGTCCGTGATGTTGCGCACGTGCTTGGTGCGCAGCCCTCCCAGCTCCACCACGCGCCGGAACACGTCCTGTACCACGAACGTGCGGAAATTGCCGATGTGCGCCGCCGCATACACCGTCGGTCCGCAACAGTAGAAGCGCAGCGTCTTGCCGTCTTCCGCCACCACGGGCTTCATCGCCCCCGACAGTGTATCGTGTAGTTTCAACATGCCCGCAGTATGCCCCCCGCGCGCGCGCATGTCAATGCCCGTCTGTATCATCTCGAGAGGGAAGACCGTGCAATCGAATACATGACGCTTTAGATTTTTGCGTAAATACGCAAAAATCTAAAGTCTATTCCAGCGCAAGGGCGGTCTCGTCCAACAGGAAATCGTAGAGGTTGAGCATCAAAACGCCGTTTTCATCATAGTGGCGGGGAATACGGTCCATGGTGATGACCACCTTGGCGAAGGCGTCCTTGATGGCAAGGAGGGGGCGCAGCTCCTGTGCGAGCTTCTGGCGGTTGGCGATGTGGTAGGCGGATTGGATGTAGATGCGCGAATGGCCGCTGTTGCAGACAAAGTCCACCTCCAGGGGAATGCGTTGGCTGGTTCCCTGCGCATCCTTGGTATTGAGGGGGCAAACCCCCACGTCAACGGAAGCGCCGCGGCGCCGCAGCTCGTTGTAGAGCAGGTTTTCCATAATGTGGGTTTCCTCGAACTGCCGAAAATGGAGCAAGGCGTTCCTCAACCCCAAATCCGTGAAGTAGTATTTGCATGGGGTGCCGATGTACTTTTTCCCCTTGATGTCGTAGCGTATCGCTTTCTCGATGAGGAAGGCGTCCTCCAGCATCTCCAGGTAGCGTTTGATGGTGACGGCAGAGATTTTGCTCCGCTTGACCGTGGCGAAGGTGTTTTCCAGCCGCGCGGGATTGGTGAGCCCGCCGATGCCCGATGCCACAACGTTGATTAGGTCTTCCATATCGCTTCCGGACTGGATTTTGTACCGCTCGAGTATGTCGATGAGGTAGGTGTTGGCAAATATGTTGTTCAGGTAATCCCGCTTGTCCTTGCTGCGATTCATCGTCACCACCTGTGGCAATCCTCCGTAGGTCATGTATTCCAACAACGCCTCGTCCCGCGGGGCATCATGCACTTGCATGAACTCGGAAAAGCTCAACGGGTCCACGTGTATCTCGTGCCCGCGCCCACGGAAGATTGTCGCGATATCCTTGGAAAGGAACCTGGAGTTGCTGCCGGTCACGTATACCTCCACGTTCTCGTAGTGGAGCAGGCTGTTCAGGACATCCGCAAAATCGTCCACCATCTGCACTTCGTCGAGAAGCACATACGTTTTGCCGCGCCGCTGCACATGGGCGTCCAGGTATTCCAAGAGGCGGTCCGGGTTCCTGTATTCCATGTTGCGGCGGTCATCCAGCGCGAGAGCCACCAGGCGCCGTTCGCTCACTCCCTCGTGCCGTTTCAGGTGGTCGGCAAAGATTTTGAACAACAGGTAGGATTTGCCGCTGCGCCGGATGCCGGTGATGATTTTCACCATCCCGTTCCCCCTCGCTGCCAGCAGTTCCCCCAGTAGCTTGTCGCGTTTGATTTCCATGTGCGCTTTATATTTTTGCGTAAATACGCAATTTTGTAAAGCGTAAATTTGCAAAACGCCGCAATTCAATGCAAATTTTCGCAGCGGGGGGTGCCTACCTCTTGCCGTAGCGGCGGTGGCGGGCGGCGTAGTCCGCCAGGGCGGCGTCAAAGTCTGCGCGGCCGAAATCCGGCCACAGGACATCCGTGACGTGGATTTCCGCGTAGCTGATCTGCCAGAGCAGGTAGTTGGAGATGCGCAGCTCCCCGGAGGTGCGGATGAGCAGGTCCGGGTCCGGCATGCCGGCGGTGTAGAGGCGTGAGGCGAGCATGTCCGGCGTGATGTCGGCTGGTTCCAGGCGTCCGGCCTTCACGTCCTCCGCCAGGGAGCGGGCGGCGGCGGTGATTTCCTGGCGGGAGCCGTAGGAGAGCGCCAGCACGGCGTTGAGCCCGGTGTTGCCCTTGGTCTGCTCAATGACGTATTTCAGGGCCTCCTGCGCCTTCGGGGGGAGCATGTAGAGTTCGCCGATGGCGTGGGCGCGCACGTTCTTCTCCATCATCTCCGGCAGGCGCTCGTAAAGGTATTTCACCAGCATGCGCATGAGGGCGGTCACCTCCAGCTTGGAGCGCCCCCAGTTCTCCGTGGAGAAGGCGTACAGGGTGAGCCATTTCACGCCTTTCTCGCGGCAGAGGTCGATGACGCGCTGCACGGTCTTGCCGCCCTCCTCGTGGCCGCGGGCGCGGGGCACGCCGTGGCTCTTGGCCCAGCGGCCGTTGCCGTCCATGATGATGGCGATGTGCTCGGGAATCTGTGGCGTATCTGCAGGCATGGGGGGTGTCAGAGTTCGAATTCACCGTATTCGGCCAGGATGGCTTCCACGCGTGCCACGTCCTCCGGGGAATCCACGCCGCTGGTGGATTTGCGGCCGCGGTAGGTCACCTCCACCATCTTCACGCGCAGCCCGTTGTACAGGAAGCGCATTTGCTCCAGCCCCTCCACGCAGCCTTTCTCGTAGTCGGACTCCGGAAGGTCAAAGTAGTTTTTCAACGCGGCGAGCGTGTAGGCGTACAGTCCCACATGGCGGCGCACCGGGCTCTTCTCCAGCTTTTCGCGCGCCTTCTCCGGCTTGCGGATGGCGGGGATGGTGCCCTTGGAGAACGCCAGCGCGTAGCCGTTCCTGTCCACCAGCACGGTGGTGCCGCTGTACGGCGTGGTCTTCTTGGATTCCACCAGGCTGTCGTACTCCGCCCAGTCCAGGTGGATGCACGGCGTGAACACGTCCGCGGGGCACGCCTTCCACTCGTCGATGAGCTGCTGGATGACCCACGGCGGGCAGAGCGGGTTGTCCCCCTGCAGGTTGATGATGAAATCCGGCTGCCCCGCCTGGCGGCACACGGCGTCCCAGCAGCGCTCCGTGCCGCTGCGGCAGGTCTCCGCCGTCATCACCGCCGGTATCCCCGCGCCCGCGCAGTAGTCCGTGATGCGCGTGTCGTCCGTGGCCACCACGTACGTGCAGTCCTCGTTGTGGCGGCAGATGGAGGCGGCTATGTCCGCCACGCGCCGTATCATCTCCACCCCGGCTATCTTCACCAGGGGCTTTCCCGGCAAGCGGGTGGAGGCGTAGCGCGCAGGAATGACAATCAAGATTTTCTGGGACATGGCGGAAGTGTGCTGAACGCCCCTATGATAGCCCAGGCCGCCGCGTTTGCCAAGAGAAAAGGGTTTTTCTGTTCACGGTTCCCGCAGCGAACGCGTGCGCAGGGCGGGGCGGCGTGGCGCCGCGAAGGTGGCAAAGCTGGGGAAGCGGTACGGCACGCGCGATTCTATGCGGGCCACCAGCTCCTTGAGCGGTATGCGGCGCACCTCCTGGCGGCTCGCGTAGCTGGTGAACATGTACAGCGCAAGCTTGATGACGGATGTGCGGTCCAGTCCGCGCTCCTCCATCACCTTGGTGACAAGGCGCTCCATCTCCCGCGTGGGACGGAAGGTGCAGACGTTCTGTTTTCGCGGTCGTTTCAAGGATTTTCGCGTATAGCATAGCGGATTAGGAATCCGCTATGCTTCCATAAAGCCCCCGTATCTGGCATGGCATGGGCATTCACGGATATTTACGCCTAAAAAAAACAGCAGGAAGGCAATGCGCGTCTTACAGGGGCATACACTGTTCCATGCGCATGATAGCGCGCTTTTCCACAAAGAGAACTTGACATCGGATTCCTAATCAGCGTGCGGTATACCTTTGCTCCCTCTATTCGATATTGAGCCGTTGTTTGCCGGAGGTGTATACCATTTTGATGGAAAATAAGCATAAAGAAATTGAAAATGCGCTTGCAGCTGCCGGCATGACCATGCTGCAGGCGGTTCGCCTGGCGTTGGAGGTGGTGGAAACGGGCGGCATGCGGCACCGCGGCGCGGTGTCCATGGCGCGCTGCCGCCGTGTGATTGCGCTGGGAGGCGAGCAATGGCGCGCGCAGCGGCGCAGCGCGGGCTTTTCCACCGCGGTGCAGAGCCTGCTGCGGGCCAAGGCCGCGCGCCGCAAGCGCACGCTCATGGAAATCCGCGGCGTCACCGCGCGTCTCATGCGCGCCGTGCCCGCACTTTCGCGCCGCCGCGTGAACAGCATCACCCCGCGCGGGCTGGACACCATGCTCACCGCGCACCTGCCCACGCCGCGCCAGCGGGAGAAGGCGCGCGTGGTCCTGCACGGCCTGTTCACGCATTGCATCCGGCAGGGGTGGATGCAGGGTTGCACCAATCCCGCCGCGGCGCTGCGGTACGATATAGGGGAGGAAACCGAGGTGGCGCCGCTGGAGTGGCGGCAAATCCTCCGCCTGCTGCGCACGGCACGCAAGGGGGAGCACCGCGCGTGCATGCCCGCCCTGGGGCTCATGCTCTGGTGCGGCATCCGCCCGGCGGAGGTGGAGCGCGTGCAGTGGCGGGATCTGGATATGCAGGAGCGCGTGCTCACCGTGCGCCCACGGCATTCCAAGACGGGCGGCTGCCGCCATGTGCAGCTGTGCCCCGCGCTAATGGCGTGGCTGGCGCAGGCTGTATCCAGCAACCCGCCGCCGGAGGCTCGCATCTGCCCGTGCAACTGGCAGCGCCGCTGGAAACGCCTGAGGCAGGCGGCGGGCATCGTACCCTGGCCGCAGGATGTGCTGCGCCACACCTACGCCAGCTACCACGCCAAGCGGTTCCATGATTTTGCGCTGCTGCAAATGGAGATGGGGCACCGTTCCGCGGAGCTGCTGCGCACGCGCTACCTGAGCATGCGCGGCGTAACCGCGGAACACGCCGCGGCCTTCTGGAAACGGATCCCGTGAATCACGCAGCCTTGGGCTTGCGCGGGGCTGCCTTGCGCCTCTTGCGGCGCGCCTTGCGCTTGGCCTTCGGCTTGCGCATGCGCTGCCTCTCCGCCTGAATCAGCATCAGCGCAAACATGGATGCCGCATCCACCTTCACCGCGGACGCCTCCGACACCGCAGCCGCCAGCTGGATCATCTTCTGCATCACCGTGGCGTATTCTTCCGCATCCAGGGAAATCTCCGCCCCGTCCAGCAGTTCCAGAAATTTCATCAGCCCGCGGTAGAAGAGCAGCCAGTGCTCGTCCGGCCCGGCGGCAAGGCTTGTCATCAGGTCGTTGGGCAGTGTGTTGAGCGCCTTTTCCAGCTTTTTGAGCCGTGCCTTGCGCGCCAGTGAATTCCTCTCCTGGCTTGCCGCCGCCTCCAACAGGTAGCGCACGTGCGTCTCGAACTCGCCGTAGGCGTGCAGCGTCTCCACAGGCACGTGCCCCGGCTCCGGTGCCGCCCCGCCGCGCGCTGCCGCCTGTTCAAACAGGCGCTCCAGCACCAGCAGCCGCCCCTTGGACGTGAGTTCTTCCCTTTCAAAAAGCATCTGCCCGCCATTGTACCAATTTCCCGCCGCGGGCGCAAGCCTTTGCCCGCGGCGGCCGAAAACGCGCGTTGGCGGGCGGCCCTACGCCTCCTGCGGGTACACGGGGGCCAAATCCTCGTTCACGGAGATGCACCACCTCTCATCGAACGGGCATTGCGCCATCGGTAGGTTGGGCACCAGCTTGGTGACGGTAAGGGGCGTGCGCGCGGGTTTCATGAAGCGGTACAGCCGCTCCGCCGCTTCGGCGTTGCCGAGGACGCGCTCCAGGATGAAACCGAGGCGCTGCAGGCAGGTTTGCGGCACGTAGCGCTTCAGCGTGGGCGGCAGCTTGCCGAAATCGCAGGATGGCATCAACCCCTGAATCACGGGCACCACGCAGGCAAGCCCGCCTAGGTCGATGGCGTGCTGCACCAGCGTGCAGACGGTGTACTCCGGGCTGCTCACCACAACCGAACCGTTTTTGGTGGGCATGGTGCGCACCAGGGAAGGGGCGATGCGCCCCGCCATCTCGCGCTTGGAGATGAACTCCACGGGCACCCCGCCCTCAATCGTGCATCGCGGCCGCGGGGTGGAGGTCATCACCGCGAACGGCGTCCCGTTCTCCGGGCGCGCCACACCGTAAAACGCCGCAGCGTCCAGCAATGCCACGCAGTAGGGCTTGCTCAGGTAGGCCATCAGTTCGCCGATGTACTCCACCGGCGGCACGGCCCCGGTCTCGCGGTATTCCCGCGGCACCAGCAGGTACAGGCCCTGCCAGGCGTGAACAAGCGCCCCGCCCTTGCAGGCGGCAATCAGTCCATGTTTCCGGATGGACGGTGTAGTGTTTGGAAACGCCCCCTCCAAATCCTCTATCGTAAAGCAAACCCGCTTCCGCTGTGCCTGCCTCGCGATCCAACTCCTTACGGTTCTCTTTGACATTGCGGTGGCGGAATTATCCACGCAACGCCGCAAAAATCAAGAAGAATTTTTGTCTTTCAATGTCAAATTTTCAGTGAAATAGGCCGAAATTTCGCGCCGCCTATATCAGCGATTGCTCGGCGGATTGCAGCTTCTTGGCGGAGGCGCGGCCCTTGAGGGCCAGGGCGGGGGCAAACACGGTGAGGCGGAATTCCTGGACAAGCTGGCCGTAGGCGAGCCACGCGGCGGAGCGCGGGTGGCCGGGGTATTCCTGCGCGAAGGCGGTGTTCACGGTGGCGGCCACGCTTTCGATGCGCTCCAGCTCCTTGGCGGCGGGTTGTTCCCTGATACGGCGCAGGCGCTCGCGGAAGCCGCGCAGGAAGCGGGTGTGGTCGTTGAAGGTGTCGCGCGTGAGGGCGACGAGCGCGCCCTCGCGGGTGAGCCAGTTCCATTGCTGCGTCAAATCGGCGGCGATGCGCTGTGCGAAACGGTCGCGGGCGGTGAGGGTGTATTCGCGCAGCTCCTGGTCGGCAGCGGCAAGCTGCTCCCAGAGCTTGGCGAGCGGGCCGGAGAGCGTGTCGTACAGGTTTTCCCGCACGCGCGTGCAGGCGGTGTCGAACTGTTCCTGCGTGCGGGGCAGGGGGCTTGGCAGGCAGAGGTTCACGGCGGCGTGCAGGGTGTCCGCCACGTTGCCCTTGGGCTTGGCGCCCACGGTGGTCATGGCGAGCTTGGCCTCCATGGAGGTGATGGGCATGCGCTTGCGGATGCTGTTGACGAAATCCGCGCAGCGGATGAGCACAAGCCGCCGCACGCCCGCCAGATGCGCGAAATCCGCCTCCCCGCGCGACGGGAACACATGCACGCGCACACGCTCGCCGTCGTCCTGCAGGGCGGGGTATCCCTCGCCGTTGCCCACGTCCGCGGTTTCGGGCAGGGCGCCGCAATCCCAGCGGGTCATGGGGGTGGACGAGAACCCGCGGTTGGCCTTCTTGCGGAAGCGGCGCTGGCGGTAGTCGGCCAGGCGCTCGCGCAGGGCGGCCACATCCGTGCCGAGGGCCAGCTCGTTGCCGGCATCGTCGCACACCCAGATTTTGGTGACGAATTCGGGCGGCAGCTTCTGCATGTCGAACTGGGAGGCGTTGCAGAACTTGCCGGTGCGCTGTGCGGTGAACTCCGCCAGCGCCTGCGCCAGCGGGCGGTCAGGCTCGCGGTCGTACCATTCCTCGAAGAAGTCCGCGGCGGATTCCGCCATTGGCATCAGAAAATTCCGCAGGTCCTTGGGCAGGCTGCGCAGCAGCATCTCCGCGCGCTGCGCCAGGTGCGCGGGCACGCCCCAGTCCGGCAGGTAGTCGGGGAAATCCTCCAGCTGGTCGATATGCACGCCGATGGTCACGCCGTCGTCCTCCTCGCAGGGCGCGTGGTTGTAGTACACGGGGTAGTCCTGCCCGGCGGCGTGCAGCTCGTCGGGATAGAGGTCGGCGGGCGTCTCGTCCTCGCCGGGGTAGATGCAGTCCTCGTACGGGATGAAGAGGGTTTTGGGCTTGCGGGCCTCCACCTTCTCGCGCCAGGCGCGCAGGGCCTTCTCGCTGTTGATGTCGGCGGGGATGCGCTCATCGAAGAACCGATACACGCCTTCCGCGCACCACACCAAATCGCGCCGCCGCAGTTTGGATTCCGCCTCCCGCACGGCCTCCCGCATGTCCTGCAGGTGCGCCAGGAACGGCGGGGTGTCGCGCAGCTCCATGGCCATGATGCCGTCGCGTATCATGATTTCGCGTGCGGCGGCGGGGTTGTAGCGGGCGTAGCTCACGCGGCGGCTGTCCACGATGGTGAGGCCGCCGCAGGTGACGCGCTCTTTGGCGTAGACCACGCCGGCGGCCTTGTCCCAGGCGGCGTCGTAGGCGTGGTAGGAGCAGAGCTGCGGTGCGACCTGCTCCACCCACTTGGGGTCAAGCACGGCGCAGCGGCGCATGAAGAGGCGGCTGGTTTCCACCAGCTCCGCGCCCATGAGCCACTCCGGGCGCTTCTGGCGGCGGAAGAGCCCGCTGCCGGGGAAAACGGAGAACTCCCGCCCGTTGGCGCCGCGGTACACCTTGTCGTCCGCGCGCCAGAAGCCGATTTGCAGCGGCGCGCCCGCCAGCAGCGAGCGGTGGATCATCTCCGGCGTGGCCTGTTTGTCCTCCGGCGGCAGCTCCGGGATGCGCCAGCGCAGGTTCTGCTGCAGCGCGAGCGTGAGGTCCAGCGTCAGGTTGTGCCACTCCATGATGCGCAGGTAGCTCACGTAGTTTTTGGCGCACCACTTGCGCAGCTGGTTGCGGCGCATGCGGTGGTGCTCGCGGAACGCCAGCGTGGCGCGCCACAGCTTCAGCATGCCCAGGAAGTCGCTGTCCGCGTCCTTCCATTGCGCGTGCGCCTGGTCCGCCTGCGCGGTCTCCTCCTGCGGCCTCTCACGCGGGTCCATGATGCTCAGCCCCGCCACCATCACCAGTATCTCCGGCAGCGCCTGCTGGTGGCGAGCCTCCAGCAGCATGCGCCCCAGACGCGGATCCAGCGGCAGGCGCGCCAGCTTGCGGCCGATGTCGGTGAGCTCCTTCTTGCGGTCGATGGCGCCGATTTCACGCAGCGAGCGGTAGCCCTCGCCGATGAGCCGCGGGCTGGGCGGGTCCGGCAGCGGGAACTCCCCTAGCGGCGGCAGGTGCAAATCCGCCATGCGCAGGATGACCCCCGCCAGCGCGCTGCGCTTGATTTCCGGGTCCGTGTAGGCTTCCCGCGCCTCGAAGTCGGTTTGCGAGTAGAGGCGGATGCAGACACCCTCCGTCACGCGGCCGCAGCGCCCCGCGCGCTGGCGTGCGCTGGCCTGGGAGATGGGCTCGATTTGCAACCGCTGGATTTGCCGCCCCGGCAGGTAGCGGGAGATGCGTGCCACGCCGCTGTCGATGACGTAGATGATGCCGGGGATGGTGAGGGATGTTTCCGCCACGTTGGTGGCGAGCACGATGCGGCGGCGCCCCTTGGCGGGGTGGAAGATGCGCTGCTGGTCCGCCAGCCCCAGGCGTGCGAACAGCGGCAGGATGTCCGTGCGCGGCAGGTCCATCATGCCCAGCGCGTCCGCGCAGTCGCGGATTTCCCGCTCGCCCGGCAGGAACACCAGCACATCGCCCTTGGAGTCGTATTCCGAAAGCCATTCCACGGCGCGGCAGACGTGGTCCGCCAGCTCCTCCTCGGTGTTGCGCGGCGGCATGTAGTGGAGGTCCACGTGGTAGGTGCGGCCCTCCACGTTGACCACGGGCGCGCCGTCGAAGAATTCCGAGAAGGCGGCGGCATCCATGGTGGCGGAGGAGATGATGAGCTTCAAGTCCCGCCGCCGCGCCAGCAGCAGCTTCATGTAGCCCAGCAGGAAATCGATGTTCAGGCTGCGCTCGTGCGCCTCGTCCAGGATGATGGTGTGGTACTGCCGCAGGTCGGGGTCGTTCTGCGTTTCCGCCAGCAGGATGCCGTCCGTCATCATCTTGATGCGCGTCTCAAGCCCGGTGTGGTCGTCGAAACGCACCTGGTAGCCCACGAATCCGCCCACCTCGCCGTTCAACTCATCCGCAATGCGGCGCGCAACGGCCACGGCGGCCAACCGGCGGGGCTGGGTGCAGCCCAGGCGGCCGCGGCGCTCGCCCGCCACCTCCAGCGCAATCTTGGGCAGCTGGGTGGTCTTGCCGCTGCCGGTCTCGCCCACCACCACCACCACGCGGTTGCGGCGCAGGGCCTCCGCTATCTCCCGCCGCTTGCGGGAAATGGGCAGGTCGGGGTACTGGAAGCGGGATTCGGGCACGGAATCAGTTGCCGTCCTTTCCCCAGCGGCGGGTGATGCCGCCGTAGGAATCGATGCGGCGGTCACGGAAGAAGGGCCAGATGCGGCGGTGGTCCTCCAGGGCTTCCAAATCCAAATCCGCGTACAGGATGCAGCGCTCCTTCACGGGTGCCTTGGCTATCATCTGGCCGCAGTAGTCCGCGGCGAACGACTGCCCCCAGAAGGTGGTCTCCCCCTCCGTGCCGCAGCGGTTCACGGCGCAAACGTAGCAGGCGTTGGCCACGGCATGCCCGCGCTGCACGGTCTCCCACGCGCAGTGCTGGGCCTCGTACAGCGGCTCCTCGCCGGGTATCCAGCCGATGGCGGTGGGGTAGAAGATGATTTCCGCGCCCTCCATGGCGGTGAGCCGCGCGGCCTCCGGGTACCACTGGTCCCAGCAGATCAGCACGCCGATGCGCCCGAATTTCGTCTCAAAGCACCTGTAGCCCAAATCGCCGGGCGTGAAGTAGAATTTCTCCTCGAACCCGGGGTCCTGCGGGATGTGCATCTTGCGGTACACCCCCAGGAACTTGCCGTCCGCGTCCACCACGAATGCCGTGTTGTGGTACAGCCCCGTGGCGCGCTTCTCGAACCCAGCCACCACCAGAACCACCCCCAGCTCCCCCGCCAGCGCGCACAGCTCCTCCGTCCACGGCCCCGGTATCGGGT
>JAKSOU010000129.1 GCA_024405435.1 Akkermansia sp. | reverse complement strand
CACCATGAGCCTGGAAACCTTCGCCCCGCTGCTGGATGACGAGAACACCTGCTGGTACAACGTTTCCGCCAACGTGTTCACCTACTGGGAGTCCGTGTACGGCGTGTTCGCGGATCCCGCCCGCACGCTGCCGTACGGATACACGTACGACAAGCAGTACATGGACGACCTGGGCGGCACGCAGTCCCTGCGCGTGGACATGCTCTTCTACGACACCTGGACGAACTACAACGGGCAGGAGGCGGCCGGCGGCGACTTCATGATGATAGCGCCGTGGTACCTGGCGGACAACCACGACTACACGAGCATCGGCGGCCCGTACTCCATGCTGCGCAACGATTCCACCAAGGGCGGCTATTTCTCCCAGTGGTTCCCGAAGGACAACCCCGATGCCTCCGTCAAGATGTACCGGGATATGGACGGGAATCTGCCAGACCTGACGGCGGCCGCCAATGCCCTGATTGAGGCATACGGCGCGGTGGACAACGGCGACGGCACCTACTCCCACACCGCGGAGGGCCAGATTGCCTTCATCGGCATTGTGGCACCCGGCGGCGCGGGACACGCCATGACCTCCTACGGCTTCGAGACAAACCCGGACGGCACGCTCAAATCCATCCTCTTCGCGAACTCCGACGATATGGAGTACCGCACGTTCACCCTGTACACCGGGATGCTGGACGGCAAGATCTTCCTGTTCGAGGATGAGGGCCACACCACGCTGTGGACATACGGGCAGGACGAGCGCGGCGTGGACCTCACCTGGTCCATGGACGAGGTGGAGTTCATTCCCACCCCGAAGGCGCTCAAGGATGTGGCGGCGCAGTACAACCACGGCCAGCTGACCTGGAGCGGCACCACCGACTCCTGGAAGAGCGCCGCTGCCAAGGACCCGGACGTGGCGCTGCCCACGGCGGACGGCGGCTGGGTGATTCCCGTGGGCACCGACACCTACGCCGCATCCTTCACGCAGGACCGCAGCGTGCGCTTCGATGACGTGGCGGCCGGCTCCGCGTTCGGCGGCAGCGTGAACCTGGCGGAGACCATCAACGTGCCGTCCATGACCATCGCCAACACCGTGCAGGACTACGTGTTCGACGGCGGGTACGACCACGGCCTGCGTGCGGAGGAACTGGTGAAGGAGGGCACGGGAAGCGCCGTGTTCACCAACATCTCCCTGTACAGCCCGCAGATGAAGGTCAAGGCGGGTGAGCTCATCCTGGGCCAGGACGCCTGGCTGGGCGGTGATTCCTCCGTGACCGTGGAGGGCGGCACGCTCGCATTCGACGGCGGCAACGCGGAAATCTCCGGCAGCATCACCGCCACCGCAGGACAGGTGGCCGTGCGACAATACGCAACGATGCATGCCTCCGCCATCACTATCGGCGAGAACGCCGCCATCACCTTCGATGTCACTCCGACGCAGCTGGATTCCCCCCTGGTGAATGCCGACGGCGCCGTGACCATCGACGGCCTGGTGAAGGTGAACTTCGAGGACAGGGCATCCAAAACCATCGTCGTCGGCCAGGCCTACCGGCTCTTGTCGGCGGGCACGCTGAGCGTGGCGAACCCGGAGGGCCTGCTGGTGTCCAGCTCCAGCATCCCGGACATTGGCGAGTACGATGCCGTGCTGGCCGTGGAGGGCAACGCGCTCAACCTCATCTTCACCCGCGGCAATGCCGTGTACTGGGCCGGCGGCACCTCCGGCACCTGGAACTACGCGGAGGGTAACGTCGTCTGGGCGGATGAGCGCGGCGGCGCGCCCACCAAGTATTACGACAGCGAATACTACGCCGCCCACTTCGACGGCGGCGCCGGCGTGACCACTATCACCGTGGGCGAGGAGATCCACCTCACCGAGTGGAACGTCTCCGGCGGCGAGTACCACTTCACCGGCGCAGACCGGGTTTCCCCCTCCAAGCGCATTGTGGTGGAGAACGGCGGCACCATGGTGGTGGACAAGGCCCCGCAGCTTTCCA
>JAKSOU010000128.1 GCA_024405435.1 Akkermansia sp. | reverse complement strand
CCACGCTGCCGTTGCCCATTAGGGTGATGACGCTGTTTTCACCACCGTAAATAGCGCCGCCGTAGGAGTAGTAGTAGGAGTAGTATGAGGAGGAGGAGGCGGCGGAGTTCCCGCTGAACTCCACGCTCTCATTATCCGACAGTGTAATGGTGCTGTTTCCCAGGCCGTAAATCGCGCCGCCGTACTTGCCGGCATAGTTCCCGCTGAACTCCACGCTGCCGTTGCCCGTCATGGTGATGGTGCTTGAACCACCGTAAATCGCGCCGCCGTAGTCGTAGGCGTGGTTGCCGCTGAACTCCACGCTGCCGTTGCCCGTCATGGTGATGGTGCTTGAACCACCGTAAATAGCGCCACCGCCGTGGTCGCTGGAGAAGGCGGTGTTCCCGCTGAACACAACGCTCTCATTATCCGTCATGGTGATGGTGCTGTTTGAACCACCGCAAATCGCACCGCCAGAGGATTGCATGGCGTTGAGGAATGACACTACCCCTGCGTTTGCCACGGTCAGGGATGTTGAGTCAAAGCGCACGCCATCTGCATCCAAGCCGGCGCCGGCAATGGCAATATCTCCGCTCAAGGTGCCGTTGCGGAGAACGACATCAGCGTTCTCCGCAATATTGATGTCATTGGTAAAGGCATATCCGCCAAGGTCCAGCGTGCCGCCGTTGATTTGGATGGTGCCGGTGCCGAAGGCAGAGGCATTGCCCGCTACAAGAGTGCCCGCATTCAGAATGGTGCCGCCCGTGTAGGTGTTGGCAGTGTCGATGGTCAGGCTGCCCTCACCGCCCTTGGTAAGCTGCATGGTGCCCGGCAGATAACCGACACCGGAGAATGTATAATCATGGCCAGTGCTGTTATCCACCACCACACTGCGCGGCAGGAGGGGTATCTCCAGAAACACCGTTCCGCTACCGGCATCCCCGAACACCACGCGGCAGCCGTCCGTGTACAGGGCGGGGGATCCGCCCGCAAGCCAGTTGGAGGAACCGGAGTTCCAGCGCATGTCCCCGCCAGCCCAATCCAGCGTGGGAGGCAGGGGTATCTCCCCGCCCGTGAGATTGAGATACAGAATACCCTTGCTCCACTGCAGGGCATCGAACGCGGCACCGCTCACACTCACGGTATCCGCGCCCCACCAGGTCGGCGCGCTTTCCCTGGCGATGTTCAGGATGCGCAGGGGCGCCGCTGCAGCGGCTGCCGCATCATAGGTGATGTCTATGGTCAGGCGTCCATCCAAGGTCCAGTCTGCAAACATGGTAAGCAGCACGGCGTGCGCGTTCCCGCCGCCCAACGTGGCATGCAGCACGGTGCCATCCCCCATCTGAACGTGGTCTGCGGCCAAATAGTTCGCCCCCTCCAGCGCCAGCACGTTGCCGGAGTTCAGGGCGGCATCGTAGCCCCGGTTGTCTAGGAAAGCATCCCGCAGGAAAAGGGTGGCTCCGGAGTCCGCCGCCACCGTGATGCCGTGGCCCTTGTACACGGCACCGTCCTCAATGCGCAGGGTGCCGCCGTACAGGTTCGTGGTGGCTTTCACCTCCGTGGTGAGGGAATCCGCCAGCTCCTGCTGCGTATAGTCCGGCTTCAGCGCCCGCAAATCCGCTTCCGCGCGCGCCCCGCTGAACACAATGTCGCCCGCGGCCTTTTGCATCACGCCATCGTTGTCCTCGTATTGGTCGTTGAACGAGGCGTAGGAGGGATTCGCGTACAGCGCATCGTAGAAGGTGATGCTTTGTCCCGCTCCGGCGGAGAGTTTCAGCTTGCCACCGTTCGCGTACACGCTGCGCAGGCGATACGTGGACGAATCTCCGCTCCCTGTCTTCTCATAGTTCCCGCTGAACGTCACGCTGCCGTTGCCCGTCAGGTTGAATGTGCTGGCTGTGTAGACTGCGCCGCCTTGGGAGGTGGAAGAGTTTCCGCTGAACGTCACGCTGCCGTTGCCAGACAGGGTGATGGTGCTGCCGCGAATCGCGCCGCCGTAGGAGGAGGAGTTGCCGCTGAACTCCACGCTGCCGTTGCCAGACAGGGTGATGGTGCTGCCGTAAATCGCGCCGCCGTCGTCGTCGGAGGAGTTGCCGCTGA
>JAKSOU010000127.1 GCA_024405435.1 Akkermansia sp. | reverse complement strand
CGCACGGGTAGATGAGAAAGCCCAAGGCGTAGCTGGCGACAACCAGCACGCCGATGCACAACAGAAACGCGGTGGAGCGCCCCGGCAGGAAATAGAGATAGGCCAGCGACGTCACCAGCGGAACGCCGAAGAAAAACGCCGCCATCATCACCGCGCCCACGGGGGTGGCGGCATGGACGGTGTCGTGCAGATACGTGTGGGGCAGACAAAGCAGCCCCAAGCCGATGCACAGGAGCAGCACGCCGATATACAGCAGGGCCTCACCCCACAGGGGCAAGGCCCCCCGTCCGTCCCCGGGGACGGGCGGGAGGGAGCTGTTGGCGTCATCCGCCATCACTTCTGCGGGGCGGAGCGCTCCACCTTGAGCTTGGAGATGCGGCCCTTGAAGCTGCCGAGCTTCTGTGTGGGCAGAATGAAGGTGGAGATGGGCTCCGCCTTCTCGTCATGAGTGCGCGTAACCACGGGCTTTCCAGCGGGCTGGCCGTTGACGAGGAGCTGGGTGGATTCCGGCTTGCCGACGAGTTCCAGCTGCACCTTCTGCCCCGCGGGCAGGGTATAGCCGAAGGAGAACTCCACGGAGTCGTCGCGGCGGAAGCCCACCGTACCGTCCTTCATGGCGGCGAAGAGCTTGCCGGTGGGGCCTTCCAGCAGCACCTGCTCCTGACCGGGCGCGGCCTTGTCCAGCCGCACTTCCATGGTGACATGGTAGTTGGGGCCGACGGCGGGGGTGGCGAGCTTCTTGAGGCAGGCTGCGGCATCCTTGTCCTCGCAAGTCACGGGCTTGTCCGTGGCGTGGAGCGGGTTGCAGCCGGGGGCGCCGCCAATCTGCTTAACGAGCGCCACGTGGTCCTGGTAGGAGCGGGGTGCGTCCTCCTTGCCCCAGAACTTCTGGCTCATCACGTTGGCGGAATCGTAGATGGTGTTCCAGATATCCACGCTGCCGTAGCCGCGGTACTTGAGGTCAATCATGTCGTTCCACACGGCAAAGGCTGCGCCGAGCAGCTGCGGGTGGCCGGCGGGCACATCCACGCCGCTGAGGTTGTGCGGCACAAAGTGGTCGTACATCCAGGGGTGGTTGCGGTCCATGCGGTAGTAGTCCGCAAAGGGCACGATGTAGAGGTGGACATCCATGGAGTTGATGATGTCGAACCCTGCGGCGATGGCCTCCTCCGGCTGGTACCACTGGCGGTTCCAGAGGTTGATCTGCACGCCCTGGGCGCGCACGGGGGTGCTGCCCTTCTTGATGGAGAGGCTGCCCCAGAGGCGCGGGGTGTAGCCGCGCTCCTGAATGTGCTTGAGCACGGCATCCGTGAACTTGCGGTAGTCCTCGCTGTCGCCCTTGAACTCATCCGCGCCGATGTGCACCACGCAGCCGTCGAACACCGGGCGGCCCAGCTTCTCGTTCTTCAGCAGGTACTCGTCCCACACCTCGCCGATGAACTGTGCGGATTCCGGCTTGGCGGCATCCAGCTCCTCCGCGCTGCGCGGGTTGTTGTTCATGAGGCGCAGGTCCGGGCGCACGCGAGTGAAGGAGAGGGCGTGCGCGGGGGCGTCGAACTCCGGCACGATGTTCACGCCGCGCGCCTTGGCGTAGTCGATGAGCTCGCGGAACTGCTTCTTGGTGTAGGAGACATCCGGCGAGGTGAGCGGGGCGCCGTCCGGGCCCTTCACGTCGGACTCCATGCGGAAGCCGGTGTAGGCCTCCTTGAAGCCGTCCTTCTGGGCCTTGGCGTAGTCCTCCAGGAAGATGAAGTTGTCATTGAGGTGAATGTGGAAATCGTTGAGCTTGTACCAGGCCATGGTGTCCACCACATCCTTGAGGTACTGGTAGGGCACGGGGAGACGGCCCACATCCAGGATGAAGCCGCGCAGCTTGTAGCGGGGGATATCCACCGCCACGCCGCACGGCACCTGCGGGCCCTGGCGCAGCATCTGCAGCAGCGTGCGCGTGCCCCAGTACAGGCCCTTGGCCGTGTTGGCGTCTATGTTCACGCCCTTCTCGCTGATGATCATGCGGTATCCCTCGTCGCCCAGCTCCGGGCGATTGCCCAGGCGCAGGCGAACGCCGCTGGCGCGGTCCT
>JAKSOU010000126.1 GCA_024405435.1 Akkermansia sp. | reverse complement strand
CCGACCTTGTAGGAGATGCTGCGGCCCTTGGCGGCGAAGACCTCCTGTGCCACGCGGTCGATGATTTCCTTCTGGAGGTCGAGCTCGCGCTTGAAGGAGACGAGGGGCACCATGATTTCGGGGTGGACCTCCACGCCGTCCTCCTCCTGGACCTCGATGGCGGCCTCGAGGATGGCGCGTGCCTGCATCTCGGTGATTTCCGGGTAGGCGATGCCGAGACGGCAGCCGCGGTGGCCGAGCATGGGGTTGAACTCATGCAGCTCTGAGACGCGGCGCATGATGAGCTCCACGGGCATGTTCATCTTGTGGGCCAAATCCAGCTGCTGCTCCTTGGTCTGGGGCAGGAACTCGTGCAGGGGCGGGTCCAGCAGGCGGATGGTGCCGGGGCGCCCGGCCAGCGTCTTGAAGATGCCCTTGAAATCGCTCTTCTGGAAGGGCAGCAGCTTGGCCACCGCCTCCTTGCGGTCGTCTATGCGCTCGGAGAGAATCATGCGGCGCATGAAGTCGATGCGGTTGCCGCTGAAGAACATGTGCTCGGTGCGGCAGAGGCCGATGCCGACGGCGCCGAAGGCGACGGCCACGGCGGCCTGCTCCGGGGAGTCTGCGTTGGTGCGCACCTGCAGTTTGGTGGCCTTCTCGCACCACTCCATCACGCGTGCGAAGTTGCGGTAGCTGCGGCTGTCCTCCGGCTTGCGGGTCTTGTTGATGAGCACCTGGATGATGGAGCTGGGCGCGGTGGGCAGCTTGCCGGCGTACACCAGGCCGGCGGTGCCGTCCAGCGAGAGGTAGTCGCCCTCGCTGTACACCTTGCCGCCGATGGTGATGGTGTGGGCCTGGTAGTCGATTTCCAAATCCTGCACGCCGCACACGCAGACCTTGCCCATCTGGCGGGCCACCAGGGCCGCGTGGCTGGAGAGCCCGCCGCGCGCGGTGAGGATGCCTTCCGCGGCAATCATGCCGCGCAGGTCTTCCGGGGAGGTTTCCAGGCGCACCAGCAGCACCTTCTCGCCGCGCTGGGTGGCCTCGATGCACCGCTTGGCGTTCAGGTAGAAGCGGCCGGAAGCCGCGCCGGGGCCTGCGTTCAGGCCGTGGGCAATCACCTTGGCCTCCGCAGTCGCCTTCTCGTCGAACACGGGCGCGAGCACCTGGTCCACCTGGTCCGCGGGGATGCGCTTGACTGCGGTCTTCCAGTCGATGAGCCCCTCGCGCTCCATCTCGCAGGCGATGCGGAAGGCGGCGATGCCGGTGCGCTTGCCGTTGCGGGTCTGGAGCATGTAGACCTTGCGGTCCTGGATGGTGAACTCGAAGTCCTGCATATCGCGGAAGTGGTCCTCCAGCTTCTTGCGGATGGAGCAGAGCTCCTCGTAGGCGGAGGGCATGACCTCCGCGAGCTTGGAGACGGGGTCGGGCGTGCGCACGCCGGCCACCACGTCCTCGCCCTGCGCGTTCATGAGGAACTCGCCGTAGAATTCGTTGGCACCGATGGCGGGGTTGCGGGTGAAGGCCACGCCGGAGCCGGACTCGTTGGAGGTGTTGCCGAAGACCATGCACTGCACGTTGACGGCGGTTCCCCATTCCGCGGGGATGCCGTACTTCTGGCGGTAGGTGATGGCGCGCTCGTTGTTCCAGGAGCCGAACACCGCGCCGATGGCGCCCTGCAGCTGCTCCCACGGGTCTGCCGGGAAGGCGTGCCCGGTGCGCAGCAGCACCAGCTTCTTGAAGCGCTTCACCAGCTCCTGGCAGTCCTCAGCCGTGAGCTTGGCATCCGAGATATCCTTGCCGTAGCGCTCCGTCTTCACCGCGTGGATGACGCTCTCGAAGGGCTCCAGGTCCTCGCCGTCCTCCTTCTGCACGCCCAGCACCACGTCGCCGTACATCTGCACGAAGCGGCGGTAGCAGTCCCACGCGAAGCGCGGGTTGCCCGTGGCCTCCGCCATGGCCTTCACCGTGTCGTCGTTCAGGCCCAGGTTCAAAATCGTGTCCATCATGCCGGGCATGGATTCGCGGGCGCCGCTGCGCACGGAGACCAGCAGCGGCATCTCGTCCGTGGCGCCGAACTTGTGGCCCACCAGCTTCTCCATGCGGGC
>JAKSOU010000125.1 GCA_024405435.1 Akkermansia sp. | reverse complement strand
ACAGAGAACAACCATGAAAGCGAAATTGCCAAAAATGCTGTTGGCCGCCCTGCTGGCGGCCATTCCCGCCGCGTACGCCTATCCGGAATACGTGGTGGTGAACAGCCACCAGTACTATCACGGCACGGTGGTGATCACGGATGCCGCAGGGTTCGGCTCCGGCATCACCACGGCTTCCTCCAGCACGGCGAACATCGGCTACAGCGAGAGCGACGGCACCATCCACAACGCCGATTTCACGCTGGCCGGGCAGGGCGGCACGGTGGAGTACACCACGCCGAACTCCCTGTTTATCGGCGGGCCGGGCTGGCCCCACAAGGTCTCGGAGGGCTACCCGTCTGCGGAAGGCTCGCTCACGCTGGTCGGCGGGGCCGCGCTGACCGTGGGCACGGGTAGCAGCCACCACGTGAGCATGGGTAACAGCGCGGGTGCCGTTTCCTACCTCAACGTGCAGGACGGCAGCTCGCTGAACACGGGCATCCTCAACGTTTCCTCCGGCGGCGGCGTGGCTTATGTGAACGTGGGCTCGCAGGACAGCACCGGCACCATCAACCTGAGCAACTACATGCTGGTGGGCGTGAACGGCCCCGCAGAGACCGGTGCCATCGGCAGGATTTCCATCTACAACGGCAGCAAGCTGGATGCCCGCGGCGCATACATCGGCTACGATTCTCCCAACACCACCGCCGGAACGGGTGTGGTGGAGGTGGCGCAGGGGGGCACGTTCGACACCACCTATCTCTGCTTGGGATACGGCAAGGGTGCCGAGGCGGTTCCCAGCGGCACGCTCTCCGTGGCCGGCAGCTTCCATGTCACCGGCAACGATGATACCTGCATCGGCTACGAAGGCGGCCGGGGCAGCCTGGAGGTGCTCGCCGGCGGCTCCGCGGACCTTGGCGCGCCGGATGTCTATCTGGGATTCTACGGAACGAGGGGCGATGACACGCGCGGCTCCGTGACGGTGCAGGGCGGCGGCAGCCTCACATACGGCGGCACCCTTTGGGTTGACGCGCATGGCGAGGTGTCGGTGGATGCAGGCGGCACCGTTTTCGGCAACAGCACAGCCCTGCTGGATGGCGGCACCTTCATCAACCACGGCACCATTGCGTTGAACCCCGCTGCAGCGCCGGACGGCGTGTATCTGGGGCGCGGCAGCCGTTTCCAGACCGGCACCGCGCAAATCAGCGGCAGGGAGGATCCCAACGTTCCCGGTGAGCTGGGTATCGCGTATGCCAACGGCTTGGAAGGCGTGGACGTGAAATACTACGATTTCGGCAGCCCCGACCAGGCCGTCACCATCGGCGCCCTGCTGGAGGGCAAGGATGAAATGCAGTACCTGAAGCGTGCCGACATGGCCGCCGTGAACGCCGCCGTGCAGCAGGGGCTGGCCCTGGAAACCACAGATGGCTTCCAGCTCAAGTTCCTGCATGAAATCGGCGGGAACCTGACCGTGGAGTACACCACGGACGAGCTGAACCATGTGAACGGCACGGAACGCCTGTCCGTGGCCGGCGGCGGCGTGGTGGTGGAGAGCGGCGTGCAGGAGGACCGCGAAACCAAGGTGGGCACCATCGGCTCCTACCGCGCCTTGGCCTCCGAAACCCAGGCCACCCTGGCCGTTTCCGAAACGGATGGCGGCAGCAAAATCTGGTGGCACGGCACCGGGTTGCGGACCATGGCGGATGAGACCACCTTCTTCAACAAGGATTTTTATCTGGATATCAATAACGAAGAAGGTGAGGGCATGCTCACCGTGGTGACCGACAGCGAGCTGGACAACGAGTCCGAAATCAAGGCCCTCATCACCGTGCAGGACGGCGCCGTGCTCAGCAACAAGGGCGTGCTCTGCTTCAACACCGTGGTGGAGAAGGGCGGCACGCTCAAGGGCGCCGGCACCGTCGCCACCACCACCGTGAATGGCAACCTCGTCGTGGGCAACTCGCCCGGCTTGCTGACCGCCACGGGCGACATCACGCTCGTCGCCACTCCCGACATCGTCTCCAACACCACCTTCAGCGTGGCCGGGCTGGAATTCCCCGCCACGGAGGAGCTGAGCGGCTGGGACAGCGGCACCTACTCCCGCATCTCCCTGCAGGAGGGCGCATCCCTGGTGTTGCAGGCGGGCGCGCAGTTCACCGTCGAGTTCGGCGGGGAAGACCTCTTGGGAAGCTGCCTGCCCGGCGGGCAGGACACGCCTGTCACGCTCAACCTGCTGCTGGCGGAAGGCTCCGTCACCCTGCCGCAGGGCTATG
>JAKSOU010000124.1 GCA_024405435.1 Akkermansia sp. | reverse complement strand
CGCTGCGCTGGAAAGCCCCGGTGGACGTGGAGGACTGCCAAGGCAATTTCAAGGCCGTCCATTTCGGCAAGCGCCCGATGCAACTCGAAGTGCCGGGCGACGAGGAACCGCACGGCGACTCCCCCTTGGGCGAGGACTGCCTGTGCCTCAACGTGTGGACGGCGGACCCGAACATCAAGGGCAAGCCCGTGATGGTGTACTTCCATGGCGGCGCGTACGGCTTTGAAAGCACGTCCGACCCCATCTACGACCTGCGCTACATGGCCGCGGAGAACCCGGACATCGTGTTCGTGTCCGCAGAGTACCGTGTGAACGCCATGGGCTTCATCGACCTCTCGCGCGTGCCGGACGGCAAGGTGTACAAGGCGGCGGACTTCAAGGACTCCGGGCAGCTGGGCATTTTGGACAACGTCTCTGCGCTGCGCTGGGTGAACCGCAACATCGAGGCATTCGGCGGCGATAAGAACAACATCACCGTGTTCGGCGAATCGGCGGGCGGCGGCATCTCCAGCCTCCTCATGATCGCCAAGCAGGCCAAGGGTCTCTTCCAACGCGCCATCCCCATGAGCGGTGCCGCCTCCCTCACATACACAAGGGAGCAGTTCCAGGGCGCGGACCAGGCCGGATGCCTCATGAAGGCCACCGGCTGCAAGAACATGGACGACCTGATGGCCCTCACCGAGGAGCAGATTCTGGAGGCCTTCCTTAAGCCCTCGGATCATGTCGGCATGGTCGCCGGCAACTTCGTGGGTGCCCTGAACGGCATGCCCTTGCGCGGCGAGGGCGGCATTGTGCCGGACGACCCCATGAAAGCCATGGAGGAGGGTGCCGGGGCCGACATCGACATGCTGATAGGCACGGTTTCCGACGAGTGGCGCTACTGGGTCAATTGGATGCTGAAGCCCACGGTGGAGGAGAAGATGGATGCGTTCGCCAAGATCATGGAGGTGTTCGCTCCCCGTTTCCAGATTTCCAGCAGCATGTCTTCCGATGCGGCCGAGCCCATTGACATCTCCAAAGTCGTGCCAACCATCCAGGCTGACGAGGACGAGTGGTCCGCCAAGTACCCCAACCTCTGGAAGTACACGGAAATCAACAACGACAAGACCTTCCGCGTGCCCGCCATCAACCAGGCGGAGGCCCATGTGAAGGCCGGCGGCAAGGGCAAGACCTACATGTACTACTTCGCCAAGCGCTCCACCGTGGCCCCCTGGGTCGGCGCCTGCCACTCCGTGGAGCTGACCTACGTGTTCCTCAACCCGTACGTCTCCTCCATCACCGGAAAGGTGGATATGGAGCTCGCCAAGAAGGTCAGCCGGATCTGGACCAACTTCGCCCGCACCGGCAACCCCTCCATCGAGGGTATCGCTTGGCCGGAGTACGACCTCGCCAAGCGCGCCACCCTGGTCGTTGGCAACGACAACTCCATCAAGGTGGTGAACGACCCCAGGCGCGAGCAGCGCGAATTCGTGCAGAAAGCCTTGCGCGATGCGCAGAAGCCGGCTAAATAAGCGCCGGTGCGAACCGTGAACCTTCAAGGCCCATCCGGCGGAATGCCGGATGGGCCTTCGATTCGCGCACGCACGCACGGCGAAGCACCATGAGTTGCGGAAAAGGTGTTGACTCCCCGCGATGATGCGCTATAGTCGTATACAGGTATAAACCACTTGCCCCCATCATGAGAATCAAACACGGAATCATAGCATGCGGCCTTGCGTTCACGCTGGGCCTTGCCGCCCCCGCCTTTGCCGCCGAGCAGGCGGAGACACCCGCGCCCGCCGTCACCTGCCGCAACGGCTCCTTCACCGGAGTGAAGCTGGACAACGGCGTGTACGCCTACCTGGGAATCCCCTTCGCCAAGCCCCCCGTGGGCCCGCTGCGCTGGATGGCCCCGGTGGACGTGGAGGACTGCCAAGACAATTTCAAGGCTACCCGATACGGCAAGCGCCCGCTGCAGAGCCTGCTGGGGTCCGATGAAGCCCCAAGCACCCTCCCCATGGGCGAGGACTGCCTGTGCCTCAACGTGTGGACGGCGGACCCGAACATCAAGGGCAAGCCCGTGATGGTGTACTTCCACGGCGGCGCCTACGGCTGGGAGAGCGCGTCCGATGATCTCTACGATTTCCGCCACATGGCCAAGGAGAACCCGGACATCGTGTTCGTCTCCGCAGAGTATCGCGTGAACGCCCTGGGCTACATCGACCTTTCCCGCGTGCCGGACGGCAAGGTGTACAAGGCGGCGGACTTCAAGGACTCCACGC
>JAKSOU010000123.1 GCA_024405435.1 Akkermansia sp. | reverse complement strand
TCTGCTTCTCCAAGAACGGCAAGAGCTGGAGCAAGCCCAAGGACGTGACCGCCGACACCAAGCACGACGACGTGGACATCACCTGCAGCGGCCCCAACCCCGGCTGCCAGCTCACCCGCGGGCCGCACAAGGGCCGCCTCATCGTCCCGCTCAACGAGGGTCCCTTCAACAACTGGACCCTCGCCGCCGCGTATTCGGACGACCACGGCAAGACCTGGCGCATCGGCCAGAAATCCGCCGCGGGCGGCGGTGTGAACGAGGTTTCCGTGGCTGAGACGGAAGCGGGCGGCATCCTGATTGTCTCCCGCCACTCCAGCGGCGGCAGCAACCGCAAGTACGCCTATTCCGAGGACGGCGGCGAGACCTGGGGCCCCATCAACACCCACAGCGAGCTCCCCTGCCCCGGCTGCCAGAACGGCCTTACACGCTACTCCTTCTCCGATGACGAGAAGCTCGGCGGCAAGAGCCGCATCATCTTCACCGGACCCTGCGCCGGCGGTCGCAACAACGGCGTAGCCAAGATGAGCTACGACGACGGCAAGACCTGGCCCGTGGAGAAGGCACTGGGCCCCGGCGGCTACGCCTATTCCGCCGTTTGCACGGTGAAGCCCGGCGTGGTGGGCGTGCTCTTTGAGCGCGACGGCAAGATCAACTTCACCACCTTCACCATTGATTGGCTCACCGACGGCAAGGACGACGGGAAGGCGAATTAAGGATTAGGATTAGAATTAGGATTAAGATTAAGAACAAGCCCGCATGGTGCATGGCCGTGCGGGCTTGTCAAATTCCGCGCAACATCGGCGGCATTTCCCTTGCATGCCCACCCGCGTTGTGGCACAATGGCGCCATCCTATGAAGCGAGCAGACTATCCGAATGAGCAGGACGAACACACGCCGGTGCCCCAAGGTTGCGAAGACCTGTGGCGGGCATGCTGTTGCAACGATGCGGCAACCGTTGCCCGCCTCCTGGCGGAAGGCGTGCCCATGAACGTGCACAATCCCGTTCAAATGCAATGCTTCGCACTGATGTACGCAGCGGGGCACAATGCGCCGGAATGCGTGCGCATCCTCCTCCAGGCCGGGGCCGACATCGATGCCCGGGACGAGTATGGAACCACGGCATTGTATTGGGCGGCGGCGCATAATCATGCGGAATGCGTGCGGCTCCTGCTGGAGGCCGGGGCCGGCACGGGCGACGAGGAATCTTCGAACCCGCTGCCTATCGCCAGCGAACAGGATTGCAGGGAAAGCGTGCGCCTGCTGCTAGAGCACGGCGCCGACCCGAACGCAGACTGCCCGCTGTGCGACGCCTGCCGCGAAGACAACCGCGAAATAGCGGAAATGCTCATTCAAGCGGGAGCCAGGCTGCATGCCATGGGCTCCAACGGAAGCACGCCCATGTCGTCCATGGCATGGAGCAGAGACTACGCATGCAAGGAGCTGTTCCACGCCAGCCTCACCCGCGATCCGCAGGAATGGCGGGATATCTGCACCTTGATGGAGGTGACGAACGACAACACCCTGTGGTGCTGGAAAGAAAACCGGGAGAAGATGGACATGGCCGCGCTGGCGCGCGCGGCGGCGCTCCTGGCCCGGCATGCGGAGGGAGAGGCCGTTGTGCTGCGCGCAAGTTGCCACAATTTCCACGAGCTGCTGAAATTGTTCCTGGACGCGGGGGCTGATCCCAACTGCAGAAGCCACTACGGCACCACGCCGCTCATGTTGGCCGCCATGAACAATCAGTCGGAGAGTGTTCGCCTGCTGCTGGATGCTGGGGCGGATGTCAATCTCGTCGATTCATTTGGCGAAACGGCGTTGATATGCGCGAGCCATGCTCTTACCGACACGGATACTGATACTGCATGCATCGAAATGTTGCTAAAGGCCGGGGCGGACCCGTTTGTGAAGAACAAGGAGGGCAAAACGGCATACGATGTGGCACTCGAGCTCGAAAAGGACACCTCCGCCGAACTGTTGAAGGCCGCCATGGAATCCTGAAGACCCCGCCGCCGCCCGCCGAGCGCCAACCCGCATGGTTACGGGGTGGGGTCTGGGAAAATCGGAAATCTGGGAATTCGGTTGCATGTCACCTATAGGGCGGTGTGCAATGATTGATGGCAACAGGCGTGGTTGGTATGCGGACGGAGTTCTAATCCACCCCGCGCAAGGCGGGGTTCCGTGCCGAAACGTCCAACGTGGTTACCCCCCCACCTTTCCAGGTGGGGCTCGATTAGTTTGAGGTGGTATAAAAGGGGCGTGCAGGGTAAC
>JAKSOU010000122.1 GCA_024405435.1 Akkermansia sp. | reverse complement strand
CCCAGCACGCCCAGCACGCCCAGCACGCCCAGCACGCCCAGCACGCCCAGCACGCGCTGGCGCAACCACACACCACCCTCAACTTACAACGCGATACACTATAAACACTGGCGTTTATATAACCCGGCAGGCAAATTTCCCGGCGCAGGAATTTTATATTTCTGCCGTGGTTGGCTGCAACTTTTCTTGTTTTCTGCTGTGTATTTATTCTGTTTTTCTTGTTTTTTGACGGTATTTTTTACATTTTTTGCAATTTCTGTTGACATTTGGAAGCAGAAATGGTATTTTTGCGGGTATGAACATGGAATTGCGGCAAGCGTTGCGAGAAATCATCCTGGACCGCCAGCAGATGGAGCTGGAGGGGAGCACCCCGCGTGATTTGGTGATCGAGCCGTACGAGAAGAAGGTGTCGATCTGCATGGGCGTGCGGCGCTGCGGGAAGAGCACGCTGATGGAGGGAATCGTGGCGGGACTGCGCAAAAAGCGCGTGGCGCGGGAGAACATCGTGTGGCTGAATTTTATGGACGACCGCCTGGCGGCGCTGGAGGAGGGCGACTGGAACGACCTGTACGAGGCGTACTACAGCCTGTACCCGGAGAAGCGGCGCAAGGAGAAGGTGTACTTCATCTTCGACGAGATGCAGGACTACCCCGGCTGGCAGCTGTTCATCGAGCGTCTGCGGCGCGACGAGAAGTGCGAGATATACCTCACGGGGTCGTCGTCCAAACTGCTGTCCAAGGAAATCGCCACCTGCCTGCGCGGGCGGACGATGACGTGGGAGCTGTATCCGTTCTCGTTCGGGGAATATTTGTCGCGAGCGAAGGTGAGCCGCAAGGTTGGGCGCCTTTCCACCACGCAGCGCATGGAGGTGCTGCGCGCGTGGGAGAACTACAAGCAGACCGGCGGCTTCCCGGAGGTGTACGGGCTCTCCGCGGAGCGCCGCCGCCAGCTGCACCAGGAGTATTTTTCCTCCATCCTGTACCATGATGTTGTGGAGCGCAACGCCGTGGGGCAGCCGCTCGTGCTGCGCAGTCTGGCGCGCCGCATGCTCAACCAGGTGGGCGCCCTGTTCTCCGTGAGCAAGGTGTGCAAGGATTTTTCCTCCATGGGCTACAGCGTGAGCCGCGAGACCATCTCCCAGTACGTGCAGTGGCTGGAGGACGCCTTCTTCCTCATCACCGTGCCGGCATTCTCCGCCAGCATGGGCGAGCAGCAGCGCCGCATGCACAAGGTCTACTGCACCGACCACGCCATGGCCGCATCCCTCGGCGCGCGCATCACCGCCAACATCGGCCAGATGCTGGAGAACATCGTCTGCGTGGAGCTGCGCCGCCACACGCACGACCTCTACTACTACACCACCCAGAACAAGTACGAGGTCGACTTCCTGGCCACCCTGCCCAGCGGCGAGCGCCACCTGGTGCAGGTGTGCCACACCATGGACGACGCCACCACGCGCCGCCGCGAGCTGCGCGCCCTCACCACCGCCATGCAGGAGACCGGCATCAAGAACGCCTGGGTGGTCACCGAGGGCCACGAGGAGGACATCCCCACCCCCCACGGCACCATCCACGCCCTCCCCGCCTGGAAATGGCTGCTCTCCTTCGGCGGGTGAGGAGGTCATGAGGATTAGGAGGAGGATTAAGATTAGGAAATGAAGCTCGCCGCGCTTGGCGGCGCGGGGATTTCCAAGCGGCATCCGGCACTTCGCTGGATGCCGTCTTGCCGTAGTGGCGGGACTTTGCGCCGACGAAAAATTTTTGCGGATTGTGCATGCATGATTTACATGTGAATTGCCTGTAATACAATCTAACACTTCTTGCTTTTACCCACGGCGGAGCGGATAATTTGTAGGTTAGGGTGGAGACAGCCCTACACTCACCAACATCTGCATCACCATGGAACTCATCGATTCACTCACGCAGCTCTCCGAGCGCATCGAGCGCATACAGGACAGCATCCAGACGGAAGAAGCCACCAAGAACGCCCTCATCATGCCCGTGATCCAGGCGCTCGGGTACAACGTGTTCAACCCCCTTGAGGTGGTTCCCGAATTCACCGCCGACGTGGGCACCAAGAAAAACGAAAAGGTGGACTACGTCATCATGCGCGACGACAAGCCGAGCATCCTCATCGAGTGCAAGAGCATCAACTCCCCGCTGAGCATCAACCACGCCAGCCAGCTGTACCGCTACTTCGCCTGCACGGAAGCCCGCATCGCCATCCTCACCAACGGCATCGAATACCAGTTCTTCACCGATATCGAGG
>JAKSOU010000121.1 GCA_024405435.1 Akkermansia sp. | reverse complement strand
GGGCAAGAGCGCAGGCGGGGTGAACCACCGGGAACTGGCGGGCAAAGAGAGTATCGAAGGCGCCCTGCACGCAGAGCTTGCCCTGATAATCGGCGGCGTAGTCGCAAAGAACGGCAACTTGAATATCCATGATTGTAATCGATTTAGGTTTTGATGATGAGATGAACCCCCGAGAGGGGGCCGATAACAGGTGTATTCTAACCAAACGCCGCGCAGTTGCAAGCCCAAAGTGCGATTATGGCAAAAAAACTGTTTAGGATTACTTAAGCACGCGGCCGATTTCCCTGTTGGCGGCGGCAATGATGGGGATTGAGGAAAAGGCGATGCATATCAGCAGCATGGCCGCGATGAGGTGGATTTCCGGCATGATTTCATCCAGCTGCAGGGTGTAGCGGCTCATCTTGAAGAACTGGCTGACGATAATCTGCTGGGACTGCATGAAGGTGGCCACGGCGGCCGCGAAGGAGAGGCCGACGAGCAGGAGGTTCTCCACCAGGAAGGCGCCCACGAGCATGAGCGGGTGGATGCCGAAACTCTTCATGAGCGTGTAGATGTATTCGTTCTGGCGGTACTCCATGCCGGCCAGCGCGGTGAGCAGGATGCCCACGATGCCCACGATGCCGATGCAGAACGCGGCGCGGCACTGGGTCTGGTTGCTGAGCACCACATCCATCTCCCGCAGCATCCTGGAGGCGGAGACAACCTGGCCCTGCGCGCCCTCCAGGCGCAGCATGTTGCGGAAGTAGGTTTCCACGCGGACGAGGGAGTGCGCGCCCTCCAGGTTGCGCACGCGTGCGATGAGGCGCTGCATGGTACTGGCGCGGGATCGCGTCATGCTCTCCGCCGTCTCCGGGGGAACAAGGATGCAGCCGTCCGGCATGAGGCGCATGAGCAGGTGGTCCGGGGGCAGGTGGCGCACCATCAGGGTGTGCCCGGTGGAATCCCCCGCCAGGCGCACATCCATGGGGCCGGGGCGGAACAGGGGTTTGTCCATGGGGCAGAGCAGGCTGGGCCCGGCGCTGGGGGAGAGCAGCGGCACAAACTGGGAGGAGCGCTGGAAATCATACGTGAAGACGGGCACGCTGCGCTGCTCCGCCGTGGCGGAGCCCACGCTGCGCACCGCCAGCGAATCCACATCCAGCAGGTCGCTCAGCTCCTGCTCCGTGGGCAGGGCGGCGGCGTTCCCGCCGGGGGCGCTGAACACCATGATGTGCACCAGGTCGCCCCCCTGCGCGCGGATCTTGTCGCGCAGGGCCTTGGCGGTGATGACGTAGCTGCCCAGGAAGCACAGCGCGCACAGGGAAAGGAAGTACACCACCAGCACCCGCGCCAGCGGGCTGGAGATGCGCGACATCCACCGGTTCAGGGTGTCCTTAGCCAGGTAAAGCGCTGTCAAAATCAATGATTTCATCGGCCAGTTCGAGCAGGCGTGAATCGTGCGTGCTGATGATGCAGATGCGGTCCGCCGCATCCTTGAGCACCAGCTTCTTGATGATGTCGGTGTTGGCGTCGTCCAGCCCGGAGGTGGGCTCGTCCAGCAGGACGGTGGGAGCGCCCTTCATGAGGGTTCTGGCGAGAGCGGCGCGCTGTGCCTGGCCGCCGGAGAGCTTGTCGGCCCGGCGCTTGCGCAGCTCGGTGAGCCCCAGGTCGCGCAGGAGCTCCTCGCAGCGGGGCTTCCACTCGTGGCCGGGCAGCATGGCCATTTCCGCGGCCAGGCGCAGGTTGCGCTCCACGCTCATGAGGGGCAGCAGGTTGATGCCCTGGAACATGTACGCCACATCCCGCCGGCGGTAGCGGCGGCTGGTGACCTTCAGGCCGGTGGGAGTGGCGATGCGCCCGGAGTCTGCGCCCAGGTAGCCGGCCAGCAGCTTCAGGAGGGTGGTCTTGCCGGAGCCGGAGTAGCCCTTGAGCACGGTGATGCCGGTGCGGAATTCATGGGAGAAGTCGCGGAAGACGGGAGCGTCGCTCGTGTAGGCGAAGGCCAGGTGCTCGCAAATCAGCTTCATGTCTCTCCCGCGGCAGGGGTGGTCACTGGGAATCCTTGGGGCGCAGCACAATGTTGCGCTCCGCGATGAGCACGATGTTGCAATCCGGGAACAGGCGCTCCACCAGCTGCTCCCAGTTCTCGCAGTCGGCGGCCTCCGGGCGGTTGAGCATCTGGGCCTTGCCCTCCACGCGCAGCTCCTCCCCGCACTCGAAAACCAGCGCGGCCTTGGCGTTGCTGCCCAGCATGGAGTAGGCGGTGTCGGAATCCTCCCGCGGCAGGCGGAAGAAGTACACCAGCATGTCCGTGCTGCCGTTGTGCTCCACGCGGTGGTGGTCG
>JAKSOU010000120.1 GCA_024405435.1 Akkermansia sp. | reverse complement strand
TCCATGAACTGCATGCCGAGCTGCTTGCCGCCGATGATGACATCCGCCAGCTTCTGGGTGGCGCCCTCGCGGATGATGGCGCCCACGGCGGGCGTGGCGAAGAGGATCTCGTTCACCGCGCAGCGGCCGGGCTTGTCGCACCGCTTCATGAGCAGCTGCGCCACCACGCCGCGCAGGGAGCCCGCCAGCATGGTGCGGGCCTGGGCCTGCTGCTCCGCGGGGAACACATCGATGATACGGTCGATGGTCTTGCGGGCGTTGTTGGTGTGCAGGGTGCCGAACACCAGCAGGCCGGTCTCCGCGGCGGTGAGGGCCAGGGAGATGGTCTCCAGGTCGCGCATCTCGCCCACCAGAACGATGTCCGAGTCCTCGCGCAGGGATGCGCGCAGGCCATCTGCGAAGGACGGGCAGTTGGAGGGCACCTCACGCTGGGTGATGATGCTCTTCTTGGAGGTGTGGACGAATTCGATGGGTTCCTCGATGGTGACAACGTGGCGGTTGAAGTTGGTGTTGATGTAGTCGATGAGTGCGGCGAGGGTGGTTGACTTGCCAGAGCCGGTGGGGCCTGTGACGAGAACGAGCCCGGCGCGCATCTCCGCGAAACGCTTGACCACGGAGGGGATGTTGAGCTGCTCCAAGGTCATGATGTCCGTGGGGATGAGACGGAACACGCAGCAGTAGCCGCGCTGCTGCTTCATGTAGTTGCAGCGGAAGCGGGAGTGCTCGTCCATCTCGTAGGCGAAGTCGGCGTCGCCCTCGTTCACGTACTGCTCCCAGAGCTTGGGGTTGCAGATGGGCTGCATGAGCTCCACCATGTCCTCGTGCGTGAGGATGTGGTCCTCTATGGGTGAGATGTCGCCGTGCACGCGCACCTTGGGCGGCTGGCCCTCCGAGAGGTGGAGGTCGGACCCGCCCATTTCGACGAGGGTTTGGAAGTATCGGTCAATCTTGTTGTCCATGATAGTGAAAAGGTTGGTTGTTTCGTCTGGGTGCGGGTTAGGCCTCCGGGATGCCGGTGACGGTATTTTCGGGGTGTTCCTTGAGGAAGCGCTCCATGATGACCTTGTCTGTGGCGCGGGCGTCGCACTCCTCTGCGGAGATGATGTTTCGCAGGTAGAGGTCCTGCAGGGCGTCGTCCATCAGGCGCATGCCCTGTGCCTTTCCGGTCTGGATGAGGCCGGGGATCATGAAGGTCTTGCCCTCGCGGATGCAGTTGGCCACGGCGGCGGTGTTCACCAGCATCTCCAGGGCCATCACGCGGCCTGTGCCGTCCTTCTTGGGGATGAGCTGCTGGGAGAGGATGCCGCGCAGGGATTCGGAGAGCATGATGCGGATGTGCTCGCGCTCCTCCACGGGGAAGGCGTCCAGGATACGGTCCACCGTACGTGCGGCGGAGCCGGTGTGCAGGGTGCCGAGCACCAGGTGGCCCGTCTCTGCCGCGGTGAGCGCCAGGGAGATGGTTTCCAGGTTGCGCATTTCACCCACCATGATGATGTCGGGGTCCTCTCGCAGGGCGGCGCGCAGGGCGCGGCCGAAGGATTCGGTGTGCTTGTGCACCTCTCGCTGGTTCACCTGGCAGGTGGCGGGGTCGAAGAGGAATTCGATGGGGTCCTCCAGCGTGATGATGTGGTCCTTGCGGTCGGAGTTGATGAAATCGATGATGGCGGCCAGGGAGGTGGACTTGCCGGAGCCCACGGACCCCGTTACCAGGATGATGCCGTTGGTGAAGCGGGTGAGCGGCACCACGTACTCCTCCGGCAGGTTGATCTGCTTCATGCTCTTCACCTTGGTGTTGATGATGCGGAAGCAGAGGTCGAATCCCAGGCGCTGCGACACAACGGAGGCGCGGTAGCGCGCGTACTCGTTCTGGTACGCGAAATCCACGTCGCCCGTGTCGTCCAGGCGCTTGCGCTCCTTGTCCGTCAGGAAGCTGTCCACCAGGGCCACGGCGTCCTCGCGCGTGAGCATCGGCGCGTCCTGCCACATGGGCACCAGGTTGCCGTATCGGCGCCACGTGGGCGGGTAGCAGGTGGGCAGGTGCACATCGGAGCAGTCCGCGTTCACGCCCTGGTTCAGGTAGTCGTCCACCCGCAGGGAGAGCAGCACCGCCAGGTAGCCGCCGTCCTGCTTGTAGAGGTAGGCGTGGTACTTGCCGGTGGGGGCCTCCTTGATGAAGTCCACGGCACCGGTCTCCTCCAGGGTGGCGCGCTGGGCCTCCGTGGTGCAGCCCTTCACCAGGGCCTCCATGGTCTCCGCGGGCATCGCCTCGGCGTCCGGTGCCACCGGTGCATACGCCGGGGCCTGCATCAGGTAGGGCTGCAACCCGGTTCCCAGATACACGGAAGGGCT